>JBDUBO010000005.1:0-76350 GCA_040004115.1 Gammaproteobacteria bacterium | reverse complement strand
AAGTCTCGAAAAACGCGTTTCAGCTGGAAGGGCGCGCAGTATAGCCCTGGGTTTGGGCCTGTCAACCGCTTGTCTTAATTCTTTGCTGCGCTCCAATATTGCAAGGCAATTGGTCGAGTTTCGCAAGCCGGATTTTTGCAGACGAACCCGCATCGTCGGACCGGAACTTAGGCATTTCCCGCAGCAATCGCTGGTTGACGGGTCCGAAAAAATATTTGCGGGGCATGAATCGACGCGCAGTCGCAGTGGCAATTCTGCTAGCCCCGGGGTTGCCTGCCTCATTGAGAGATAGCCGTGCAGCGAAGTGGTGACTCGCTTACGGGTAACCCGCATCGGCCGAGACCCACTACACCAAACGAGGGCCTTTTGATTGACCCCGTGGAAGGTGCCGGATAGCCTACAACGCTGTAAGGAAACCGGGTATCCCTTGGTGCATCGCAATTATCTTCAAAAGACAACCATAGCCCGGCGATTCAAACAACTGATGGGTCGGCTCGCCCCGTACGCGGCGGCGGCAAGCGCGGCACTGATTCTCTGGCACGCCGCGCGCGATTCCCCCACGTCCTTGGCGAACACCCCGGCACCGCTGATCTATCCGAACTCGCCGGCCGGGCCGGCCACGACCCTCTCCGCCTTGTCGACCCATGCCCCGGCCGGGGCGCCAAACGCCCCGGTTTTGGCACAACAAGCCAACGTCGGTGCGACCATCGAAGTGATTGTCGGCAGGAACGACACGCTGGACGGCATATTCCGCCGCATGGCGCTCGACACTGCAGACCTCGCCGCGATTCGCCAATTGCCCGGCATACGCCAGAGCCTGGATTTACTGCGGCCGGGCGACACCATCAAGGTCACCCACACCGACGGCGAGATCACTGAACTCACGCGCCGGTTTAGCGAAACCCAGACGCTCAAGGTGGTGCGCGAAGAGGCGGGCTTTGCGGCCAGGATGATCGACAATCCGGTGCAGACGCGGGTTCGCACTGCCGCTGCGACGATTGATTCGTCGCTGTTTCAAGCGGCCGAAGCGGCTGACATATCGGACGTCGTTGCGCTGAAACTCGCCAATGTTTTTGCCTGGGACATCGACTTCGTGCTCGACATCCGCGAGGGCGATCGCTTCACGGCAGTCTACGAACAAATCTACCAGGACGGGAAATACCTTCACGACGGCGAGGTGCTGGCGGCCGAGTTCATCAATAACGGCAAGGTGTACCGGGCGGTGCGCTTCGTAACGGATGCCGGCAGCGTCGGTTACTACACTCCGGACGGTCTGCCGATGCGCAAGGCCTTCTTGCGCGCTCCGGTTGAGTTCACGCGAATAAGCTCGGTGTTCAATCCACACCGCCGGCACCCCATTTTGAATCTCATCCGCGGGCACATGGGCACCGACTACGCAGCGCCCACCGGCACCCCTGTGCACGCTGCCGGCGACGGACGTGTCAGTTTTGCGGGGCGCAGAGGCGGCTACGGCAATGCGGTGGTCCTAGCTCACACCAGCAGCGTGTCGACGCTGTACGGCCACATGTCGCGCTTTGCCAGAAACGTGCGCATCGGCTCGCATGTGCAGCAGGGCGATGTTATAGGCTACGTCGGCATGACCGGTCTTGCCACCGGTCCTCACCTGCATTACGAATACCTGGTGAACGGCGTGCACAAGAATCCGCAGACAGTCCAGTTGCCGGGCGCCGAACCGCTGCGCGCCGAAGCACTGCAGACATTTCGCGGCACGACGGCATCTCTGCTCGCCGATTTGACGCCCCCCCTTAATTCTTCCGCCGCGCCCTCCGGTCCGCTCGTTACACAGGCAGGCCCGGTCGCCACACAGGCACTCGCCGCAAATACGCGCGCCGTCGGCCCGTTGGCCGCCGAATCCGCCCCCGCCGGCGTATTCAGAGTTTCCGCCGTCCTCGACGATGCGCCTGCACTACTGGGCGACAGTCGCGCGCCGATCTCGATCAACTGATTTATCCATAAGACCGGACTGGCGTTGCAAATGGGCTTCTATCTTGGCCTGATGTCCGGAACCAGCATGGACGCCATCGACGCGGCACTGGTTGACTTCGATGCCTCGCCTTTGCGCATCATTGCCGCTAGCGCCACCGCCTTCGATCCACAATTGAAGCGCCGAATCGGCGCACTGCTCGATACCGCCGACTGTGTCGCGCTCGACGAACTGGGCCAGATCGATGTGGAATTGGGACGGGCCTTTGCCGAGACTGCGCGCGCCCTGTTGCGCGATGCCGGTGTCAACCCCGGGCGCGTGACCGCGATCGGCAGCCATGGGCAAACTCTGCGGCATCGTCCCGACTTGCCGACGCCGTTTACCTGGCAGATCGGCGATCCCAACAGTCTCACCGAAATGACCGGCATCACGGTGGTGGCGGATTTTCGCCGCCGCGACGTCGCCGCCGGCGGGCAAGGAGCCCCACTCCTGCCGGTTTTTCACGACCAGATATTTCGCAGCGACGACGCGGATCGGGTCATCGCCAATTTGGGCGGCATTGCCAATATCACCATCTTGAAACGCGACGCCACGGTCACGGGATTCGACACCGGACCCGCAAATCGGCTGCTCGATGCCTGGATCTCATTGCATCGCGGCAGGGAGTTCGATGCCGGCGGGGCCTGGGCGAGCAGCGGACGCTGCGACGACCATCTGCTAGCCCAATTATTGGACGAACCCTACTTGAGTCTGCCGCCCCCGAAGAGCACCGGCCGCGAGCTCTTCAATCTGCCGTGGCTCGAGAACAAGCTGGGACTCATTTCCCGAAGGCCGGAGGACGTGCAGGCCACTTTGCTGCAATTCACGGCCGCGACGGTTGCCGCCGCAGTGCGCAAATACGCACCGGGCGCATCACTTTATTTATGCGGCGGCGGCGCGCACAACGCAGTCTTGCTCGAGGCCATTGCCCGGCTAGTCGCACCGATCCCCGTCGCCACCACCGCAGCGCTGGGGTTAGACCCGGACTACGTCGAGGCGGTGGCCTTTGCCTGGTTCGCGCGACGCACTCTCGAAGGATTCACTTCCAGCGCCGCCAGCGTAACCGGTGCCCAAGGCGCACGAATTTTGGGCGGTGTGTATCGTTATGCGTAACCAGACACGACCGTGAACGACTCCGACCTGCAGATACCGCAGCTCTACATCAATCGCGAACTCTCATTTCTGGAGTTCAATCAGCGGGTGTTGGAACAGGCCAAGGACAGCCGCATCCCGCTGCTCGAACGAGTGCGGTTTCTCTGTATCTCCTGCGCCAACCTCGACGAGTTCTTCGAAATCCGGGTTGCCAGCCTCAAAGAGCTGTTGGAGGCCGGTGCCGTCCAGGGCGGCCCCGACGGCTTGTCGGTTCCGGAGCAGCTGAAGGCAATTCGCGCCCGCGCGATGCGGCTGGTCGACGAGCAGTATCAGTTGCTGAACGACGTGCTCATGCCGGAACTTGCCGGCAAGGGCGTGGTATTCGTTTCACCGGACATGTGGACCGAAGCTCAGGCCGCCTGGCTTGCCGACTATTTTAGCCGCGAGGTCGAGCCTGTTTTGAGTCCGCTGGCGCTGGATCCCGCGCGGCCGTTCCCGAAAATACTCAACAAGAGTTTGAATTTCGCGGTGGTGGTGGAAGGCGAAGACGGATTCGGCCGCAACAGCGGGCTTGCGGTGGTGCAAGCGCCGCGTTCCCTGCCGCGCCTGATCAAGTTGCCCGACGAACTCGGCAGCCGCAATTTTGTCTTCTTGGGCACCATCGTCGAGGCCTTCGTCTCCAAGCTGTTCGCCGGCATGCACATGCGCGGCTGCTATCAATTTCGCGTGACCCGCAACAGCGATTTATTCGTCGAGCAGGAAGAAGTCGACGATCTGCTGCGCGCGGTGGAAGGCGAGCTTGCCTCGCGCCGCTTCGGCGATGCGGTCCGATTGGAGACGGCGCACGACTGTCCGGACGAAATCCTCACTTACCTCCTCGGGCAATTTGGGCTCACCGACGACGATCTATACAAGGTCTCCGGACAGGTGAACTTGAATCGGCTCATGGCGGTGTACGATCTTGTCGATCGCACCGAACTCAAATACACGCCGTTTGTGCCGAGCATCCCCGAGCGCCTGCGCATGGGCAGCGACATTTTCGCCACGCTGCGCGCAGGAGACGTGCTGCTGCATCACCCGTTCCAGGGCTTCGGTCCCGTTGCGGATTTCATCAAGCAGGCTGCCGGCGACCCGCATGTGCTGGCCATCAAGCAAACCTTGTATCGGGCCGGCAGCGACTCCACCATCGTCGGCGCGCTTGCCGATGCGGCCCAGGCCGGCAAGGACGTCACAGTCATCATCGAGCTGCGCGCGCGCTTCGATGAGGAAGCCAACATCGAACTCGCGACCCGGCTGCAGGAAGCGGGAGCGCATGTGATGTACGGCGTATTCGGCTACAAGACGCACGCCAAACTCGTCATGGTCGTGCGCCGCGAGGACCGGGGTCTACGGCGCTACTGCCACTTGGGCACCGGCAATTATCATCACAAGACCGCGCGCCTCTACACCGATTACGGCCTGATGACCGCCGACGAATCCACCGGCGAGGACATTCACGAAATCTTTCTGCAATTGACCGGCCTTACGCGCGTGCCGCGCCTGCGCAAGCTGCTGCATGCACCTTTTAGCCTGCACCAAGCACTGCTCGCTAAGATCGAGCGGGAATCCACCCATGCCGGTGCGGGCCGGCCGGCCCGCATCATTGCCAAGCTTAACGCACTCACCGAACCCACAATCATCCAGGCACTCTACCGAGCCTCGCGCGCCGGCGTGACTATCGATCTCATCGTGCGCGGGGTGTGCTGCCTGCGGCCCGGCGTGCCCGGCGTCTCTGAGCGCATCAAGGTACGGTCCATCGTCGGCCGTTTCCTCGAGCATTCCCGCGTCTATTATTTTGAGAACGCCGGCGAGCGCGAGATTTACTGCGGCAGCGCCGATTGGATGGATAGAAATTTATTCCGCCGCATCGAGGTCGCCTTCCCGGTGGAGGGGCCGGAATTGCAGGCTCGCGTAGCCGAAGATTTGAATTTGTACCTGACCGACGACGTGCAAGCCTGGGTCATGAATTCCGAGGGCCACTATGCACGCGCTGCACACATCGAAAACTTGAGTGCGCAAGCGCGGCTCCTCAACCTGTACGACGAGCGCGTGGCGTTCATCGACGCCTGATTCACCGGAGGATATTAAGCAGTGGTCGTCACCGGCGCCGGCACGCCGGCTCAGACGATGTTCAGGCGAAAGCCGGCATCCTTCAAGTACTGCCGCTCTTGTTCGAGATCCTCGAGGGTGAGCGGGTGCTCCTTCATCCAGCCCTGCGGCAGTTCCATGTTCACGGTCCGGCCCTTCACTTTGAGCCGCACGTGCGGAAGCGGCTGCGGGCTGCGTCCCCGGTGCAGCAGCACCGCGAGCCGCAGCAACACGATTAAAAATTCCGCATGACGATCCCACGGCGGCAGCAAATCTTCCAGCGATTCGAATGACAATTGCCGTCGGTGTCCGCCGACCAAGGCAGACAGCAACAACTGTTCTTCGCGCGGGAACCCCGACATGTCCGCATGCTGCAGCAGGTACGCACTGTGCCGATGGTACTTGGAGTGTGCGATGTCGAGGCCGCACTCATGCAGCCGCGCCGCCCAGCGCAGCACGGATTCGGCCAGCGGATCCTCCAGTCCCCACTCGGACTCGACTTGCTCGAGCAGCGCGACCGCCGTTTTCTCGACTCGGTCCGCCTGCTCGCCGTCGACGTGATACCGCAGCTCCATGGCGCGCACACTGCGCACGCGGGCGTCTTCGTCGGTGAACCGGCCCATGAGATCGTACAGCAGGCCTTCGCGCATGGCGCCTTCTGCGACTCGGACACGGTCGATGCCGAAGTTCTCGACGATTTCCAGCAGTATCGCAAGACCGGCGGGAAACACCGGGGCGCGCTCCGCATCCACGTCCGGAAGATCCAGCTCGTCCACATGGCCGGCCGCGATCACGCGCTCGGCGAGCAGCCGCAGGTTGTCGAGGGTGATACGCGGCGATTCCGGATTGAGCCGGCGCAATACGTCGCCGATCACCCGCACCGTTCCGGAACTGCCGAATGCCTGCAGCCAACCGAGCTTGCGGTAGGCCTCTTGAATCGGCTCGAGCTCGAGCCTGACGGCGGTGCGCGCGCGCTCGAAGCGCTTTTCCGAAATCTTGCCGTCATCGAAGCAAACGGTGCTCAAGCCCACGCAGCCCACGGACAGGCTTTCCAGCAGCAACGGACTGAAGCCCTCGCCGATCACGGCCTCGGTAGAACCGCCGCCGATGTCGATTATCAGGCGTTTGTCCGGGCTCATCGGACTAGTGTGCGCCACGCCGGCGTAAATCAACCGCGCCTCTTCCAACCCGGAAATAATCTCTATCGGGTGACCGAGCGCGGCGCGGGCGCGCTCTAGGAACCAGCGCTTGCGCTTGGCCCGCCGCAAGGAACTCGTGCCCACCACGCGCACACTGTCGGCATGCATGGCGCGCAGCCGCTGCCCAAAGCGCTCGAGGCAGCGCAGCGCGCGTTCCGTGGCGGCGTCGTCCAAACGTCCGCTGTCGCCCAAGCCCGCGGCCAGACGTACCATTTCTCGGAGTCGATCCAGAATGACCAGCTGGCCGTGCGAATGACGCGCGACCACCATATGAAAGCTGTTGGAACCTAAATCGACGGCGGCGAGCACGTCGGGTACGACACGGCCGCCGCTCATCTACTGGAGCAACATTCTTAGGCCGAGAATGAAGACCCGCAACCGCAGGTTGTTTTCGCGTTTGGGTTACGAATGACGAACTGGGCGCCCTGCAGATCCTCTTTGTAGTCGATCTCAGCGCCCATCAGGTATTGCGCACTCATAGGATCGACCAGCAGCTGCACTCCGTGATTTTCGACGCAGAAATCGCCGTCCTCGATCTTCTCGTCGAAGGTAAACCCGTATTGGAAGCCCGAGCAGCCGCCTCCGGAAACGAATACCCTCAGCTTGAGGTTTGGGTTCGCTTCCTCACGGATCAGATCACCCACCTTGCCGGCCGCAGCGTCCGTAAAAACCAGCACATTGGGCGGGGATGGGGCCAAATCGCCCGCACCGACAGATTCTGATGTTGCGCTCATGTCTGCATTCTACCCCGCCGGCCGCCGGCCAATCAAAGTTCCGCGCTCTCTTTGGGACCGGGTTCACCTCTACCGCTCCCCCCATTGCCCCGATGGATCAGTTTTCCATTGATTTGGGCGCCAACGGCCGTTTCAATGATGGTGTAGTTAACATTGCCCAAAACCCGCGACTGGGCGCCGAGTTCAACCCGCTCGCTCGCCTCGATGTCCCCCTTGACGACGCCGTTGAGGATGACATTGGGCGCGATCACGGACCCCTCGATGCTGCCCTGCTGGCTTACGGACAGGAAGGTATCTGCGCTCGAGTCGCCCTTGACGTTGCCGTTGATGTAGCCGTCGAGATGCAGACCACCGCTGAATTCCACGTCGCCGTTGATGCGGGTCTTGGGGCCGATCAAAGTGTCGACCTTCGCGTTCTTACTCTGTTTCTGTTTGAACATTTGCGTCACCCTTGCCTGCTGGATTGGCCTCTGTTTCGACCGACATTCCCTGGGCTTTCCAAACGAAGGCCTGCCGGAAACTATGGCTTACATCCCGGTCTCTGCTGCTGTGAATCTCGACCCCCACGCGCGTTGGCTCGAACCCTCGGGGCAACTGGATGAGCTCATCGTAGTCCTGAAAGTAGCGAAAGGAGTATGCCAGGCTGACGCGCCGGGTAGGCGTCAGCTGCGCAAATGCCAGCGCCAGCGGCTTGCCGTTCATCAGGCCATCGATGGTGATCGCGGCATTGCCCGCCACGACGGCATCGGGCTTGCCGGTCTGCATCAACACGAATTTCAAGTGAAATTGACCTGCGGCCGCCTGCGGTACGATCTGCATCTGCTGCACCTTGACGTGGATGATCGATTCGGGCTGCACCAGGCCCCGATAGAACGACAAGTCCTGATTCAGGCGTGCGATTTGGCTTTGCATGTCGCCCAGACTGCGCTCGACCTGTTTATACCCCTCGCGATCCACTCGTCGCGCGACTTCCGCCGCTTCCAATTGGGCACGCTGCTTCTCGTTCAACGCCTCAAGGCCGCGAATGCGCGCGCTTGCTGACAATGCACCGCGCACCGAATCGACGACGCGAAAGCCGGCGTCATATCGGCCCACTTCGAAGGCCGCATACAGCACGGGCAGACCCAGGCAAACGGCCAGGCCCAGCAGCACGGCTCGACGCCTCGGCGAATGCGATCTGACAACCAATTTGCCGAACGAATCCGCCATACTCAATTCCGCGCCGCAGCCTGCCCCTGCGAGACATTACACGAAGCGGCGCCACCAAAGACAGACCTTTGGGGCTCGCGGGCTAAAGTCTGCACTCGAGGACGCATGGGCCCCCATCGCGGTATCATCGGCGCGCAAGCACAACGGAACACTCATGCTCTGGCTCAAGGCATTTCACATCATCGCCGTGGTCGCGTGGTTCGCGGGTCTGTTTTACTTGCCCCGGCTGTACGTGTATCACGCGGACGCGACGGACTCGATCAGCATCGAGCGCTTCCGCATCATGGAACGGCGGCTGTTTGCCCTCATGACCATTGGCGCTGCCCTGGCCCTGAGTTTCGGCGCAGCCATGCTGGCGGCGGCGCCCGCTTACCTTTCCATGGGATGGCTTCGGCTAAAGCTGTTGGTGGTGCTGCTGGTGATCGCCTACCACCTGTTTTGCTACAAGCTCATGCAGGATTTCGCGCAGAACCGCAACACGCACACCGCCAAGTGGTATCGCGGCTTCAACGAACTGCCTTCGCTGCTGTTGATCGCGATCGTGCTGCTTGCGGTGCTGAAGCCTGGTTAAGCGCTTCGCACCGAATCTACGGGTTCATGCTGATTTCCTGCCACCATTCAGGGTACGGCGGCAAACCGTCGGGGAACAGCATATTGCCCAGGTCGTGCAACGCCCGGACATATACCCGTCGTTTGAAATACACGACTTCACGCACCGGCGTCCAATAGTCTGACCAGCGCCAGCGGTCAAATTCCGGTGTGGACGTAGCATCGAACCGGATCTTTGATTCCTCGCCCACGAGCCGCAGCAGAAACCAGCGTTGTTTCTGCCCGATGCAGCGGTCGCGTACGTACTGCCGCGGCAGACGATAGCGCAGCCAGCCGCGGGTCGAGCCCATCACCTCCACGTCCCCGGGCTCCAAGCCGATTTCCTCGTTGAGCTCGCGAAACAATGCCTCCTCGACACGCTCACCGCGGTTGACGCCGCCCTGGGGGAACTGCCAGCCGCGTCCACCGACGCGGCCGCCCAAAAACACTTCTCCGGACCCGTGCGTCAGGACGATTCCCACATTGGCGCGGAAGCCGTCTTTGTCGATGTAGTCGATGGTGGGCTGAATGGACATTGGCGCAATTGTTCCATATCACCGGGTGCTTGTGGTCGCCGCGCAAGCGCCCTATGGTAAGCGGCACATGAGACCGAGCAGATTGCTGCCTTTATTGGCGTTCACTTCCCTCCTGAGCCTCGGCCTCGCCATTTCGGTGGGCAGCACGTCTGTGACGCTCAGCAGCGCGCTGGGCGCCTTGTTCGGCGGTCAGGATTCGGTGGCACGCGAGGTAATCGTGAATCTACGCCTGCCACGCGCCCTCAACGCATTCAGCACCGGAGGGTTGCTTGCGCTCGCCGGCGTGCTCATGCAGGTTTTGCTGCGCAATCCTCTGGCAGATCCCTATGTTTTGGGGATTTCCGGCGGCGCCGCCGTAGCGGCGCTCGCTGCGATGCTTATGGGATTCGGCGGTCTGATCGTCGATTGGTCGGCGGGCACGGGAGCGCTGGGTGCGACTCTCTTGGTGTTTGCGCTGGCGCACGCGCGCGGCGGCTGGACCCCGCAAAGACTACTGCTCAACGGCGTGGTGGTGGCCTCAGGCTGCGCCGCGATCGTCAGCCTGATGCTGGCGCTCGGCGATGAGACCAAGTTGCGCGGCATGCTGTTCTGGCTGATGGGCGATTTATCCTTTGCGTCTTTCTCGCCCGGGGCATTGGGCATGTTGCTGGGATTGGGCGGACTCGCGATCGCCGGCGCACGCAGCTTGAACGTGCTGGCGCGCGGCGAAATCGAATCGCAAGCCTTGGGAGTGGCACTCTCGCCGGCGCGAATCGCGCTGTTCGGCGCCACTGCGGCGCTCACCGCCACTGCAGTCACCACTGCAGGAGGTATTGGATTCATCGGCCTGGTCACCCCGCACCTGGTTCGTCTTGTCGCCGGCAGCAATCACCGCGTGGTCGTACCAGCGTCGATTTTGTTGGGCGGCACGTTGCTCACGCTGGCGGACACTTTGGCGCGCATAGCCGCCGCACCTCGGCAACTTCCGGTCGGCGCACTGACCGCACTGATCGGTGTCCCCTTGTTCTTGATGCTGATGCGTCGCGAGCGGCACATCACCTCCTAAGTGCGGCCCGCCGCCTCGAAGCCGCGGCCGGACCGCGCTCGCGGCCGTGATCAGCCGGCGCCCACCTGCACCCGATTTCGGCCAAGCGCCTTGGCTCGATACAACGCCGCATCGGCGTCGGCCAGCAGGCGGTCGGCCAACGCCTTCAAGTCCGTTTCATGGCGGCCCGGTGCCGCCGCTGCGACGCCCACCGACACTGTCAAGCTGCGGTCGATCTGCGCCGTAAGCGAGAACGGCACGGCGGCGATGACTTCGCGAATGCGTTCGGCCAGGACTGTGGCCTCCGTCGCCCCCGTGTCCGGCAGCAGGATCGCCAACTCATCGCCGCCGAAGCGCGCGGCCGTGTCCATGCTGCGAATTTGGGATTCCACGCGCAGTGCAATCTCCTTGAGCGCATTGTCGCCCGCCAGGTGCCCGTAACCGTCATTGATGCTCTTGAAGCGGTCGATGTCGATCATCAAACAGGCAATGCTTCCGGCGCGCCGTTGCGCGCGCGCCAACTCCTCCTTCAGGCGTTGTTGCAAGTAGCGCCGGTTGTGGCAACCGGTCAGAAAATCGGTGATGCCGGCGCGCAGCAAGCGCGCGCGATTGACGGAATTCTCGATGCACACGGCAGCCACGGCGCCTAGGTGCGCCAGAAATTCCGTGCCGTGATGGCGCGTAAAGCGCGACGGATCGCGGCTGCCGAAGCACAGGGCGCCGGTCGCGCGGTCCTTGCGCGGCAGGGGCAACAGCGCCGCGCTCTTGAGGTTCGTCGAGCCGGGAAACAACAGATGGTGATCGGCGCCGACATAGGGCCCAAGCCACGGTCTATGCAGCGCAGTCAACTGCGGCGCAAGCCCGATCAAGGAATCGACGAAGAAAATCTGCTTGAACTCCTCGGGCCTGTCGCCGCCGGCCAGCAGCAGGTGCCGGACCTCATGCTCCGGATCGAGCAACACGACACTGACCGCGTCCAACGCGTAGGACTCACGCAGTCCGTCCACCATGGTGCGCAGCAGCTGCGCCAGGCTGTCCGCTCGGAGCAGCGTCAACTCGCGCGCCTGCGTACGCTTTAGGATGCTCTCATTGTTAGCGGCCTCGGCGGTCATTTCCGCCACGCGCTTCTTGAGCTCTTCGTTATCCCGTAGCAAGTCATCCATATCCGAAACCCCTGTCAGCTGCCGTCAGCCGGCACGCGCCGCCGCCCGCACATCCAAGTACGCTCGTCCACGATTCATGATGGCGGTGAATTCCTTGGCGTCGCCCGCCTTCACCGTCGCCACCAGACGTTCCACCGCCTGCTGTAGAGCGAGCAAAGACTCGCTGCCGTATTGGTTCAAGCTCTGGATTTCGTAATACAAGTCGGGACTTTCCGCAGCCACTCGGTTCGCCACTTCCAGTTGTGAATCAAACGTAGTGCTCGACAGCTTGGCCAACCGCGGAGCCGCTTCGCCGCTGTCGGCGAGCGCCGTGAAGAAGGCGATGTTGAGCGCATGCGACAATCCCAATACATAGGCGATCAAGCGATCATGTTCGTCGAGGCCCATGACGACGCGCTCCGCCATGGTCGGAGCGAACAATTCCTGAGCCTCCTGCAGCGCCTCGGCATTGCCTAAATCAATGAAAATCACGTGCCGTCCGGACAGCAGTACTGTGTCCGGCCCGAACATGGGGTGCAGAGAGGTCACGCGACAGCCGGCCTTGACCAACGCATCGAGGCCGGCGCGCAGCGGCGTCTTGAGCGAGCCCAGGTCGAAGATCAGGCCGCGCGGTGCGCGCTGCGCCAAGAACTCGAGCAGTCGCGTCGTGGCGCTAAGGGGGGTTGCCAGCACAATTAAGTCGAAATCCAACGGATCGCTCTGCCAATCCGCCACGGTATCGAACCCAGGAAGACCCCCCAGGGGATCGGCAATCGCAACCCGAAACCCTTGCGAGGCCAGGAATTCCGCGAACCAGCCCCCCATCTTGCCGTGACCGCCGATTACCAGGGCCCGCTTGCCGCTGCCGTGCGCCTGGGCAGCGACCCGCGCATGCTCCTGGGTCGCCAGGGATGATTGAATGAGTTGCCGAAGCAGCGATTCCGCCAGATCCGGTGACACTCCCAGCCGCGATGCCGCGTTGCGGCCGCGCAGGATTACCTCGCGCTCGCGCCCGAAGTCGCGGGTCGCGCGCCCGGTGGCCCGTTTGACGGCCGCCACTTGTTCGCTCAATTCCTGACGGCGCGCAACCAGCTCCACCAGCCGTCCGTCGAGATCGGTCAACTCCGTTCGCAATTCATCCAGATTCATACCGGTAAGGTCCCCAATTTTTGCCGACCCCGTTGTACTGGCCGCCCACAGCTATCGCAAGGCCGGCGGCACGGCTAACATTCTCATATGAGCGGCAGCATAAAGACATTTTGGACGGAAACCCTGCCGGACCCACTGCCGGCGAACCCCTTGACCCTGGCGGCACAGTGGTTGGCCCAAGCCAGGCTAGATGCCGCTCAACCCAACCCGAATGCCATGGTGTTGGCCACGGTAGACGGCCGCGGTTACCCATCGGCGCGGGTCGTCCTCTGCAAGGAAATCAACTCCCTGCCCGGTTTTATCCTCTTCTATAGCAACTATCGCTCGCGTAAGGGGCGGGAACTCGATACCAACCGCCGGGCGGCGGCCGTGTTTCACTGGGATCATCGCCATCGTCAGGTGCGCGCCGAGGGCCGGGTCGAATTGCTCTCGGACGCTGAGAATGACGCCTACTTCCGCACCCGGCCCTGGCAGAGCCGTATAGGCGCTTGGGCCAGCGAACAAAGCCAACCGGTGGGATCGCGACATGCTCTCGAGCAAAGCGTCGCCACGGCAGCGCGCCGGTTCGGGATTCCCTACTCAGGCCCGGGCAGCGCAGAGCCCGATACTGTCAGCGTCGATGTGCCCCGGCCGCCCAACTGGGGCGGCTATCGGCTATACACGGATGCCGTGGAACTCTGGGTCGAAGGCGAGTTCCGCATCCACGATCGGGCGCGCTGGACTAAAGTGCTGCCCGATCACACTGAGACCGGATCGGGCACGCCGTGGACGGTTACACGCCTGCAGCCCTGAGCGGCGTGGCCCATAGCGGTCGTGACTGGTGACGGTCGCGTCTTCAGCGAATGACGTCCACGTCGCGAAACGTGGTCGAAGCCATATCCAGAAAGGCGCGAACTTTGGGCGCCCTGTAGCTGCGGCTCAAGGTGACCAACTGCACCGGCAAAGGATCAGGCTCGAATTCCTTCAGTAGCCGCAGCAGTGTACCGTCGGCCAACTCTTCCGTCACCTGATAGGACAGCAGGCGCGCTATGCCGCGACCGGCTCGCGCCGCCTGCAACTGCGCGTCGACATCATCGACGAGCAGACGCGGAGCGAGCCTAACGACGGCGCCACGTTGCGATGGGCCGAAGCGCCATTCGAGGGACGGTGAGCGCGCCAGGCCGAAAATCGTGTCATGCATCGCGAGGTCCGAAGGCGCTCGCGGTACGCCGCGCCGCGCAATATAGGCTGGGCTCGCCACAACCACTCGCCGCACACTGCCCACAGGCCGCGCAACCAAGCTCGAATCCGCCAGTGGACCAATACGAACGGCCAAATCCAGTCCCTCGTCGATGAGGTCGAGATTGAGGTCATTGAGTCTGAGTTCGATGCGCACATCCGGGTAAGCGTTGAGGAATGCCGACACGATGGGTGCCACATGGCGGCGGCCAAACTGCACCGGGGCGGTAATTCGCAGCACCCCCTGTACCTGGGCCTGTGCCGCGCCGGCCAGGACTTGCTCGTAGTCCGCCAGCAGGGTGCGCGCACGATCGACAAGCGCGGTACCCGCTTCGGTGGGCGACAGTCGGCGCGTGGTGCGTTCCACCAGCCGCACTCCCATGCGATCTTCCAGGGCCCTGAGCGCGCGGGTTACCGCGGGCGGCGAACTCCGCAATCGCCGCGACGCAGCGACCAGACTCCCGGCCTCGATAACAGCTACGAAAGTGGCGAGTTCCTCGAGTCGATCCACATATTATTCCGAGTTATGGAATTGTGAGTTTCATTTTATCCTCTTTAATACGTATATTGGAATAGTAGAATCGCTGACTGTTGTTAGAACTGGGTCAGGAGTTGATTGTGACCGCCACTGAAATCGTTCTTTCCTATGTGGCGCATGCGCCCGAAGGCGGCATCGCGCTCGGCGACCATGCATCGCTGCTGGCGTGGCTGCGCCGCGTCGAGGCCTTGCCGCACTTCAAGCCCATGCCGTCGTCGCCCATTCCGGCAGGCATCTGAGGCTGCCATGGAGGGATCGCACTTCAACGCCGATGAGCTCGCCGCGCAGGCACTGGCTGGCGGCGGCCCGCGCGGCAGCGGCATCCGTGAGTCGATGCATGTGCAATACCGGCACTTGCTCTCGCAACTGCCGTACCTTTTTGTCGGTGCCATGGATTCGGCCGGCTGGCCGCTGGCCAGCCTGCTCATGGGACAGCCGGGCTTTATACAGTCGCCGGACGCGTTGACCCTGCAAATCGCAGCATTGCCAGGGCCCGGTGATCCCGCCGCGCAGGCACTGGTGGCTGGCCGAGACATCGGTCTGCTCGGCATCGATCTATCAACCCGGGGGCGCATCCGCGTCAACGGCAAAATTGTCGACCGCGATGCGGCCGGTATTCGTGTTGCCGTCGCGCAGAGCTTCGGCAATTGTCCGCAATACATTCAGCGGCGAACCATCGCCGAGAACCAAATCGGGAAGTCCAAGCCCCCTGCCACTACAGCCCAAGCATTCGACCACCTGGATGGCGCAGCTCGAGCTGCCATTGCGGCTGCGGACACATTTTTTGTCGCGAGCCACTCCAGAGCACGCGACGGCGCCGCGTACGGTGCGGACATTTCGCATCGCGGCGGCCGGCCTGGCTTCGTGCGCATCGACGGCGACCGCGGCGGCGAGATATTGACGATTCCGGACTTTCCCGGCAACCGCTATTTCAACACCCTCGGCAATCTGCTGGTGGAACCGAGAGCTTCACTGCTGTTCGTTGATTTCGAGAGCGGCGACCTGCTGCAGCTGCAGGGTTCGGCCGAGGTTGATTGGAATGCCGCGGCGGCGCAGCGATTTCCCGGGGCCGAGCGCCTGTGGCGATTCCATGTCGTGCGCGGCTGGCGGCGCGAGGCGGCCCTGGCGCTACGTTGGTCTTTTTCGAATTACGCGCCCACCACCCTTCAGACGGGTCAGTGGAGTTAGCGATACCGGCCCATCAGCTTGTCGAGCGCGGCGCGGCCCGGCGATAGTTTCTCAAACGGAATACTATTCAGCGGCGCTTCGGCCGTGTGGTTCAAATTGTGGAACTCGGTCGAGTCGGACTCATCGATGTGAATGAGACCGGTTACATACTCGTTATTCTTGAGCTTGTTGCCAATATAATTGTAGGCGGCCGTCCGATCCGTGGGATCGTAATCCGGATCGAGCTTGCGCAAAATGACCTGGCTGCCGTCGTGCAGACTCACCGGAATCGACTCGCCGGCCGCATAGTCCACCGCAATCTCCTGCGCCAAGGGCACGAAATCCGCTTCGACCGCCGCGTGATAGTGCTCTCGCGTATAGGTATAGCTCTTGGTCGAACCCTCATGATCATTGAACGTGACACAGGGCGATAACACGTCAATCAAGGCGAATCCATTGTGACGCAAGCCAGCCTGGATCAGCGGTACGAGCTGCGCCTTGTCACCGGAGAAGCTGCGCGCCACGAACGTCGCACCCAGGGTCAGCGCCAACAGCACCGGGTCGATCGGCGGTGAGGCATTCACGTCGCCCCGCTTGGCCTTGGTGCCGATATCCGCTGAAGCCGAGAACTGGCCCTTGGTCAAGCCATACACGCCGTTGTTTTCG
The DNA here is from genome assembly GCA_040004115.1 of Gammaproteobacteria bacterium. Taxonomy (GTDB): domain Bacteria; phylum Pseudomonadota; class Gammaproteobacteria; order Steroidobacterales; family Steroidobacteraceae; genus Bog-1198. Next base: position 59,977 of record JBDUBO010000005.1, on the reverse strand, counting down.
ATCAAGTACAGCATGTTGATATTGCGGCGGATGGCATGCACTAATTGACCGATGCCGATCGACAGCGAATCGCCGTCCCCGGATACGCCGACGTAGGTGAGCTTGCGGTTTGCGGCATTCGCGCCGCTGGCAATCGAGGGCATGCGGCCGTGCACCGAATTGAATCCATGCGACCCGCTGACAAAGTAAGCCGTGGTCTTCGACGAGCAACCGATGCCGGACAGCTTGACCAACTGCTCGGGCCGCAACGACAGACCCCAACAGGCTTCGATAATGGACGCCGTCACCGAATCGTGGCCGCAGCCGGCGCACAGCGTCGACATACTGCCCTCGTATTGCCGACGCGTCATTCCCAGCGTGTTGACCGGCAGCGACGGATGGGCGACTTTGGGCTTGTTGATGTATGACATGTTAGCTCTTAGATTTTGCGCGGCACGGCTGACAGGCGCGGCGCCTCGGCGAGTTTGGCGCGAATTTCGTTGACGATCGGTTCAGCCGACATCGGCAATCCGCTGTAGCTCAAAATGGAATTGAGCTTTGATTTATCCACCGTCGTCTCGAGCGTCAACAGCGACCTGAATTGCGCGTCGCGATTCTGCTCGACGACGAAAATGGTGGAATGCGTCCTCAGGAATACTTCGACGTCGTTATTGAACGGAAACGATTTGACGCGCAGATAATCCAAGTCGATTTTCTGCCTCCCGAGAATGTCGAGTGCCTCGCGAATTGCACCGTCGCAGCTGCCGAGGCTCACGATCCCAACCTCGCTGCCGCCTCTGCCCATCATCACAGGTTTCGGCAGATATTTCGGTGCGCTCACAAATTTTCGCTTCAGCCGGTCGAGTACCACCTGGTATTCGGCGGAATCCTCGGTATACCCACCGTATTGATTGTGTCCCGAGCCGCGCGTGAAGAAGGCGCCCTTGGAACTGGTTCCCGGCAGCGTGCGATACGTAATCGCATCGTCGTCGCGATCCACGTAGCGGTAAAATTTTTCAAGGCCCGCAAGCTCCTCCGGCGACAGTATCTTGCCCCGATCGGGCCTGTACGCATCATCCCATTGCAGGTCCGGACACATCCAATCGTTCATGCCGATATCCAGATCCGACATCACGAAAACCGGCGTCTGCAGGCGCTCGGCAATATCGAAGGCCTGCACGGCCAGGTAAAAGCATTCCTCGGGGTTTGCGGGGAACAGCAGCACGTGCCGCGTGTCGCCGTGCGATGCATACGCGCACAGCATGATGTCCGACTGCTGCGTGCGCGTCGGCATGCCAGTGGAAGGCCCGACCCGCTGCACATCGAATATCACGCAGGGTACCTCGGCGTAGTACGCGAGGCCGACGAACTCATTCATCAGCGAAATGCCCGGTCCGCTGGTGGGGGTGAAGGCCCGCGCACCGTTCCACGATGCGCCCAGCACCATGCCGACGGCGGCAAGTTCATCCTCGGCCTGCAGCACCGCAAAATTGCGTTCACCGGTCTTGGGATCGACGCGGAAGCGCTCGCAAAAGCCCTTGAAGGCGTCCATCAGCGACGTCGACGGCGTGATGGGATACCAAGCACCGACGGTTGCACCGGCGTACACGCATCCCAAGCCGGCGGCCGTATTGCCGTCCATCATGATGTGGCCGCGGGTCTTGTCCATATGCTGGACCCGCAAGTTCAGCGGCGAGGTCAGGTGCTTTTTGACGTAGTCGTAACCCAAGCGCAGCGCCTTGGTGTTCGAATCCAGCAATGTCGGCTTCTTGCCGTAGCTCTCGCTCAGCAGGCCGCTGATCACCTCGAGATCCACGTCGATCAGCGCGGCGAGCACCCCGGCGTAGGCGATGTTCTTCAATAGAATGCGGTTCCGTACGCCGTCGAAATTCTCGTTGACCAATTTAGCCAGCGGCACCTCGATCACGGTGATATCGCCACGCTGCAGCAGAGCACTGCGCGGCCAGGTCGAGTCGTAAATCAGATAGCCGCCGGAATTCAATTCGCGTACGTCCCGAGAATAGGTCTCGGCGTTCATCGCCACCATGATGTCGACCTGCGAGGCGCGCGCGGCATAGGCATCGCGGGTGACGCGAATTTCATACCAGGTGGGCAAACCTTGAATGTTCGAAGGAAAGTAGTTCTTGCCGGTGACTGGGACACCCATGCGGAAGATCGCCTTCATCACCAGTGAGTTCGCGCTGGCCGAGCCTGTGCCGTTCACATTGGCGAACTTCACCACGAAATCGTTCACACGATTGGCGTTGGCAATCAGGCCGGGCATGCCGAGACCTCCTGGTCGGTGGCGTGCGGAATGCGGATGGTCGATTTTTGCATGTCCCAGGCCGCGGTCGGGCAGCGTTCCGCGCACAATCCGCAATGCACACAGACGTCCTCATCCTTGACCATGACGCGTGCCGTTTGCGGCAGCGGCGCCGAGACATACAGCGCCTGCGATAGATTGATCGCCGGCGCCGTCAACTGGGCGCGCAATTCCATCTCCGTGCCGTTCTGGGTGATGGTGAGACAATCGACCGGGCAAATGTCGATGCAGGCGTCGCACTCGATGCACAGCTTCGCCGCGAACACCGTTTGCACATCGCAATTCAAACAGCGCTGTACTTCCAGCGCCGCCTCTTCGGCCGTAAACCCCAACTCCACTTCGATGTTGATCTTCTTGAAGCGCTCGACGAGCCCCACGTGAGGCACAAGACGCCGTTCAACACCGTTGTACTCGTTCTTATACGCCCATTCGTGCATGCCCATCTTGCGGCTGGAAAGCGTCACGCCGCGCGGCATACGCGCTTGGACGGCTTCGTCATGGCAGAACTTGTGAATCGAAATGGCCGCCTGATGGCCGTGTTCCACGGACCAGATGATGTTCTTGGGTCCGAACGCCGCGTCGCCGCCGAAGAACACCTGCGCAAGTGTTGATTGAAAGGAGACCTTGTCCACCTTCGGTATATTCCATTTGTCGAACTCGAGGCCGATGTCCTTTTCGATCCAGGGAAAAGCATTTTCCTGACCGATCGCTAGAATGACGTCGTCGCAGGGAAAGAAGACATCGCCTAGATGGCGGGTCGCGGTAATATCGCCGTTCTCGACATCGTATTCCAATTTCTCGAACATCATGCCCTTGAGCTTGCCGCCTTCGGTGACGAACGACTTGGGCGCGTGATTGACGACGATTGCCACGTTTTCCTGTTCGGCGTCTTCGAGTTCCCACTCCGAAGCCTTGAAGAACTGCCGCGGCTTACGCGCCATGACCTTCACGTCCTTGGCGCCCAGGCGCAACGAACTGCGACAGCAGTCCATCGCCGTATTGCCGACGCCGATGATCAGAACCCGCTCACCGATGCGTTCGACATGGCCGAAGGCCACCGACTCGAGCCATGTGATGCCGATATGCACTCGATCGGTGTCGTGACGGCCCGGCAGGTCGAGTTCCTTGCCCTTCGGCGCACCCGAGCCCACGAAAATGGCATCGAATTTTTCCGATTCGAGCAGCCGGCGCATGCTCTTGACCGGCGAATTCAGGCGCAGCTCGGCACCCATATTCACGATGTCGCCTATTTCTTCGTCCAGAACGTTGGCGGGCAGGCGAAATGCTGGAATATTGGTGCGCATCAAGCCGCCGGTTACGGCGTACTGTTCGAATATCGTGACCTCGTAACCCAGCGGCAACAGATCGTTAGCGACAGTAAGCGACGCCGGACCCGCGCCGATGCAGGCAATGCGCTTGCCGTTCTTCTCGCGCGGCGCCTTGGGCAGAAGCGCCGTGATGTCGTCGCGATTGTCGGATGCAACCCGCTTCAGCCTGCAGATCGCAACCGGCTTTTCCTCGATTCGGCCGCGGCGGCAGGCAGGTTCGCAGGGCCGGTCGCAGACTCGGCCTAAAATACCCGGAAAGACGTTGGACTCTCGGTTCACCATGTAGGCTGCGGTGAACTCGCCTTGGGCGATCAGGCGGATATATTCAGGAACATCGGTGTGCGCCGGGCAAGCCCACTGGCAATCCACGACCCGATGGAAATAATCAGGTTTCGAAGTATCGGTTGGCTCCATGATTCCTCGTAATTACTCCCAAGCCATCTTTCAAGTATAGCGGCCCCTGCGCATTTATGACGGTACGGCGGCACATTGTTGGCCACCGCGGCGCCAACTCGTCTCCGCACCCCGAAGCGGCGGCTCCCCAGGTACCATTGGTTTCGCCATTATGTCGGAAAAGCACCATGAACCTTCTTCAAGGGCAAGATGTCACCTGTCCGCACTGTTGGGAAACCATCAACTTGACTCTCGATCTATCGGTGCCGGAGCAGTCTTACGTCGAGGATTGTCCCGTGTGCTGCAAGCCGCTGCATGTGACTTACACCACCGCCGATGGCGAAGTCGCCGAACTCAGCGTCGAGTCCGGCGAGTGAGGTCGGCTCGTGACGTCGGGCCGCGCGGCACCCTACCCTCGCACGGCGTGCCACCCTCGCGCGACGTGCGCGGAGGGCGCGGCGTTGCGTCGCCGGGGGCCGGCCGGCCGACGCGGCCGGGTGGTTTTAAAATGCTTCGCATCGCGATTTTATTGGGCGTGTTGTTGTTGGTCGCCGTCACAACCTGCCAGGAGCACTATCTCAGTACGCGCTGGCACGACCCTCTGTACGTTGCAATCTACCCCATCGCCGCGGACGACAGCCGTGTCACGCGAGCCTACATCGCGGCGCTCGATGCCGAGCGCTTCAAGCCCATCGACCGATTCTTTGCGCGCGAGGCCGCTCGCTATCATTTGGATGCGAGCGAACCCGTCAGAACTCGCCTCAGACCCGAATTGTCCGCTCAGCCGCCGCAACGCGCCGCGGATGCCGGATTGCTGTCGACGGCCCTATGGAGTTTGCGGCTGCGATACTGGGCCTGGCGTGCCAGCGGGCATGTGCACGAACCCGAGGACATTCGTATTTTCGTGCTGTATCACGATCCGGCGCTGACCCAGACCGTGCCGCATTCCCTGGGCCTCACCAAAGGACTCATCGGCGTAGTATATGCATTTGCCGCGTCCGACATGAACGGCGAGAACGATGTAGTGATTGCACACGAACTACTTCACACGGTGGGCGCCACCGACAAGTACAACATGGTTGACGACTCCCCGCGCTTTCCTGACGGCTATGGCGATCCCGCCCAAAAGCCCCTGTTCCCGCAGCAGGCCGCGGAATTAATGGCGGGGCGGCGCATGCTTGCACCGGACAAGTGGCAACAGGCGAACAGTCTCGACGAAGTGGTCATCGGCAGCGCCACGGCTCTGGAAATACGCTGGCCGCAGCATGCTCGCTGAAGCCGCAGTGCCGCTCGTGCGAGCCAAGACGCGGCTGCTCGAATGCAAGGGCGTCGATGTGTGGGTCGAGTCGCGAACCTTGGTGCGCGGCCTCGACCTCCAGGTGCGCAGCGGGTCGATCCTCGCCGTACTCGGACCCAACGGCTCCGGCAAGAGCCTCTCCCTGCATACTCTCGCCGGCCTGCGCCCACCCAAGGCGGGCGAGGTGTTGATCGCCGGCCGGCCGCTGTCGACGTGGCGTCGTGGCGCGCTCGCGCGCGAACTCGCGCTACTGCCGCAGAACGTCGAAGATCCCTTTCCAGCCAGCGTCATCGAAACCGTGCTGCTCGGCCGACATCCGCATATCCCGCGCTGGCAGTGGGAGTCCGCCCGCGACCTCGCCATCGCCTCGGATGCGCTGGCCGCGGTCGGCCTTGCCGGTTACGAAGCGCGCGACATACTCACCCTGTCCGGCGGCGAACGGCGGCGGGCGGCGCTCGCCGCCGTGCTGGCACAGACCCCGCGCATCTTTCTGTTGGACGAACCAACCAACCAGCTCGACCCGAACCACCAACTCGAAGCGCTGCAGTTGCTGCGCGATCGCGCCGATGCTGGCGCCGCCGTCGTGGTCACTCTGCACGATCCGAACCTTGCCGAACGATTCGCCGATGACGCATTGCTGATAGGCCGGAACGGCGAATGGCAAAGCGGGCCGGTCGCCGGCATCCTTACCCCGCAATATTTGTCGACCCTGTACGAGACACGCTTCGAGACCGCTGAAATCCGCGGCCGACGAATATTCTTTCAGGCCTGAAACCGGAACCTGTCTAGCTCAAGGCCGCCAACAGCGGCGCGTGCAGTGACCCATTGGTTGCCAGCACCGAGTTGGACTCGAGCGTGATCGGCGCACCGGTGAGGTCGGTAAAACGACCACCCGCCTCGTTGACGATGGCCACACAGGCCGCAATGTCGAGAATATTGACGTCGGTCTCGATCACCGCGTCGATCTTGCCGCTCGCAAGCAAGTGATAGTGCAGGAAATCGCCGTAGCCACGAATGCGGTTGAGCCGCGCCACGAGAGCGCCGTACTTCGGCCACTGGGTCCCTAAGGCGAGACTCTTCATGTTGCCGGAGGAGAGCGCAGCCGACTCGATGGCGGCAATAGAGCTGACGGCCAGCGGCTTGCCGTTGAGGTAGGCTCCTCTGCCGCGTTCCGCAAAGCTAAGTTCGCCGTACACCGGCGCGCTCGACACACCGAGCACGATCTCACCGCCGCGCATCAATGCGATTTGCGTGGAGAACATCGGATACTCGCGCACGAACGCCTTGGTGCCGTCGATTGGATCCACCAGCCACAGGCTCTCTGCATCCTGATCGCGCGAACCCGTTTCTTCGCCGTAGAAGCCATAGGAAGGGAATCGCGCCTCAAGTATCTCGCGGATGGCTATTTCACAGCGCACGTCGGCCTCAGTGACCGGCGACTTGTCGGCCTTGATGCGCACTTCGATGTTGTGCTGAAACAAGGAACGTGCGATGCCGGCGGCCTGCTCCGCCGCGTCCAGGGCCGCTTGCAATTCCGCTGAAGGTTTCATGCGCCCCAGATTAGCAAACCTTGTGCTACCGTCGCACGCAAAGGCATGGAGATTAGGCAATGGGTAATCGGCTCAGCAAGATTTACACTCGTACCGGCGACGACGGCAGCACCGGCCTTGGCGACGGCTCACGAGTACCCAAGGAAAATCCCCGCGTCGAAGCCTACGGCACCGTCGACGAGGCCAATAGCGCGATCGGCATGGTTCTCAGCGCGGCGGCGCTTCCGCCTGCGATCGCGCGCTGCCTCACCGAGGTACAGCACGATCTTTTCGATCTGGGAGGCGAACTATGCATTCCCGGACATCGCATGATCGAGGCGGCGCAGGTGGATCGGCTCGAGGCGGAGTTGGACGGGTTCAACGAATCGCTGCCGCCGCTCAAGGAATTCATCCTGCCGGGCGGCGGACCGGCAGCGGCGGCCTGCCACCTAGCCCGGGCAGTATGCCGACGGGCGGAGCGCCGCTGCTGGTCCCTGGCACGCGTCGAGGACGTCTCGCCCGATGTGCTCAAATACCTGAATCGATTGTCGGATCTGTTGTTCGTGCTGGCTCGCGTGCTGGCCCGCCACGAAACGGGCAGCGAAGTGGTCTGGCGCCGAACAAAAGGCCAAACTAAAGTATAGGTCCCGCCGCCGGCCTGACGCGACGCTCGACCGAACTCGAGCGACACCGGCGCAACCTCAAGCCACGCTAGCTGGGATTAGCTGGTTGGCATGCAACCAATCGATATGCCAACGCTCCAAATCGGCGACCGGCAAGGGCCGACAAAACAAGAATCCCTGAACCTGGTTCGCGTCCCGAGTCTTGAGGTACTGCCACTGAGCCTCGGTCTCCACACCCTCTGCCACTGTCGACAGTCCCAGGCTTTTCGCCATGGCGATGATGGCATCGACCAGGGGTGCGTTAGCGCCGCTCGTCGACGCGATGTCGCGCACGAATGCCCGGTCGATTTTCAGCGTGTCGATCGGAAAGTGCCGCAAATAGGCTAAGGAACTGTAGCCGGTGCCGAAATCGTCCAGCGCGGTGGCGACCCCTAACTCTTTCAACGACTTGACGGCCTTGCTTACCGCCGCCGAATATTCGATTAAGGCGCCCTCCGTGAACTCCAGCTCGATCATGCGCGGGTCTATCCCCGCAGCATCGATGGCGCGCGAGACCCGCGACACCAAGCTGCCGTCGCGAAATTGCACGCCCGACACGTTTACCGCGATTTGCCAGCCGGGCCAGCCGGCGTCGCGCCACCGGCGCACCTGCGCGCTCGATTCACGCAGCACCCAGTCGCCGATTTCCACGATCAAGCCGCTCTGCTCGGCGAGCGGAATAAACTCGTCGGGAGCGACGAGTCCTCGTTGCGGGTGGGTCCAGCGCAACAACGCCTCGACCGCCTCTACGCGCAGATCCTTGAGCCCCAGTCGCGGCTGATAGTTCAGAGTGAACTCGCCGCGCTCCAACGCCTTGCGCAAATCCGCCTCCATCGACAAGTGCTTGGCGGCTCGCGTGCTGATCGATTTGTTGAAGAACTCTAACCCTCCCTGCCCCGACCTTTTGCCGTGATGCATGGCCGCGTCCGCGTTCTTGATCAGGGCTTCGCCGGTGGCTGCATCGCCCGGGTATAGGCTGACGCCCATGGTGGCTGCGAGCGGAATCTCCTGCTGCGCGAACACGAATGGCCGCGCTAAAGCCAGCTGTACGCGCCGCGCCACGACTTGTGCGGCATCGGCCGTGGATACACCAGGCAGAGCCAGGGCGAACTCATCGCCGCCGGTGCGCGCCACCCAATCGTTGATATCCTTCCTCTCGATGGAATCGGCTTTCTGATCGGGCTCGTGCTGCGAGTCGCGCAGACAGCTCTGCAAGCGATGCGCCACCTCCTTCAACAGCGCGTCGCCCAAGGCTTGGCCCTGCGTGTCGTTGATGCGCGAAAAATTATCGATGTCGAGCATCAAGACCGCGAGGCCGCGCTGCCGCGGTTTGGCAAACAGCACTTGCTGCTCCAAAATTTGCAGCAGACGCTGTCGATTGGGCAACGCGGTCAGAGGGTCGTAGTAGGCGAGGTAACGCACGCGCGCTTCGCTCTCCCGTAATTGATCCTGCGTCTGTTTGGCTCGCACCAAGAACTTGACGCGCTGCGCAAGCAGCATCGGGTTGATGCCCTTGGACGAGAAGTCCGTGGCCCCGGCATTGTATGCACGATTGACCGATTCCATGTCATCGAGACTGGTCTGCATCAGTATCGGGACGTGACGGCATTCCGGAGATTCGCGCAGGGCACTGCAAACGTCGAAGCCGTTCATGCCCGGCATCACCACATCGAGCACGACACAGTCTGCTGGATCCTCGCGAAAGTGACGCAAGGCGGCTGCGCCGTCAGCCGCCGTGACCACGCGAAAGCCCGCCATTTCAAGCGCCGTCCCGACCAGTAATCGGGCGCCAGGATCGTCGTCGACGACCAAGACCGTTGCCGGGATGCTGTCGTGTGGTTTGAGCTTATTCATATTTCCTCAGCGCTTAGGCCGCGTTCGAAGAGCGCTCGCGCGTCAGCGCGGCGCAGAAGTCTTGATATTCTTTTCGAATACGCAGCACCACGGGCGCCGCTTGAGTAATTCTCCCTTCGCGCACCAGTACCTCACATTCCTTGGCGACCATGGCGAGGCGTGCACCGCCGAGATTCGAGGTGCTTGATTTGAGGGTGTGCACGGCCTGCGAAAGCGCTTCCTCCTGCATGTTTGCTGCCGCCGTCTCGATCGCGCCGAGCAGCCTCGGCGAATGCTGCAAGTACAAGTCGATCATGGAATTCAGCAGCGCTGGTTTCGCGAGCGCGGCGATGTTGCGCAGCACGGCGGAGTCGATCAGCGGCACGCGCGACATATCACGGCGCTCTGGCTCGGGCAGCGCACGCAGAGCCAGCCAGCGCCGCAGCAAAGTCGCCAATTGTTGCTGCGTAAAGGGCTTGCTCAGGAAGTCGTCCATTCCGGCAGCGAGACATCGTTCCCGGTCGCCCTCCATGGCGTTTGCGGTCAGCGCGATGATGGGCAGCCGCGCAGCGCCCGAGGTCTGCTCCCGTTCCCTGATTTTGCCCGTCGCCGTCAGCCCATCCATGGTGGGCATTTGGCAATCCATCAACACCACGTCATAGGTGCCGGATTGACTCGCCTCGACGGCCACCCGGCCGTTCTCCGCCGAGTCGATGACGCAACCCAAGTTCTCCAGCATGGCTACCGCCACTTCGCGGTTTACCGGATTGTCCTCGACCAGAAGGATTTTCGGCGCCGACCCGCGCGCCGAGGAAGACGGCGCTGCCATTGTTGATATGGCCGGGGCGGCAGCCTGTGCAAAATCCGGCGCAGCGCTGGACTGCAGCGCCATTACGCGGTTGACGCAGGCCAGCACCTGCGAGTGGCGCAGTGGCTTGGTCAGAATAGCCGCGAACAAATGGCCGTTTTCGGCGCTGCCGACGACCTCATCGTGCGCGCTTTGCAAAATGAGGCGCAATTCCGCCCAGCGCCGGTCTTGTCGAATGAACTTTGCGAGTTCAATGCCGTCCATGACCGGCATCTGATCGTCGATCAGGGCCAGATCGAACCGCGCCCCATCGGCCATCAGCGCCGCCAGTGCCGCGGCGCTGGTACCTGCGCACACCACCTCGGCACCCCATGACTGCAGATGTTGCCGCAGGATTTCACGGTTTGTGGTGCTGTCATCCACGATCAAAGCCCGCAAGCCGGCAAGCTGTAGGCGCGGCATACGCGCCAAGGTCGGCGTGGCATCGGCTACTGGTTCGAGACGCACTTCGAACCAGAACGTCGAACCGTGATTGACCTCGCTGTGCACGCCGATCTGGCCGCCCATCAAGGCGGCCAGCTGACGGCAGATCGCCAGCCCCAAACCGGTGCCGCCGTACTTGCGGGTGGTGAACGAATCGGCCTGGCTGAAGGCGTTGAATATGTGGCTCTGCGCTTCCTCGGAAATGCCGATGCCGGTATCGACCACCTCAAAGCGCAGCAATCCGTCCTTGCCGACGGACCTGACCCGCACGACGATTTCTCCTGAGTCCGTGAACTTGATGGCGTTGCCGACGAAATTGATCAACACCTGCCGCACGCGCACGGGATCGCCGCGCACGCAGACTGGCACGTCGAGTTCGATGGCGCAGGCGAGTTCGAGGTTCTTCGCGTGCGCGCGCGCGGCAAAGATCTCGATCGTTTCCTCCACTGCCTCGCGCAGGCCGAAATCGACGCGCTCGAGCTCGAGCTTGCCCGCTTCGACTTTGGAGAAATCCAGGATGTCATTGATGATGTACAACAGCGCTTCAGCGGAACGGGATATGGTTTCCGAGAGATGCCGCTGGCGCGGAGTAAGGTCGGTCGTCTGCAGCACTTCCGACATGCCCATGACGCCATTCATGGGCGTTCGTATCTCGTGGCTCATGCGGGCCAGAAATTCGCTCTTCGCGCTGCTGGCCCGCTCGGCTGCTTCCTTGGCGCGATTCGCCTCGCCGATCGCAATCTTGAGCTCCAGATTGGCATTTCCTAGATTAATGGTGCGCTCCTCGACCTGCTGCTCGAGGAATTGCCGGTACTTTTCCAACCGGGAATCGCGGTGCCTTATCTGCCCAAGCATTTGATTGAAGCCGTCGATGAGTGAGCCGACTTCGTCCTGCGAACTTCGCTCCACCCGCAGGCTGTAATCCTCTTCCAAAGAGACGCGTTGCATGGTGTGCGCCAGGTTGACGATGGGCCCTGAGATTTGGTGCTGCAGCCGCGCGGCGAACCAGTACGCAGTCAGCACCGCGGCGGCAATCGCGGCGAGAGTAATCAGCAGGTAGCCCTGCCAATCCGGATACAGAACCTCGAGCGGGACGACGATCTGGATCAGCCCCAGGACCTGGTCGTTGCGAACGACGACCGACCTGACGCGGAATTGGCTGCCCTGCAGGAATATTTGCGCATGCTGCGCGTCGCCGGATGGCATGACGCTCGGAATTACGGTAGCGTTGCGCGCTGCATCCGGCTCCAAGCGCGCGCCGCCGCGCCGATACGTGGCCAGTATTTTGCCGTTGACCGAGAGAATTTCGGCATCGCTGACCAACCACTCATCGCGCAGCGCACTCATGGCTTTGAGCGCGGCCTTGTCATCGCCCAGGCGCAGCGCGTCAATGGTGCTCGTGCCGGTGACTCGCGCAACGCGGGCGGCGCTCCATTGCAAGTCAGAACGCAGGTGCAATAGATTCATCGCGATGTGCGCAATCATTGCCACGGCGAAAACGGCGATCGCGGGTACAATGATGACCACGCGCAGCTTGCGTTCAATGGGAAGGTCCGCGAACCAACGAATCAATATCCCTCCCAGTCACTGGTTTGTTTTACAGTGTCCTGTCAAGTGTCGGCTTTGCCGGGGAAATCTTCTGGCCGGGGCGCGGAAATATGCAGCCGCAGAACGTGACGTGGTTCACGTCTACCCCAAGCTCGGGGTTCGGACTAACCCGCGGATCGGACTAACTAGCGGTGCCGCGCCGGGCGGCAGGCAGCGGCAATCAGACCGCCGGCGCGCGGCCAATCGAAGGCGGGCCCAGGGTCGGTCTTGCGGCCGGGGGCAATATCGCTATGACCCACCACGCGGTCAGCAGAGAGCCGCGGGAAGGCCGCGCAAAGGGCGGCCACCACCTGCGCCAGCGCCGCGTACTGGGCGGCCTCGTACGGCAGAGTATCGACGCCTTCGAGCTCCACGCCCACCGAGAAATCGTTGCAGGCCTCGCGGCCTTGGTAAATCGATTTTCCGGCGTGCCAAGCGCGCTCGCGCAAGTTGACGTATTGCGTCACGGCGCCATCTCGATCGAGCACCAAGTGCGAGGACACGCGCAGCGAACAGACTTCGGTGAAATACGGGTGCACGTCCGCCGGCAAAGTATTGGTGAACAGACGGTCTATCCAGGGGCCGCCGAATTCCCCGGGAGGCAAACTGATGCCGTGGACCACAATTAGATCCGCCTCGACTCCGGGAGGCCGTGCGTCATGATTCGGCGATGCGACTTGCCTGGCGCCGCGCATCACTCCGCTCTTGGGATCAACCTGCAAGTGCACATCCTTAAGCTTACCGATAGGTCGACAAGCATATGCGACAATTCGCATCCTATGAATGACGTATCCGACATTCCGGAGCACCGCGCCGCGCTCGCGGCGCGCGGCCCGCGGCGCCGAGTTCGCCGCATGCGGCTGACAGCCCCATGCGCCTGACGCGCGTTTACGTGGAAACCGCGTTGACGCCGGGCAGCGTGGTAGAGCTGCCACCCGACACGGCCTCGCACCTGGCAAAGGTATTGCGCGCGCGCGTAGGCGATGAGGTGATTCTCTTCAACGGCGACGGCCGCGAATTCTCCGGCGCCGTCGAGACGGTGCGCGGCTCGCGCGTCGCAGCCTCCGTGGGCGACAGCCGTCCGGTCGACCGAGAGTCGCCATTGGCCATCACCCTGATCCAATGCGTGCCCCGCGGCGACCGCATGGATTTCATCGTACAAAAGACCACCGAGCTCGGCATTGCGCGCATCGTGCCGGTGTTGAGCCAGCGCAGCGTCGTTCGTCTCGACAAGGCCCAGGCGGAATCGAAAGCCGCACACTGGCGCGCGGTGGCCGTGAGCGCGTGCGAGCAATGCGGCCGCACACGGCTGCCCATCATCGAGATCGCGCAGCCGCTTCTCAATTACCTCGGCAGGTCCGCACAACAGGCGGCACTTCGGTTGGTGCTCGAACCCGAGAGCGCGCCGCAGGCCCGGGCCGCGGTGCTCGATTTGGAATCCCTACAGAGCGCAGGCGCGGTGCAAACCGAAATCGCCGCCGCGGAGATCGCCATCGGGCCGGAGGGCGGCTTTGCGGCCGACGAACTCGAGGCATTTCGTGTGGCGGGATTCTCCCAAGTCGGCTTTGGGCCCCGCGTGTTGCGCACCGAGACTGCTGCCATCGCCGCGGTGGGATGGCTGCAGGCTCGGTTCGGCGACATGTAGGTGAGTACGCGACGTCGCTGTCGTACGACGCCTTGAACGCCGCAACATTCCTGATTTAATTCGCCGTCTATTAACCATGGTCGGGCGACAATATGTTTCATGAAAACCGCTTTGCGCTGGGCATGCTGCTGTTGACCGTGCTCGCTGCCTGCGGCGGCGGGAACAGCGGCACGACGACCCCGCCGATGGTGGATACAGCTCCGGCCATCACCGCGCAACCCGCGAACATCAGCGTCGCAGTCGGCGCGACGGCAACATTTTCGGTGAGTGCTACCGGTACCGCTCCGCTCACCTATCAGTGGAGTAAAGGCACCACCGCGATTGCCGGTGCCACGGCGGCGAGCTATACCACGCCGGCCACGGCCGCCGGCGACACCGGCAGCGCGTTTTCGGTCATGGTCACGAATTCAGCGGGTTCGGTAACCAGCAATGCCGCGACGCTTAACGTTACCGCCGCCGCACAGGGAACCGACGTCCTCACCTATAAAAACGATCTGAACCGCAGCGGTCACAATCTGAGCGAGTCGACTCTCACGCTCACGAATGTGGCCTCCGCGACCTTCGGATTGCTGCGGACTTTGGCGGTGGACGGCAAGGTGGATGCCCAACCGCTATATGTATCCAAGCTCGCAGTGTCCGGCGCGTCGCACAACGTCGTCTTCGTCGCCACCGAGCATGACTCCGTGTACGCCTTCGATGCCGATACCGGCACGGCGCTGTGGCACGTCTCGCTGCTGTCGACGGGAGAGAGCTTGAGCGATACGCACGGCTGCAACCAGGTTACGCCCGAAATCGGCATCACCTCCACGCCCGTCATCGACCGCAGCGCCGGGACCCACGGCGCGATTTTTGTTGTCGCCATGTCCAAGGACACGTCCACGAATTATCACCAGCGGCTGCACGCCCTCGATCTCACCACGGGCGCCGAACTGCTCGGCGCGCCTACGGAAATTACGGCGACGTTTCCCACCAGCGGTTCCGGAACCACTACGTTCGACCCCGGACAGTACGAGGAGCGTGCCGCTCTGCTGCTAAGCAACGGCACCATTTACACGAGCTGGACTTCGCACTGCGACATCGCGCCCTACACAGGCTGGGTCATCGCCTACTCCGAAGGCACCTTGGCGCGAACCGCGGTGCTCAACCTTGCGCCGAACAGCGGCGGCAGTGGACCTGCCATCTGGATGAGCGGCGGCGGCCCCGCCGCCGATGCAGCGGGGAATATTTATCTGCTGACCGCGAACGGCGCCTTCGAACCCACCCTGGATGCGAATGGTTTTCCAACAGGGCAGGATTACGGCAACTCCTTTGTCAAGATCGCCGGCGCCGGTGGGACGCTGAGCGTCGCGGACTATTTTACGATGTTCGACGAAGTCGCCGAATCGAATGCGGATCAGGATTTAGGCTCGGGTGGTGCCATGCTGCTACCTGACTTGATGGACGCGACCAGCACCGTCCGCCACCTCGTGGTCGGCGCCGGCAAGGATGGCAATATCTACGTCATCAACCGCGACTCCATGGGCAAGTTCCACGCCGCCGACAACTCGCAGATCTGGCAGGAGCTATCCGCTGCGCTGCCGGGCGGCATCTGGTCCACGCCCGCCTATTTCAACGGGACGGTGTACTACGGCGCCGTGAGCTCCAACTTAAAGGCCTTTACGGTAACAAACGCCAAGCTGGTCGCGACTCCCCAATCGCAATCCACCACTCAGTTCGCTTATCCGGGCACGGCGCCAAGCATTTCCGCAAACGGGACCGCCAACGCCATCGTCTGGGCGCACGAGAATGCGAATCCGGCCGTGCTGCACGCCTACGATGCCGCGAATCTCGCCCACGAGCTCTACAACAGCAACCAAGCGGCCGCCAACCGCGATCACTTCGGCGCCGGCAACAAATACATCACGCCCACCGTCGCGGGCGGCAAGGTGTTCGTGGGCACGACCAACGGGGTCGGGGTATTCGGCCTATTGCCCTGAGGGACAGTTGATGGGGAGACTATGCCAGGATCCCGTCGGTCAGGTTGGCATCACCGACGTTTCCTCGGCAATCATCTGCTCCAGCCTCTCCAAGTCGGGAATCAGCGGGGTCTCGTTGACCATTCGCACCTGACAAATGATGGGCGAGCGCTCCGGGAAACTGCGCGAGGGATCCGGCCGCACCACCTCGGCGTTCACCCGCACCAGCTGCGGGAAGCCCTGGGTAAGCATGCCGAAATAGCCGGCCTGCAGCTTGACGCCGGCGGCATAGAAAATGACGATGCGGGTGCGGCTGGTGACGGTCGGCAGCGTCTGCCCGAACGCGCCCTCGAACGAAACCACCGGCACGCTGCGGCCGCCCCAACTGACGAGTCCGGCGTACCACGGCGGCGCATTGGTCATTTCTGCAGGGACTTGGTATCCGATGACCTCGGCCACGCAGGCGCGCGGCACGATCAGCCTCTCCCCCGCGAGCGGCACCAGCAAGCTATACAGCTCATCGCGCAAATCGGACATGGCAGCTATCTCGCGACGACGCTGCGCCGATTGACCAACGGCTCGATGGCGTCGAGCAGCTGGCTTTCTTGATACGGCTTGCCGAGATAGTCGTCGACCCCGAGTTCTATGGCGCGCGCCCGATGTTTCTCGCTCACCCGCGAAGTGATCATGACGATGGGAATGTCCTTGAGGCGTGGATCGTTGCGTACATGCGCGGCGACCTCGTAGCCGTCCATGCGCGGCATTTCAATGTCGAGCAATATGATGTCAGGCAGGTTCTCCTGCAGCAGCGACACGGCGTCCACACCGTCTTTCGCCGTCAGCACGCGCATGCCGTTGCGCTCCAGCAGGCGCTGTGTCACGCGGCGCACCGTAATGGAATCGTCGACCACCAGCGCAAAGGTGCGCCGATCGCGTTGATCGAGAACCACGGTCTCGCTCGGGCGCGCCCGCCATTCGGATCGCACCAGCGAGCCCATGTCGAGAATGATGACAATGCGGCCGTCACCCAAGATCGTGGCGCCGGCGATGCCACGGATGCCCGAGATTTGCGGACCCAAGGATTTGACGACGATCTCGCGGCTGCCCACCAATTCATCCGTGACCAATGCCGTGGAATGTTCGCCGGCGCGAATCAGCACCACCGAAATGGACACGTCGGCCTCGGGCAACCGGGTGGACCCCAATCCCACGAATGACCCGAGTTGCTGGAAGCGATACTTCTGGCCGCCATATTCGAACAGCGGCGCGTCCTTGCCCAGGTGCCTGGCAACGATGTTCCGCGGCAGGCGCACCACACCCTCCACAGTCGCCAGCGGCAGCGCATAGGTCTCCTCCGCGACGCGTACGATCAGCGCCTGGCTGATCGCCAGAGTGAAGGGCAGGCGGATCGTAAAGCGCGAACCCTTGCCGGCCGTGGTATCGATGAACAAACCGCCGCCCAGCTTCTTCACTTCCGTGGCAACCACGTCCATGCCGACGCCGCGGCCCGCCGCCTGCGTGACATGCCCGGCGGTGCTGAAACCGGGCTCCAAAATCAGCTGCACGGCCTCCTCATCGGTGAGCTTCGATTGAGGATCGGCGAGACCCAGCGCAATCGCCTTCTCGCGAATCAGCTTAACGCTGATACCGGCGCCGTCGTCCGCGACGACGATCACCACCTCCGCGCCATCCCGCTCCAAACTGACGGAGATGCGGCCGACATCGGGCTTGCCGAGCGCGGTGCGGCGCTCCGGCGTCTCTATGCCATGCACTATGGCATTGCGCAGCATGTGTTCGAGCGGCGGGACCATGCGCTCGAGCATCTGGCGGTCGAGTTCCGCGGCGGCGCCCTGCACCACGAGCTCGGCGCGCTTGCCGGTGTCATTTGCCGCCTGGCGCACCAGGCGGGTCAACCGCTGCACGTGGCGCTGAAAGGGCACCATTCGGGTGCGCATCAAGCTGTTTTGCAGCTCCGTAATGACGCGGGATTGCTGAGTAAGCAGATTCTGCGCTTCGCGAGTCAAGGTCTCGAGCAGTCCCTGGATGCTCGCCACGTCGCTCGACGTCTCCGCGAGCGCGCGCGAGTACTGCTGCAATGAGGAATATCGGTCGAGCTCGAGGGGATCGAAGTCGTTGCGTCGCGGGTCCACGTCGTGATGGCGATTCACAACCTGCGCCTCGGTTTCCATCTCCAGGCCGCGCAGCTGTTCCTTGAGGCGCGTCACTGTGCGCGCGAGCTCCGCCAGGTTGAAGTCGATGGAATTGACCTGTTGATCCAGGCGGGCACGGAAGATGCTCACTTCGCCCGCATTGTTGAGCATGGTGTCGAGCAGGTCCGCGTCAACCCGGGCCATTTCAACGCGTTCCGCGGGGACCGCCTCGCGTCCCGGCAACACCGGCGCGCTGCTCAGCTCCAGACTGGCGGCCGAGTCCTCGCTCGCGGCCACTGCTGCCGCATCTTCCGGCGCTTTCGCGGGTGTCGTGCCGGTTTGAATCGCCGCCATATCCGGCCCCGCGACAAACGTAGGCACACCAGTGAGCAGCGGCGCTGCGCTAACGGAAGGCGTTGCGTCGACGAGCGGTGCTGCAGCAACGGGCGCAGCGGCGATGGGCGGCGCAGCCGCCATGGTTGGCGCGGTGGCAGCACGTACCCGGGCGGCCTCGGGATTCGCCAAATCGCGAATTTGCGATATCAGGTCGGCCGCGCTGCGCGGCAAAGTACCGGTTCCGACTTGATCGCGCATGCGCGCGAGCTCATCGAGACTGGCCTGCATGACGGCGTAGGCATGATCGTCGCCGGCCACGGAGCCGCCGTCTATTTGCAGCACCAAAGTTTCGAGTTCATGACTCAAATCGCCCATGGCGCCGATGCCCGCCATGCGGGCGCCGCCCTTGAGCGTGTGCAGTTGACGCTGCAGCTCGGCAACTCGCTCCTTATCGTTGCGATCGCGATTCCAAGCCGCCAACGAGACTTCGGCCGCCTCGAGCAATTCGGTCGCCTCTTCGCTGTAGATGTTGGCGATCTCGTAATCGAACTCTTCGGCGGCCGGCACAACGGCGCTTTCCTCTCGCGACGGCGCGATTTCCTCGGGCGCCGGCACATTCGCCTGCCGTGGGGTCGCGTCTTCCACAGGGATGGCAACCATTTGCGGGACCATGGCCGACGCGCTGATGTCGATGGCATCGGCGGCGTCGCGGGCAATCGCAGCGTCGATCTCCGCCTCGACCCCCTGCAGCCGTGCAAGCAACGACGGTTGCTCCGAGAAAAACGCGGTGGACTCGTTGATGTGCGACACGACATTGTCAATGGCAAGCACCGCGTCGCTCAAAGTAGCAAGCCCAGCGTCGGACAATCCATGCCCGCTGTCGAAAACCTTACGCATCACTTGATTGAGCGGCTCGGTGATTCGGATGCCATGCCGCGCCTCGGCCATTTTTGAGCTGCCGCTCAAGGTATGGATTGCGCGATACACTGTCTCCGGCAATTCATGCGGGGCCGGCTGGCCGCCGCGCTTGCGCAGGTACTCGCGAATCTCGGTCAGGTGGCTCGAAGCCTCCTTGCTGTAAATGTCATGCAGCATGGGATCCATGGCCGGCGGCGGCACCGCGGCGGCGGCGGAAGCATGGACTGGGTCGGTGGCGGCGGCAGGCGCGGACGCCGTCGCGGAGGCAGCTGCAGCGGCTTCGGACAACGCATTGGCAGTTCCGTAACCGGTACCGCGATCCTCAGGGGCCAGTACCACGGTGGCCTGCTCCGCATCGCGCCCATCCGCGCAGGCAAATGCGCGGGCCATAAGCGCCTCGACCGGCGCGGCAGTCTGCCGCCCCGTTTCCAGCTGCTCCACCAATTGCGGCAAAGCCGCGACCGCGCTGCGCAGCAGCGCCATCATTCCGGGGGTGCGCGACAGCGTTTTATCTATTATTCGATTCACTAGATTTTCAATCGACCAGCCAAACTCGGCGATCAAGCGGGCGCCGACCATGCGGCCGCTGCCCTTCAAGGTATGAAAGCTGCGGCGCATCCGCGCCAGCGCCTCCAAGTCCATGGGATTTTGATCCCATTGCCCAAAGCTGCCCTGGATCGAGGCGATCTCTTCCTTGGCTTCTTCGATGAACAGCTCGACGAATTGCGGATCGACCGGCTCCGTCGCGGGCACCGCGATCAACGGTTGGGTTGCCGCATGTGTGCGTTTGCTGGGATCCAGAGCGACCGTCTCAGTCGGATCGAGCTTGACCGTTTTGGCCGCATCGCTGCTCGAGATGCTGATAATCGGGACTCCTAACGGAGCGTCGTCCTCCAGCGTCTTGAGGCACATCTCGGCGTTATCCAGCATGTACCAAGGATCGTTACGCCCGCTCTGCAGCGTTTCCATGTAGTACTCGATGCTGACGATGGCATCCGCCACCCTTTCCAAGCGGATGGAATCCGGTGCGGGCGCTCCCGGCTCGATCAGCTTGCGCACCAGCGACCCGATCGCGTCCATCAATTCCACCGCCCGCCCTTTGCCGAGCATCAGCAGTCCGGCGGTGATGCCGCGCAGCAACTGCGGCACATTGTCGAGACCCTGGGGCGGAAAATCGCCCGGCTTCTGCACAGCGACGGTGACCGCTTCCTTGATGCGCGCCAGGTTGACGATGCATTCGCGCAGCACCGCCTCGCTGACCAATCTGAACTCGAGATCCTGATCGGGCGGCAAATCGGTGCGCGCGGCGTCGGGAACCGTGGGTAGGATCAGCCGTACCAACTGATCGTCGAGACTGTCTTCCACCGACAGCAGTACGCCAGCCACCTTGATCAGCGACTCCTCTTGAGGTGTCTTGCCGTCGCTCACGATGTTCGCCAGCTCGGCTATTTCTTCCTGCACGCGCTGGCGCAACTCTCCCAAACCGAGCACCCCGAGCGTGTCGCTGATTTTCTTCAGCAATTCGAGCTGCGGCGCGAGTTCGTCGCTGCGGCCGCCGCCGCGCCGCACGAAGATATCGAGCACATCCTTAACTTTGGAGAGATCCTCCTTGATGGCCGCGGCGACCGTGCGCATCAACTTGACGCTGGGCGCCGACAGGCTTTCACGCTCGTGTTCGATGGAATCGTCGACCGGCAACAGCTCGGAGAGCTTGAAGGAGGCGCGCACGGCGGCGATGCGGCCGCCGGCGTTCGACGCCCGCGCCACGTAGTACAGCAGGTTGTTCAGCAGATCGACCGGTGGGTCCTCGCAATAGCGTGCCTCGCCGATCTCATACAGAACCTTGATTTGCCGGTCCGCTTGACCCAGCAGGCGCTTCAGAGTGGCGCTGCCTTCCAAGCCATTTGCGCGCACCGCCTCGAGGATGGCGCCCACCACCCACCACAATTGAAATAGCGGCTGGGTCGCGGCCACCTGTTCGAGCTTCTCGGCGACCTTCGCCAGAATCTCCAGATTCTGCACCGTGCGTTCGCCGCGGATGTATCCCAACAAACCGATCTGGAAGCGCGGTCGCAGTCGTCTCGCCCATTGCGCCACGGAGATCGTTTGTTCCCCCTGCTTATGCGATTGCGGCTGAGCAGGCTGATCGGATTTCAAATTGAGCAATAGCAGCGTGCCCTCGGACAGCAGCGGGCTGCCGCGCACGGAACGCAAATCGTTGAGCAGAGGCAGTAGTACCAAGGCCAGGTCCCGGCCGCCCGACAACACCCTCTCAAGGTACGTCGGCAGCTGCACCATTGCTCGCATCAACGCGTCCAGGCCGTCGACTTGCCGCTTCTGATCGTTGTCTGAACTCAACAAGTAGCGGGTGACGTGCTCCATTTCCTCTGCGAGCAGCGCGGCACCGTACACCTCGACCAGGCGCAGGGCTCCATGGGCGGAATGCAGTTGGTCGGCGCATTTCTCGAGCAATGCCCGCTGATCCGAGCGTTCCGCGTAGGCCTCGAGCGAGGCACGAGCATCGTTCAAGGTAGTCGCCAGCTCTTTGGCGACAATGTGCAGGGTTTGGGAACTGATGTCGGTCATGCCGGAATCGTCTCTACTCTTCAGGCGCCGAAGCCGCTGGCCTTGCGCATCTTTCCGGAATTGCCGGCGCCTAAGTTATTGGGTGGCCCGCCGCCCGCGCCACCGCCCGCGCCACCGCCAGCGCCGCTGCCTGAGCGAGCAGTGCTGCCTGCGCCCGCAGAGTCACCACCAGGGGGGCTTGGTCCGTTGCCGCCCGCGACGCCCGCAGCGCCGGCGCCATTGCTGCCCGTGTGCAAGGGCTTGCTCACGGCCGGCAATCCCAGCGAGGAGGTGCCGCCAAGGGTGGTGGTGCCGCCGCCGTAATCAGGGAGCCGGAACCCTGCCACGGATTTGCGCAACTGCGCCGACAGCGCGGCCAGCTTGGCTATCGACATCGACGTCGACGTCGAACCTTCGGCCGTCTGCGAAGAGATTTCGCGCACGACCTGCATGTTCTTGGAAATGTTGCCGGATGCCACGGCTTGCTGCCTGGCACTGGCCGAGATGTTCTGCACCAGGCTCGCAATCTGCTTCGACACTTGCTCGATTTCCTCGAGCGCCGCGCCGGCATTTTCGGCCAACAGCGCGCCACCCACGACATCCGTGGTGCTGCGCTCCATGGATACCACCGCCTCATTGGTGTCGGTTTGAATGGTGCGCACCAACACTTCGATCTGCTTGGTGGCGTTTGCCGCGCGCTCCGCAAGCCGTTGCACCTCGTCGGCCACCACCGCAAAGCCGCGGCCGGCTTCGCCAGCCATCGAGGCCTGGATCGAGGCATTAAGGGCAAGAATATTGGTTTGCTCGGCGATGTCGTTGATCAATTCGACGATGTTGCCGATTTCCTGGGAACTCTCCCCCAAGCGTTTGATGCGCTTGCTGGTCTCCTGAATGGTCTCGCGAATCGCATTCATGCCGTCGATGGTCCGTCGCACGGCATCGCCGCCTTTGTGGGCGATGTCGACCGAGTGCCGGGTAACATCGGAGCAGCGTTCGGAGTTTCCGGAAACCTCTTCGATCGAGGCTGCCATGTCGGCCATGGATTCGCTGGCGGCTGATATTTGCCGCGACTGCGCGCTGCTGGCCTTGGCCATGTGCGCTGCAACCCCTTGGGTTTGCTTGGTGGCCCCTTCCAGCTGAATGGCGCTGTCATTGATGGTCGCGACGAGCTCGCGCAAGGCTTCGATGGCGTAATTGATCGAATCGGCAATGGCTCCGGTGATGTCCTCGGTCACCGTCGCCTGCACGGTCAGATCGCCGTCCGCCAGGCTGGAGAGCTCGTCGAGCAGCCGCATGATTGCTTCTTGGTTGCGCTCGTTCTCGCGCACCCGCAGCTCGCTGCTGCGCCGCATGTTCACCGACTTCAAGACCGTCCAGGCGAGCGCGGCCATGAGCAATGCGGCGAGTCCCAACAAAGACAGAATCCAGGGCTTATAACCGGCGACGGAATCGACCCGCGCCGCAGGTACATCGCTAAACTCCGCCGACACGCCGCTGGCCAAGGCGGGCAGAGTGCGGGCCGCCGCCTGCGCGCGGGACAGCGCCTGCGCTGCACCGATGGCCTTGCGCACACCGTTGCCGTATTGCTGATTGCGCGCTACCACGGTCTTCAAGCGCACTTCGGCGTCCACACCGGTCACCTTGGACAGCGCCAAACCGGAGTCTTCGCCGGACAGGCCACGCATGACCTGGCCCAGGAATTCCAAGCTATCGGCGAGGCGCTGTGCAGCAGGCGCGGCATCGCTCACGCCTGATGCGAGACCGTTCAAATCCTGCTGAATCCGCTGCACCATGAGCTCGAAGCGCTCCAGATAACGGCTCATGCCGTCGAGCTTCTGCGCGCCGACCGCGCTGGCCAGATCCCCCAATTCGGACAACAGCTTGGGAGCGGCTTCGCGCGCCTCTTGATTCGCAACTTGGATCGCCTCGACCGAGGCGCGCGCCTCGCCCACCGTTGCGACCCCTTCGGTCAATTTGTTCCAGCCGGAGGCGGCCGCACCCGAGTCCCGCTCCGGCACCATGCTGCGCAGAGTTTTCAAGCGCGCCGCACTCTTGGCGAGGGCGTCGAAGGCGCTCGCCTCGCCGCGCAGCGCGTTCTGTGCCTCGAAGGGCATACGCTGCAGCAGCAGAGATAATTGTTCGGCGGGCGCCGCGACCGGAGCGGTATTGTGCGTGAGCAGAGTCAGCGCGGCTGCACCGGCCAGACAGAGCACGACCAGCGCCGTCAGCGCCGTCAGCGCCGTCAGGAAATTTGCACTTGGATTCTTGTCGTTCATCTCTAAGTTCCGCCGCAGCTTCAGCTCGCAGCCTGTAAAAAGCTCTGGCTCTCCACCAAACTCTTCAAGCTCAGCACCGGCCAGACTTCGCCGCCGCGGCGAAAGGCACCGGCCAGATAACTATCGCATCGGATCACCGTCGGCGGCGCTTCAGGGTCGAATTCCGCTTCCGCGAAGCGCCGAAACCCCAACACCTCGTCGACCACGAGTCCAGCCGGAATTTCCCGATGGTTGACTACGACAACCCGCGTATTGCGGCCCGAGGCGGTCGCTCCGCTGCCGAGAAACTGCCGCAAGTCGAGCATGGGTAGCAGTTGTCCACGGACATTCGCCAGCCCTTTCACCCAGTTCTTGGCGCCTGGAATGCGCGTCACCGCCGTGGGGTAACCCAGCACCTCCCGGGTCTCCTCCCGAGCCACCAAAAAAGTCTCGCCGCCCATGCGAAAGGCGACACCCACCCATTCTGGTCCGACGCTGGCTTCCACCACGCTGCCGGCCGCCACAGCGCGGCTGCGCTTTTCGAGTTCCTTGAGTAATTCGAACGGCCGGTCACGCAAGCTGCGCAGGCTGGTTTCGGATCCGCCGACGTCGCTCGTCATATGGCCAGCGCGGCCTGTGCCTTCTCGACCAAGGCCTGTGCCGACACGGGCTTGACCAGATAATCCACGGCGCCTTGGCGCAGTCCCCAGACGCGATCGGTCTCTTGACCCTTGGTGGTCACCATGATGATAGGGATCAGGCTGGTCTCGGGGTCGTTGATGAGCATCCGGGTGGCCTGATAGCCGTTCACGCCGGGCATGACGATGTCCATGAATATGAGATCGGGCTTCATGGCCTTGGCCTTGCGCACGCCCTCTTCGCCGTTCTCAGCGGCGGCGGTCTTGAAGCCATGTTTCTCCAGAGCCTTCTGCATGACGAATACTTCTGTGGGTGAATCGTCAACAATGAGAATCAGTGCCATTCGTAGGTTCCCCGTCATTTGCCGACGTGAGCTTCGATCGCGCCCAGCAATTCGTCTTTGGTAAAGGGCTTCGTCAAATAGTGCTCCGAGCCCACGATTCGGCCGCGGGCTCGATCGAATAGGCCGTCCTTGCTGGACAACATGATGACCGGGATCTGTTTGAATACCTTGTTGTGCTTGATCAGCGAACAGGTCTGGTAGCCGTCGAGTCTCGGCATCATGATGTCCACGAACACGATGTCGGGCTGATGGTCGGCGATCTTGGAAAGCGCGTCGAATCCGTCGACGGCCGTGAACACTTCGCAACCCTCCTTGGTCAGGAGCGTCTCGGCGGTCCTGCGGATGGTCTTGCTGTCGTCGATCACAAGAACTTTGAGTCCCGTGAGTTTCGGTTTAGCCGGAGTGATCATGCTTTCCATGAATCTTTCTTTGGGACCTCAAGGCGTGTGCGTAGGTGCTGGAATCCTGTGGCTTTTTAACATATCCAGCCGCTGCAAGCCACGGTAAGGGGTCGCCATTTGGCGGTAAGCTGCCCCTTGCAACGGGGGTCTGGTTCACAGTTCTATCAAGTGATCGGGTCGGCGCCCGGTTGACAACGTGCGCTAGACTGGGCCGCCGGAAAATTAATTTGATCCTGAGAAGGAATGAAATGTCTTCCCGAGTCCGTCTCGTCGTGGTCATGGACCCCATTGAAGCGATAAAGCCGGCCAAGGACAGTACGCTGGCGATGCTGCTTGCCGCCCAGTCGCGGGGCTGGCAGGTGTTCTATGCGGAACAGAAGGATCTTTGGCTGCGTGACGGCATCGCCTGGGCTCGTCTGGCGCCGCTGCAGGTGTTCGACGATCCGGGAACGTGGTTCGTGCGAGGTACGCCGCAGAGCGCCAAGTTGGGCGAGTTCGACGTGATTCTGATGCGCAAGGATCCGCCATTTGACACCGAATATATCTACTCCACGTACGTTCTGGATCGCGCCGAACTGCAGGGCGCGCTGGTTTGCAATCGGCCGCAGGGCTTGCGGGATATGAACGAGAAGGTCTATACGGCGTGGTTTCCCGAATGCTGTGCGCCCACCCTGATCACGCGCGATATGCACGCCATGGGTGAGTTTCTGCGGGAACACGGCAAGGCAGTATGCAAGCCATTGCACGGCATGGGAGGCCGCTCCATATTCGTTCTGGAACAGGGCGACAAGAACCACAATGTGGTGTTCGAGACCTTGACCGAATACGGCAGCCGCTACGCGATCGTACAGCGATACCTCCCGGAGATCGTCACGGCCGGCGACTGCCGGGTCATTCTGGTGGATGGGGAGCCGGTGCCCTTTGCCCTGGTGCGAATCCCTACGCCGGATGACAATCGCGGCAATCTCGCCGCCGGCGCCCGCGCCGAGAGCCGGCCGCTGAACGCTCGCGACCGCTGGTTGTGCGCGCAGATCGGACCCGCGCTCAAAGCGGCCGGAATGATGTTTGTCGGCCTTGATGTGATCGGCGATTACGTCACTGAAATCAACGTCACCAGTCCGACCGGCATCCGCGAACTAAACAAGAAGCATGGTGTCGACATTGGTGGTTTGCTGATGGACGCTATCCATAGGACCCTGGGCGCAGCGTGACCTCCGAAATATATCAACCGGGCGAAATGCTGAAGGTCGGACTCCCGCCTGCCAACGACCGCATGCTGACGACATGCTTCCTGGCCGCGCTGTTCCATGGGATCGTAATTCTTGGCGTGACATTCGGCGCGCCGGGCAGCAAGGCGGACGGTGATGAAGCTCCGGTGTTGGAAGTCGTGCTGGTCAACGACCAGGCGCCGAGCGTGGCCCGCAATCCCAATGCCCAGTACCTTTCGGAGCGCAATCAGAAAGGCGCAGGCAACACCCTGAAGCGCGAGCGCGCGCTAATCCCCAAGTCCTCTCTGATGCCGGTCGAGCGTCCGGGGATCCCCAGCGGCGATGGGCTGGCGGAGCAGCAGGCCGGTGTCGACGCGGGCGACGAGGAACTCGTTTCGACCCACAGGCCTGCACAGAAGATCTTATATTTCGCGGCGCCCACCGCCGCCGACGAATCTTCTAAACTGCCCCTGCTGCTGGAAAAGCGGCCGGATCTCGCGATGACTCCCAACGACGATGGGGTAGAGCTGCGCATGCGCGGCGAAGCCATGCGCCAGCTGTGGATTGCCGCGGACACTCGTGAATCCGATGTCGCCGTTTACTTGGACAGCTGGCGCCGAAAAATTGAGCGCGTGGGCACGATGAACTTCCCGGACGTAGCGCGGCGAGAAAAGCTTTCCGGCACGCCGGTCATCGAGGTGACCATAGGTGCAGACGGCAAGCTTCTGCTGACTAAGGTCAGGCGCAGCAGCGGTCATGTGGAAATCGACGAAGCGGCCATGAGGATACTGAAGCTTGCCGCGCCGTTCGACCCGTTTCCCGGGGAGTTGGCGGCCAAGCATGACGAGATACGCATTGCATACGAATGGCAGTTCTTGGGAGGCGCGGCGCAAGGCGCCGGCGTTTTCTATGCGGAGCCGAACCATTAGCGAGTCGGGGTATCTGACCAACCAGCTGCTGATCGCCATGCCGGCGATGGGCGATCCCAATTTTGCGCAGACCGTGGCACTCGTTTGCGATCACAGCCCGCGCGGGGCGCTCGGCCTGATATTGAACAAGCCGCTGCCCATGCGCATGGGTGAAATCTTCGAGCAGCTCGAAATCGAACTCGCCGGGGGCCCCTTGCGGGAACGCCACGTGCTGCGCGGCGGACCCATGCAAACCGATCGCGGTTTCGTAGTGCATCGGGCCGGCGGTGAATGGGATTCGACACTCAAGGTGTCGGACATCATTCATGTCACGACTTCGCGGGATATCTTGGCCGCCATGGCCCGCGGCCAGGGTCCCGACGAGGCCGTCGTCGCCTTGGGCTACGCGGGCTGGGATGGCGGACAGTTGGAAGACGAGATCCGGGCGAACGCCTGGTTGAGCGCGCCGGTGGATCCCGGTTTGATTTTCGAGCTGCCGTTCGAATCTCGCTGGCAGGCCGCGGGGCGCCTGCTCGGGGTGGAACTGTCGCGCATCAGCCCCATTAGCGGCAATGCCTGAACCCACCGGGTCCGAGGTAACGGCGCCCGCCGCGCCTCGACCTACAATTCCGTCAGGAGGTACGCCGCGTATCGTGCTGGCCTTCGATTTCGGACAGCGGCGCATCGGGGTCGCCTGCGGCGATACTGTGAGCCGTACCGCCGCGCCGCTCGCCGCCGTACCCGCCAGCACCGCCGGACCCCGCTGGCGAGCGATCGAGGCGCTGCTGCGGGAATGGCAACCGGCCCTTGCGGTCGTCGGCCTGCCGTATAATGTGGATGGTTCCGATAGTGCCAGCACGTCAGTCGCGCGCGAGTTCGCCGCCGAGCTCGGACGCCGCTTTGTGCTGTCGGTGGTGCTGGTCGATGAGCGCTATTCGTCACGGGAAGCCGAAGGGCGGCTCAAGGCGGCGCGCGCATCCGGCCTGCGCCGGCGCCGGGTCGTCAAAGCAGATGTCGACGCGGCGGCGGCCTGCATTATCTTGGAACGTTGGTTCATGGAACACACAGGGGACTCCTAAGCGCACATGCGTTCACAACAAGACAGCGCCGGGGGTCTGCGCCACCTCATCACACTTGACGGCCTGAACCGCGAGGCGCTGACGGCGATTCTCGACCGCGCGGAGAGCTACCGCCGCCTTCCCGGGCAACCCGCCTACGAAGGGCGCGAACTCGCCGGCGTCACCTTGGCCAATTTATTCTTTGAGCCGAGCACGCGCACCCGCGCATCCTTCGATCTCGCCAGCCGCCGTTTGGGCGCGCACGTGCTCAACTTGGACCTGCACTCGAGCTCGCGGGCCAAGGGCGAGAGCATGCTGGACACGATATACACGCTCGAGGCCATGAATACCGATGTGTTCGTGATCCGCGATTCGGAAGCGGGCATGCCGGAATTTCTGATCGATCACGTGGCACCGCACGTGTCGGTGATCAGCGCGGGCGAAGCGCACGTGTCGCATCCCACGCAAGGGCTGCTCGACGTATTGACCATCCGCACCCACAAGCGCCGCTTCGCCGGTCTGAAGGTGGCCATCGTCGGCGATATCAAGCACTCGCGCGTCGCCCGATCCGCCCATCAGGCGCTGTCGACGCTGGGAACGACGGATATTCGGGTGGTGGCGCCGGAGGCGCTGCTGCCGGCGGAAGGCGAATTTCGCGCGGCGCAGCGCTTCACGCGCATCGAGGACGGCATTGCCGGCGCTGACGTGGTGATGATGCTGCGGATTCAAAAGGAGCGCATGGCGCAAAGCGCGTCTCTGGACGATGCCGCCTATTTCCGCGATTTCGGCCTCAATTCCCAGCGCTTGAAATTGACTGCACCCAGCGTACTGGTCATGCATCCCGGGCCGATGAACCGCGGCGTGGAAATTTCCTCGGAAGTGGCCGATGGCCCGCGTTCGGTGATTCGCGAACAAGTGAATAACGGAGTTGCGGTGCGCATGGCGGTGCTGGCGTCGATAGCCGCCACTTTGACGCGGCATCGCAGGCCTCTTTAGTCCTGCGGCAGACCTCCGGCGCGGCGATCGTGCTGCTTACTGGGGCAGGCGGAGGGGTTGCAAGATGGTGAGTCCGGGATCGAAGTTTGAGCGTGGCTTTGAGCGGCTGCTGTTTGCCAGTCGCTGGCTGCTGGCGCCGTTCTATCTCGGTATGGCGCTGGCACTGGCGATTGTGCTGATCATATTCTTCCGTGAGTTGATCACCGATCTCGCCCATATCCAGGCGATGGACGCCGAGGGCGCGATCGTGCTGTCCCTGTCTCTGATCGATCTTTCGCTGACGGGCAACCTCTTGCTCATAGTCATGTTTGCCGGCTATGAGAATTTCGTGTCCAAAATTCATATCGACAATCACGAGGACCGGCCCGGCTGGATGGGGACCGTGGATTTTTCCGGCCTCAAACTCAAGCTGATCGCATCCATCGTCGCCATCAGCGGCATCGCCCTGCTGCGTGCCTTCCTGCCTCTCGGCGACGCCGGAGCACAGGTGGACGGCCGCCGCGTGGGCTGGATGGTGGTGATACACCTGACTTTCGTCGTCTCCGGGGTCTTGTTGGCGCTCATGGACTGGATCACTTCCAAGACCGAGACGCACTAACCTGCGGCGGGGCGTTCAGGCGATCCCGTCGATCCGCAGCAACTTATGTCCCATTCGGATGCAACCCCCATCCTGTACCCCTTCGCTCAATTCAGCGCCGCGCGGTGCGAACAAGATGATGGTGGAGCCATGCTCGAACCAACCCATTTCCTCGCCCCTGCGCAAGCTCACATCACAGGGGATGACATTGGGTCCGCGATAGCGCAGATGCAGCAGCACGTCGATGAATCGCAGGCGCATGCTTGCGACCAGGATGGCGGCGACCGGCACCAGCGTCAGCAGCGCACCGCTCGGCAGCCGGCATTGGATGACGGCGCGCTCGTTCTTGCAGAACAATCTCTCGACGCGCTTGAGAGCGATGGGATTTACATTCCACGTGTCCCCGGAAATATAGTTCACCTGCTGCACCCGGCAGTCGCTGGGCGCATGGAAGCGGTGATACATGCTCGAGGTCAGCCTCAGGGTCGCGTACAGGCCGTCCTGGTAGTAGCGCACCAGCGCCGGGTCTGCCAGTAGATCCAGAAGCGGGTAAGGACAGCCTTTGGCCTGCAGCACCGTACCCTGCTGCACCCGGCCGCAAGCGCCCACCAGCGCATCACAGGGACTGACCAGCGCCCGGGGATCCGGGTCGATGGGACGGGCGCCGTCCTTCAGCTCGCGCGTAAAGCAGTCATGCACGCTCTTGAACTGTCCTTGCTTGGCCTCGCCGAGATCGAGGTCCGAGAACAGCCGCCACAAGGCGATACAGGCCTTGCAAACCCAGGGCTGTTCGACCCGGCTCAACCGACCCATCAAACGTGTGAGCAGGCTGCGCGGAATGCGGTTGGTGAGCAGAAAGTTGAGGTCCTCCTGCTGCACCAGACGGGCGATCAGGGATTTTGCGGTCATCTCAGTGTCATTCGCCTGCAATACAGTTCGCCGCCTGAAGGCCACCGACGGATCTCTCGATCAACAACATAATGCTGTACACCTTGGCGGCGCTCGCGCTGGTGATTCTGCTGCGCAAATTGCAGTTCCGGCTGCAACTGTCGCGCGCCAAGCATCTCTCGCTGACGGGCCATTCGCGCATGGCACGCCGCGTCGCCTCGCTGGTGCCTTTCTATGAATACGGCGAGGATGAGTTCTTCCGCGCCGACGCGGCTCCCGAAGATGTCGCAGCAACCCGGCGCGCGGGCTTCATACGGCTGGCCGCCCTGTTCGCCGAGCGCTTCAAGCGCACAGCCGAACTTACTGCCGAGATCGCCGGCGCAGTCTCCGATTTGCAGTTCACGGCCCGCTACCGCGTGCCCTTCCAGTTCAGCGGCTATATGCGGCGGCATTTCAAGGCGGGCGCGTTTGCCGAATCCTCGTCCGGTGTGACGGTCACCGATCTCGACGGCAATCGGCTGTACGATTTGACGGGATCCTACGGGGTCAACGTGTTTGGCTATGATTTCTACAAGGACTGCATCGAACGCGGCAGCCAGCGGGTGCGCGGCTTGGGACCGGTGCTGGGCGCCTACCATCCGGTGACCGCCTACAATGTGCGCCGCCTGCTGCAAATTTCGGGTCAGGAAGAGATTTCCTTTCACATGTCGGGCACCGAGGCCGTCATGCAGGCGGTACGGCTGGCGCGCTACCACACCCGGCGCACCCACCTGGTCCGCTTTTGCGGGTCGTATCATGGCTGGTGGGGCGACGTGCAGCCCGGGGTCGGCAATCCCCTTGCGGCGCGTGAAACCTACACCCTGAAGGATATGGACGAGGCCAGCTTGCAAGTGCTGCGCAGCCGCCGCGACATAGCCTGCGTGCTGGTCAATCCCTTGCAGGCATTGCATCCGAACATCAGTGCGCCGGGCGATTCGACCCTGATCGACAGCGGACGCAAAGCGCATTTCGACCGCGCCGCCTACTCCGCATGGCTGGTTCGCTTGCGCGAAACATGCAGCGCGCGGGGCATCGTGCTGATCTTTGACGAGGTCTTCGTCGGATTCCGGCTTGCTCTGAACGGGGCTCAGGAATACTTCTCGGTTCGCGCCGACATGGTCACGTACGGCAAGACCGTGGCCGGCGGCCTCCCGGTCGGAGTGCTGTGCGGCCGCGCGCGATACATGCGCCGCTTTCGGGAGGATAAGCCGGCCGACATCTGCTTTGCGCGCGGCACTTTCAATGCGCATCCCTACGTCATGGGCTCCATGCATGAGTTTCTGCAGCGGCTCGATACCGATGCCGTGCGCAGCCTGTACCTCGATCTCGACCGCGTGTGGAACGCGCGGGCGCAGGGCCTGAACGAGCGCCTCGCAGCGGCAGCCCTGCCGGTGCGTGTCGCCAACTTGTCCACGATCTGGACCATCTATTACCTGGACGCGTCGCGATATAACTGGATGTTTCAATATTATTTGCGCGCCGCAGGACTCAGCCTTAGTTGGGTGGGTACTGGGCGCCTCATATTCAGCTTGAATTACACCGACGCCGACTTCGCCGAAGTCGCTGACAGGGTGTTGTCGGCGGCCCGGGAAATGCAGCGTGAAGGCTGGTGGTGGTCCGCGGCGGAAATCACCAACAAGTCGATCCGGCGCCGCGTGCTCAAGGAAATTATTCAGGCCCGGTGGGTTTCGGCCGCGACATCCGTCATCGGATCGATGAGCTCGCCGCGCATCAGGTAATAGGGCGCCTTGTAGTAGGTTTTCACGTCGTTGAACGGATCGGTGATTATCTTGGTTGCCCACACCAGTCCGGTTTGCACGTCCTTCAAGAAGAACAGCTGCATCGTGCGGAACAACAACGCGCCGATGCCGACGATGAGCCATATTTCACCCACATGGCGCACGAATTCCGCGCCGTTGGCTTGCGCTTGAAACAATCCGAAAAAGGTCGGATCCAGCCACAGCAGCGCCGGCGACAGCGCCCAAACGGCATGCAGGATCACCTTGCGGCGCAGGTTATAGCCGACCTTGATGTCCTCTTTGAATTCGTGGGTCGCACGATTCACCCGGTCGTAGCCCTTGGGCTCGAAGAAAAAATGCCCGGATTGACGGCTGACCATGGACACCAGCCAACCGATCAGCGCCGACTTCGCCGGATCCGCGAACGCCGTTATGTAGGCGACGATGAAGCTGACTGCGCTCAACAAATGCAAGGACTGATTGATGCGGCTGTGATGGTAGTAGCGGTGATCGTCCCATCTCTGTGTCTGCAGTTCTGCCCAAAAGCTTCGCATGGTGTTTCCTTGACGATTGCGACATGAGTCGGCCAGGAAGCAAATATAGGAATCTCGTTACAGACCTGTTACAGACGCGTTGGGCCTGTAAGGCGCTTTAACGCCGCGCGGACTGCGATGCGGGTCACGCACTGCACGCAAATTGCCGGCCTTCTTTCATCGTATCGTCATGCCGTAGTGCGATTGTAATCGGGTATGAGGATCATGATCGTTACCGACGCGTGGTTTCCCCAGACCAACGGCGTGGTCAGCACCCTGGCGCAGACGGCGGCGTGGCTGGGCCGATTCGGCCATGAGGTGCGCATGGTCAATCCGCGCGGTTTTCACAGTGTCGGCTGTCCCACCTATCCTGAAATCCGCCTTTCGCTGTTTCCGTACGGCAAGGTTAAGAGCAGCATCCTCGCCTTCGCGCCGCACGCCGTGCACATCGCCACCGAGGGGCCGTTGGGCATCTCCGCCAGGCGTTTTTGCCTGAACCGCGGCATGCCGTTCACGACCTCGTATCACACCCAATTTCCCCAGTACCTGCGGGCGCGCTTGCCGATCCCGCTGGGAATGTCCTATTGGGCGCTGCAGTGGTTTCACGGCGCGGCCGCGCGCTGCATGGTGAGCACCGCCTCAGTGCGCTCCGATCTCGCCGCGCATGGCTTTGAGAACCTCGCGACTTGGCGCCGCGGCGTCGACACGGAGATGTTCAAACCCTATTTGAAAGATTTTCTAAAGCTACCGCGGCCGATTGCCGCCTACGTCGGCCGCGTCGCCGTCGAAAAGAACATCGGCGCGTTCCTCGGCATGGAGTGGAGCGGCAGCAAAATCGTGATCGGCGACGGGCCGGAGCGGCCGCGGCTCGAGGCACGGTACAGGAACGCGAATTTTCTCGGATATCGTTTCGGCGAAGATCTGGCGCGCCACCTGGCGGCCGCGGACGTCATGGTATTTCCCAGCCGCACGGACACTTTCGGCCTGGTAAACCTCGAGGCGATGGCCTGCGGTGTGCCGGTTGCTGCCTACCCCGTGAGCGGTCCGATCGATGTCATCGAGAACGGAGTGACGGGGGCCCTGGACCTGGATCTCGCGGCCGCGGCCCGGCGGGCTCTCAAGATCGATCCGCAAGCTTGCCGCGAGCACGCATTGAAATCCGGGTGGGAGGTGTGCAGCCGCCAGTTCGAGGACAACCTGGAGCTTTGCGAGATCCTGGTTCAGCCGAAATTTATCTTGGCCTCGAGATTGGTGCGCGAGTCGGCGCTCGACAATGCTTCCTCGAGTTCGATGCGTCCCTCGCGCACCAGGTTGTAGAGCGAGCTGTCAAAACTCAACATGCCGCGTTCCGTGCCGGTGCGGATCGCCTCTTTCACGCCGATCACGTCGCCCTTCTTGATGAGTTCCGACATATAGGGGGTGTTGACCATCACCTCGGACGCCGCCACGCGCGCGCCGGACTTCGTCACGACCAGACGCTGCGAGAGTATGGCCCGCAGGTATTGCGACAGATCCAGAAATATCTGATTATGCTGGTCGCGCGGAAACATGTTGATGATGCGGTCCAGCGTCTCTGCGCAGTTGTTCGCGTGCAGCGTCGCGATGCACAGGTGGCCGGTGCCGGCAAGGGCGATCGCCGCCTCCATGGTTTCACGGTCACGAATCTCGCCCACCAAGATCACGTCGGGAGCCGCACGCACCGCGCTGCGCAGAGCGCGGGCAAAGGATTTGGTGTCCAGGCCCACTTCGCGCTGGTTCACGATGGATTTCTTGTTGGAATGCAGAAACTCGATCGGGTCCTCGATGGTCAGGATGTGATCCGATGAAGTTTCATTGCGGTAATTGATCATTGCCGCGAGGGTGGTGGATTTGCCGGCGCCCGCGGCTCCGACCATGAGAATCATGCCGCGCTTGAGCATGACCAGTTCCTTCAAGACATCAGGCATGCCGAGATCTTCGAGCCTGGGCATTTCCGCCGTGATGTAGCGCAGCACCATTGCGGGATATCCCCGCTGATAGAAAACATTCACCCTGAAGCGGCCGAGTCCGGTTTCGGAGATTGCGAAATCGATTTCCAACTCTTCGTTGAAGTGTTCTATTTGATCCTGGGTCATCAGACCCAATGCCGCCTGGCGCACGGTTTCCGGGCTCAGGATCTGCTTGTTTACCGGAAATATCTTGCCTTCGATCTTGATCTTGACGGGTGCGTTGCAGGTAAAAAACAAGTCCGATGCCTTGCGCTCGACCATGAGCTTGAACAGCGGCTTGGTATTCATCACCTGCACCGGAACATCAGGTACTGCAGACATGTGTTAGAACACCTGGCCTTCTTCTTCCTCGACGATTTGCAGCGATTGACCGGCTTCTTCCGGATTCTTCATCTCGCGTTTGCTCTCGAGTTTCACCCGCAGGCGCAACTCGTTCTTCGAATCCGAGTTTCGCAGGGCGTCTTCGTATGAAATCATGCCGGCCTCGTACAGCTCGAACAATGCTTGGTCAAAGGTTTTCATGCCAAGACGGTTGGACCGCGACATCACCTCTTTGATTTTGGCGACCTCGCCCTTGAATATCAAATCCGCGATCAGCGGCGAATTCAACATGATTTCCATCGCCGCGATGCGGCCCGAGCCGGTTTCGCGCGGTATCAGCCGTTGCGAGATCAGCGCACGGATGTTCAAGCTCAAATCCATGAGAAGCTGCTCGCGCCGTTCCTCGGGAAAGAAATTGATGATGCGGTCGATCGCCTGGTTCGAGCTGTTAGCGTGCAGCGTCGCCAGCACCAAGTGCCCGGTCTCGGCGAATTGAATGCCGTATTCCATGGTTTCGCGATCGCGAATTTCCCCGATGAGAATCACGTCGGGCGCCTGGCGCAAGGTGTTCTTGAGGGCCAGGTGCCAGCTTTCGCAGTCCACTCCGACTTCGCGGTGCGTGACCACACAGCCCTTATGCGCGTGCACATATTCCACCGGATCTTCGATGGTGACGATATGCCCGCGCGTCTTCTCATTGCGATAGCCGACCATGGCCGCAAGCGAGGTGGATTTGCCCGATCCCGTGCCGCCTACCAGAACCACGAAACCGCGCTTGGAGAGCACGACTTCCTTCAAAATAGCCGGCAGTTCTAGTTCCTCGAATGTCGGAATCTTGGCGTTGATGGTGCGCAGCACCGCGCCGGTGAAGCCTTGCTGTACGAAGGCGCTGACGCGAAAGCGCCCGATCCCGGGGGGCGCAATCGCGAAGTTGCATTCCTTGGTGGCGTCGAATTCTTTGGTCTGCCGGTCGTTCATGATGGCGCGCACCAGGCCCGCGCTCTGCTCGGGGCTCAAAGAGCGGTCCGACTGGGGCCGGATTTCGCCGTCTACCTTGATGGCGGGCGGGAAGCCCGCCGTGATGAACAAATCGGAACCCTTTTTTTCGACCATGCGCCGCAGCAGGTCTTGCATCAGCCGTATTGCTTGATCGCGTTCCATTAGATGCTGTCCTTGTTCTGCGCCTTGTAGCGGGCCTCTTCGCGGCTGACGACGCCTTTTTGCACCATTTCCTGCAGGCATTGATCGAGGGTCTGCATTCCCTGACCCTGGCCGGTCTGAATCGCCGAGTACATTTGAGCGATTTTGCCCTCGCGGATCAAGTTGCGGATGGCGGGGGTGCCGATCATGATTTCGTGCGCCGCAATACGCCCGCCGCCCACCCGCTTCATCAAGGTCTGGGATATCACGGCCCGCAGGCTCTCGGAAATCATGGCGCGTACCATGTCTTTCTCCGAAGCCGGGAAAACGTCCACGATTCGGTCGATGGTCTTGGCCGCTGAGCTCGTATGCAGCGTGCCGAACACCAAATGGCCGGTTTCCGCGGCGGTCAGCGCCAGACGAATCGTTTCCAGATCGCGCATTTCGCCGACCAGAACCACATCGGGATCTTCGCGCAGCGCCGAGCGTAGCGCCTCGCTGAAACCCAAGGTGTCGCGGTGCACTTCGCGCTGGTTGACCAGGCAGCGCTTGCTCTCGTGCACGAACTCTATGGGGTCTTCGATCGTGATAATGTGGTCGGGACGATTGTCATTGCAATGATTGACCATGGCGGCCAGCGTCGTCGACTTGCCCGAGCCGGTGGGTCCGGTGACCAGCACGAGACCACGGGGAAGCATGCATAAATCTTTGAAAGTCTTGGGAGCGTTCAATTCGTCCAGCGACAGGATCGTGGACGGAATATTGCGGAATACCGCCGCGGCGCCGCGATTTTGGTTGAATGCGTTGACCCTGAAGCGCGCCAGCTTGGGGATCTCGAACGAAAAATCCGTTTCGAAGAACTCCTCGAATGCCTTGCGCTGCTTGTCGTTCATGATGTCGTACACCATGCTGTGCACTTCTTTGTGCACCAGCGCCGGCATATTGACGCGCTTCATGTCGCCGTCGACGCGAATCATCGGCGGGACTCCCGCTGAGAGATGCAGATCCGACGCATTGTTCTTCACCGCAAAGGCGAGAAGCTGCGCGATATCAACCGCCATTTACGGCTCCTAATTCGGGCTGGTTTAAGCCACTAGTAGTATATAAGAGGGTGTCGTCACCCAATATGTTAATTGGTCCGCAGAATTCAACGCTTCATGTGAACTACGTCAGGTCTCGGATACGTCAGGCGGCCGAGGCTGCGGGACGAGACCCGGCCTCGGTCACCCTGGTCGCCGTAACCAAGGCCCAGACTGCCGAATCCATACGCCTCGCCGCCACCGCCGGCGTCACGGATTTCGGCGAAAGCTATCTTCAGGAAGCTTTGCCCAAGATGGATCAATTCACCGGCCAGCCCCTGCACTGGCACTTCATAGGCGGCGTTCAATCCAACAAGACTCGCGCCATAGCCCAGCGCTTCGATTGGGTGCACAGCATCGATCGCCTGAGCATCGCCCGGCGCCTGTCGGAACAGCGCCCCTTTCATGCCGCGCCGCTCAGCTTGTGCATCCAGGTAGAATTGGATCCTGAGCCGAACAAGGGTGGCGTCGCCCCCGGCAAGGTGCGGCCGCTCGCGGACGCGATCGTGGATCTGCCCCGTGTGCGGCTCCGCGGCTTGATGTGCGTTCCGCCGCCGCAAGCAGATGCGGAGGCGGAACGTGCCGTCTTCGCGCGCCTGCGCATCCTGCTCGACGAGCTTAACGCGGGCGGCCACAAGCTCGATACACTGTCGATGGGAATGAGCGGCGACTTCGAGGCGGCCATCGCCGAAGGAGCGACGCTGGTCCGAATAGGCACGGCCCTGTTCGGACCCCGGTAAGGGAACCGGTAGGGGCAACCGGTAGGGCGCCGTTAGGGGCACTGGTCAGGGCGCCGCTATGGCGAGCGCTAAGCGACCCTTCCATTCGCCGCCATGGGAAACTCAAGGCTGGTACACAGAGTGGGGATGGGCATGAACAATATTCGTAGGCTTGCATTCATCGGCGGCGGCAACATGGCCGCCGCACTGATCGGGGGCTTGACCAAGCGCGGCTTGCCGGGCGAGCGGGTGGTGGTCGCCGATCCCAGTCTGGATCAGCTGAATAGGCTGGTGCGCGACTACGGCGTCAAGACCGCTACCGACAACGCGAGCGCCGTTGCCGGCGCCGAGGTGGTGATTCTCGCCGTCAAGCCGCAGCTGTTGCGCGGCATCGCGCAGAACCTCGCCCCCCATCTCGCCGAGGCGCCGCCCTTGCTGATTTCGGTTGCAGCGGGTATCCCGCATGCGGCGCTCGCCCGTTGGTTCGGACCACGGGTCCCGGTCATCCGCACTATGCCGAACCGACCCGCTCTCAACGGCTTCGGCGCCACCGGTTTGTTTGCGCCGGCAAGCGTCGGCGCCGCCAACCGGGCCCTCGCGGAAATGATCATGGCGGCCGTCAGTGCCACGGTGTGGGTCGAGCATGAATCCCAGATGGATACCGTCACCGCGCTCTCCGGCAGCGGCCCCGCGTACTTTTTCCTGTTCATGGAGGCTCTCGAGGCAGCCGCACATGAGCGCGGCCTGCCCAGCGACATCGCCCATCAATTGACGTTGGAAACGGCATTCGGCGCGGCGCAGATGGCGCGACAATCGGCCGACTCACTGGCTACGCTGCGCGAGCAGGTCACTTCCAAAGGCGGCACCACCGCCGCGGCGCTCGAGGTTCTGAACGCGGCCGGGCTTCGTGCTATCGTCTCACATGCTGTGGCGGCAGCCGACCGCCGCTCGGCCGAACTCGCCGCCGAATACGGCGCCCCCTAGGGTTAACATGATGTCGGTCCGGGTCGCGTGATGGTAAGGCGACCCCACGAGAGGTGGCGCAAAGCGCCTAGAAATGCCCGCCATGGACGCGATTAGATACATCGTCGACACACTGCTCTGGCTGCTGACACTGGCCTTCGTGCTGCGGCTTTTATTCCAATGGGTGCGGGCTGATTTTCGCGATCCCATGGCCGATGCCATCGTGCGCGTGACCAATTGGCTGATTATGCCGCTGCGCAAGCTGCTGCCGCCCGTCGGCAAGGTGGACACGGCGACTGTGGTTGCGGTCATCGCCGTGGCGTCGCTGCGCACGTTTGCCGCAATGGCCATGGCGGGCGCAGGCGTGGGCGACGTGGTCTTGTTTCTGCGCATCACCGTCGTCGATCTGGCCGGTTTGGTGCTGCGCATCTATCTGTTTGCGCTGCTCCTCTACTGGCTGACGAGTTTCGTGTCGCCGGGTGGATACGCTCCGGGCCTGCGCTTACTCGCGCAACTCTGCGAGCCGATCTTGAAACCCGTACGCCGGATTATTCCGCCGATCGGCCAGATAGACTTCTCGGTCCTCTGGGTGTCGATTGTGATCGGCGCGTTGCTGGTGCTGCTTCGTTGAACATCGGCTCCTACATGCCTGAAATCACTGTGATCGAGACGCTGCGTCGTGCAGTGCATGGCACTCAAAAATCACGCGGAAGCCTGAAAAACCAGCACCTCGCGCTCAGGGTAGCGCAAATCTTTTTTCGCAATTGCGCTAAACATAAGCTTTTTTCTGTGTTATTTTCGGCGCCGAGTTGAATTTGCGGGCATTTGGCGCCCGCTCTCGCAAACATAAGCAGGAGATTTAATATGGCGAAAAAGAATGCAGCACCGACCAAGTCTGAAATTCTCGCTAGCATTTCGAAGGAAACAGAGCTTTCAAAAAAGCAGGTCGGAGCCGTGTTTGACTCGCTTTCCGCCTCGATCAAGAAAAGTCTGCGCAGTCACGGCTTGTTTACTTTGCCCGGGCTTCTGAAGATGAAAGTCGTGAAGAAACCGGCTACGAAGGCGCGTGAGGGTGTCAATCCTTTCAACGGCGAAAAAATGATGTTCAAAGCGAAGCCGGCGAGCAAGAAAGTGCGCATTGCCGCGCTCAAGACGCTCAAGGAATTCGTGAACTGATTTGTCAGAGCCTTCGGAGCGGCTGGGGAGACTCAGCCGCTCCGAATCGCATCGATGACGATGTCCCGCAATTCATGCAGGCGGCGGTGGAAGAAGTGACCCGCCCCCGGCAACAGTACCAGCCGCGGCTTTGGATCGAGCCCATTGACCCAGGCGATGACCGCGGCCGGATCCACCAAATCGTCCGCATCTCCCTGAATCACCAGCCACGGGCATGGGGGAACCGCCATTCTGTGCTCGTCAAACCGCTGAATTGCCGGTGCAACGGTTATTAGCCGACGCAGCGGCCGCCGCTGCGCCAGCCGCAATGCTACGTAGGCGCCGAACGAAAATCCGGCTATGACCAGCGACCTTCCCGGCCATCGCTCCGAACCTAACGCGGCAACCGCCTCCGCATCCTCGGTTTCGCCCGCGCCTCGGTCAAATTCGCCCGCACTTGCGCCGACCCCGCGAAAATTGAAGCGCAATGTCGGCATCCCGGCGTCTTGCAGCGCTCGCGCTACGGTGGTCACGACTGTGTTATCCATGGTGCCGCCGAACAAGGGGTGTGGATGGCACACCACGGCGTAGCAGGCGCCGCCCATGCCGGGATCCTCGATGACCGCCTGCAGAGCTCCTGCCGGGCCCTCGATGGAGAGCCGCTCTACGCCTGCCGTCATTCAATCGCGACTAGATCGATATCGAAGATCAGCGTCGCGCCGGGCGGAATGACACCGCCGGCGCCGCTGTCGCCGTAGGCCAAATCCGCCGGTATCACCAGCCGGCGGCTCTCGCCGATCTTCATGCCGACTACACCCTGGTCCCAACCCTTGATGACTTGACCCGTGCCCACCGGGAAACGAAAAGGCTGTCCAGCAGTCCGCGAGCTGTCGAACTGTTTGCCCTTGTGCTCAGGTGCGGATGCCTCGTACAACCATCCGGTGTACTGCACGACGGCAATCTTACCGGCGGTAATTTCCGGCCCCGAACCGGCCTTCAGCTGTACGGATTGCATCGCGTCGACTCCGGGGCTGGGCGCAGTAACCGGCTTGCTGCCGCAGGCCGCGATCGAACCGGCCAGGACAATGACAGCGAGCTTCCGCGAGAGTCTTTGGCATGCCATAGCCGATATTCTAAAGGATTTTGGAGCGATAGGCCTCGCAGCCGTGCCACGCTCGATTCTAGCGGCTGCTTCGGAGCAATGCGCCGTGAATTTTCAGGGCGGCCGCCAGGCTGAGCAGAATGGCCGCAGACAAAATCAAAGGGACCTCGGAGCCTGCCGCGACTGCCGCGCAAATGGCGCCTATCCCGAGACCGGCAGCAACGATCAGCCCTATTTCCGCCGCGAGCCCCACGTAGTACAGGCGTAACGCCCCGACGGCGTCGTCGATTTCATCGATCACTTGTAGCATCCACTCCATCTGCGGCAGATTCTAGGCGCGCGCCGCCGCTGCCGGCGTGAGTGGGATCACACCCTTGCTATGGTGCCTGGGGCTGCGTAGGCTTGAGGATACATGCAGCGAATTCTGGTCCTGAATCCGAAAGGTGGTTCGGGTAAAACGACGATAGCCACAAATCTCGCCAGTTATTTTGCGAGCCAGGGCGACCGTCCGCTGTTGTCGGATAACGATCCGCAGGGCTCGAGCACCCGCTGGCTGAAGAAGCGCAAGCCTGAACAGGCATTCATCCACGGGGTTGCGGCCTTCGAGCGGAATTCGCGCATGACCCGCGCCTGGCAATTGCGCACGCCGTCGGACGCCGGGCATGTGGTGGTAGATACTCCGGCCGCGGTGCTCTCACATGACATGCCGGACATGTGCAAGAACGCCGACGCCATCATCGTTCCCGTGCTGCCGTCCGACATTGATATCCACGCATGCTCGAAATGCATCGCCGACCTGCTGCTGATCGTCAAAGTGCGGCGCGACGAGAATCGCATCGGCGTGGTCGCCAATCGCGTGAAGCGCAACACGGTGATCTATCAATCGTTGATGCGATTTCTTGAGACTCTGCGGATCCCCGTCATTGCCACATTACGCGACTCCCAGAACTACGTGCGTGCAGCCGAGATGGGCCTTGGCTTGCACGAAATGAAGCGCTACACGGTGGAGCAGGATCTTGCGGATTGGCAGCCGATGCTGGCTTGGCTGAAGGCCAAGGAGGGTGTCTGGCGTCCCACTGAAGGCGAAGGCATCAATCCCCTGCCCCAAACCGCCTGAGGCACGCGGGTTATTTTTTCTCGTCCCAGGAACCGCGGATTTTTTCCGCCCAATTCTTGTAGCTGTGCCAATTGTAGAGGTTGGTGGTGATCGCGCCGTGGCGGCCGCCGGTCTTGTAGAGATCCCTGGGAGCTACAGCGCCGGGTTTTAGAACGCCCGGTTCCGTGCGCGGGGCCCGACGGTCCACACCGCTGTATCGAGTTGGATTCTTAACTTCGCTCATCACTTGTTGCCTCTGTCGATGGTCACGACAGTATGTGTCCTGCCCTTACTTAGGCAGGAACTGTGTCACGGGGACTTGGCACTGTCGCCGCCCGGCGACGAGCATTGCGATGCGCATCTCACAGAGTGTCACGG
Source organism: Gammaproteobacteria bacterium (assembly GCA_040004115.1). Lineage (GTDB taxonomy): Bacteria > Pseudomonadota > Gammaproteobacteria > Steroidobacterales > Steroidobacteraceae > Bog-1198. The sequence continues at coordinate 16,661 of JBDUBO010000005.1, read as the reverse complement.
TAAGTTAAATTGCATCAAAATTCCGCAGAGTCGCACCAGGCTTGGAACAACGGCTGGAGTTCCTTCAGCGAGCTTTCCAGGGCCGCCGGCAATAGCGTCGTGAAGGCGTCGAGCAGCGCCATGGCGTTGCGCGCGGGGTCGGTTTGCGTTGCCGCTCCGAGGCGGCGCGACATGCCGCGATTCACCAGATGCAGGCTTTCGTAAAGCTCGCGCAGGGCTGCGAACCCCTGTGTGCCGTTCGCGCAGGCAATCTCGCGCGCCAGCAGAAACATGCTGACACTGCGGTACACGGTCTCCACTTCGCTGGCGAACGGCAGATGAAAACGTGCCATCGGTCGAAAGCGGTCGGTCCACGGGCAGCCCGCGGTCGCCATGATCAGACCGAGCACCGAGCTCATCGCCTGTTGCGCCGTGGTGTCGGCATGGATCGTGCGCTCTTCTTGGGTGACCGTGACACCGACTTTATCGAAGGACACCAGCGCCTTGAGCGGCTCTATGGCCGACGCCATTTGCAGCGCCGTCGGGCAATGCGAGTGCCTGGCGGCATCCAGCGGACAATTGGCACATTGGCTGAACTTCAAGGCCGTCCAGAACGGCGGCTCGGGCGGCGGCGCATTGGCGAGGCGAAAGTCGGCGGCGTCGAAGCTGAAATCCAGAAACTTTTGCGATCCGTCCGGCAGTTCGAACCGATAGCGGATGCGCTGCGGCTCGTTCATGCGACCAGTCGGAAGCACGGTGTATATTCGGTGCCGCTGAATTTCATTCGGCCCTGAGCGACGAATGAGCGCAGCAATTGATCCAGCGGCTCCATGATGGACGGCTCGCCGGCCAGTTCGAACGGACCGAATTTCTCGATGGCGTTAATCCCGTACTCCTTGATGTTTCCCGCGACGATCCCTGAGAACGCGCGCCGCAGATTCGCGGCACGCTCGTGCACAGGCTGATCGCGCGCGAGGCGCAGCGCGCGCATGGAAGCGTGCGTCACTTCGAACGGAAGCTGGAAATCCAGCGGAATCTTCAGCAGCCAGTTGAAGCCGTAGGAATCGCTCGCCTGTTTGCGATAATCGCGGACTTGCCCCAGTCCCTGCACCATGGTGCGCGCCACCGCCGCGGGGTCGTCGACGATCATTTGGTAGCGAGACTGTGCGGCCTCCCCCAACGTCGAGCCGATGAAACGGTGAATTTGCTCGAAGTACTCGGCGCTGTCGGCCGGACCGGTGAAAACCACGGGAAATGGCAGATCTCGGTTGGCGGGATCGAGGAGAATACCGAGCAGGTAGAGGATCTCCTCGGCCGTGCCGGCGCCCCCCGGGAAAATGACGATCCCATGACCCAAGCGTACGAACGCCTCCAGCCGCTTTTCGATGTCCGGCATGATCACCAATTGGCTGACGATGGGATTGGGCGGTTCGGCCGCGATGATTCCCGGTTCGGTGATCCCCAAGTACCGCCCGTCCACGATGCGCTGCTTCGAATGTCCGATGGTGGCGCCCTTCATCGGACCTTTCATGGCGCCAGGACCACAGCCCGTGCATACATCCAGGCCGCGCAGACCCAGTTCATAGCCCACTTTCTTGGTGTAGTCGTACTCGATCCGCCGGATGGAATGACCGCCCCAGCAAACCACCAGATTGGGTCGAACCTGCAATTCCAGCACCCGCGCGTTTCTCAAGATATGAAATACCGCGTTGGTGATGCTGGACGACGAAGTGAGGTCGAATCGCCCGCTTTCCATGATTTCATTGGAAATGAACACCACGTCGCGCAGCACCGCGAACAGATGATCCTTCAGTCCCCGGATCATTACTCCGTCGACGAACGCCGCCGCCGGCGCGTTCTTGATTTCGAGCTTGATACCCCAGGCCTGGCGCACGATGCGCAGATCGAAGTCCCGATACTTGTCGAATATCACCCGCGCATCGTCGATGTCGCTGCCGGAGTTGAGCACCGCAAGCGCGCACTTGCGAAATAAAGGATATAGGCCGCCCTGCCCGGAATCGAGCAATTTGGCGATTTCGGTCTGCGACAGGTGCTCGAGGCTTCCCTTGGGCGCAACCCGCGCATCGACCATGTCAGAGGATAGAATCGTCGTTTCCACATGTCACCTTAAGGAACGTGTTCTGCTCCTATGGATAAATATCAATCGGAATGTTGTCTCGCGTGCGCATCCACACTTCGACCATATCGGAATTGGAAAGCGCGATACAGCCATCCGTCCAGTCATTTGATTCGTAATAGGAAGCCGGATGCTTCGGCGTGTTCGGGAAGCCGTGAATCATGATCGAACCCCCGGGAGCCCAGCGATTCTTGCGCGCCCGCAGTTCGTCTTCCTTGTTGGGGTAGGACACTTGAATGGCAAGGAAGAACTCGCTGCGCGTGTTGCGCCGGGATAGATAGTAACGGCCCTCGGGCGTGCGAAAATCGTGTTCCCGCTCTTTCTGTCCCGTGGGGCTCAAGCCCAGCTGCACCTTGTATTCGCCGAGCAGCCGGCTGCCGCTGTACAGATACATCTTGTGTTCCGCCTTGTGGACCACAACCCGGTCGGCGGACGCGATTTCTTCGCCCCCGACCGAACGCACCGGCGCTGCGATACAGCCCGCGGACAGCAGCAGCGCGCACAGGAATTTTACCGGTCGGCGGCCGATTTGATGATTCATTGGCAAAATTATAGCGTGTACACGGCACGGCATAATCGGCTTTGGCTCACGTCCCGGTATACTGATGTGTATGCGCATCCGGCAAATTGGCGTCGTTTTGCTCTTCGGACTCCTGGCAGGTTGCGCCCAATCATCCGTCAAACCGGTCGAATCCCTGGACGAGCGCACTGGCGTAACGGTGACGTCGCTCAAAGAACCCATCGTACTGGTGCCAGGGGCGAAGCTTGCGGCGCAGGCCGAAGGCAAGCACATCTCCTTTGCCTACATGGGCCCGGTCGAATGGAATCGCAGCGGCGAATTCAGCTACGGCTGGTGGGTGCACATCGCGCCCGGCAGCGGCGCTCAGCCCGGCGACATTCATGCGGCGGACGCCCTTACCGTGATCCTGGACGACGGTGCCATCGCCCTGACAGCCATCGGATCCGTCAAGCTCGGCCGCGAACCGTACCAGCCGGTGGCCTCCTGGGGCCAAACCGCATATTTCAATCTGACCATCGATACGCTTCGGCGCATGGCCACAAGCCGCACACTCAAGCTCGATGTGCGTGCGGCTGACGGTTCCGTCATTGGCTTTTCCGCCGTGGCGGATATGCGCGCGGTGCTCACCGAATACGTACAATCACGCGGCCTCACTGGCGATTGACGGCTGCCACCTGCGGCAGGGTCAGCGTCGTGCCGGGCCGCACTTCGTTGAAATCCACATAGGGGTTGTACTGCGCGACCAGCCAAACCGGCAGATCAGCATGCTGTTGCGCGATTATCCAAAGGGATTCACCGCGCTTGACCGAATAATTTTCCGTGCCCGCTATGCGATGCGTGGCAAAGAACTCCTCCTGCAGGTGCTGGTGATACTCGCGCCGCCTCGCGGCGAATCTTATGTGGGCCATCAGTGCGGGCAGCCGCAGCTCATAGCCGCGCGGCACGAACGGCTGCCGTTCCAGCTGACCGGTGCCTCAGCTGCCATGGCGTCCAACTCCTGGCGGAGTTTCAATTTCTCATGGAGCGTCGCGGTTGCCGGAGCACTATCCGCACTTCGAATCGCCGCAATTCAGGCAAGTACTGCAGCCGTCCATCATCACCACCGCGGCAGTGCTGCACTTTGCGCAAAGTTGGGCGCCGTCGGGGAAGTGTGACTTCGAAAAGGCGTCGGTTTGTTTGGTTCGCGCCTCGAATTCCGCGCGCTTCTCCTGCACGAGTTTGCGCTGATGCGCATCGAGCTCGGGTTTCTTGAGCAGTCCGATGGACTGCAGGTGGCGCTCGATCACGTAGCCTAGCTCGGCGATGGTCGAAGGCATGAATTTGCCGCCAGGTTGCCAATAGCCGCCCTTCGGGTCAAATACCGCCTTCAGCTCTTCGACCAGAAAGGTCGTATCCCCGCCTTTGCGAAATACCGCAGAAATGACCCGGGTCAGCGCAACGATCCATTGGAAATGATCGAGATTCTTCGAGTTGATGAACACCTCGAACGGCCGCCGTTGCTCGTGCGGCGTGCCCTCGTTCAGCAGGATATCGTTGATGGTGACGTACATGGCATGGTCCGATACCGGCGTCTTGATCTTGTAAGTCGAGCCGATCAAAACCTCGGGACGCTCGAGCTTCTCGTGCATCCAAATGACATTGTCCTGCGACTTCAGCGCGTCCTTAGTTGCGGCCACGGGCGACTCTTTCGCCTCGGGTTTCTGCACCCGGTACTTGGCAATCTTCTTGTCGATCTTGATGTGAGCCATGATCAAAATTTCCCGTAATAGCCTTCTTTCAGCGCATCGAACAGGTTGGCGGCGGTGTGCATTTCCCCGTCGTACTCGATCTCCTGATCACCCCGCGCCTCGATTTCCGTGCCGTCCTCCAGCGTGAAAACATAAGTCGTGTTCTTGAGGTCTTCTTCTTTGACCAATACCCCCTGGAAGGCCTCGGGATTGAAGCGAAATGTCGTGCAGCCCTTGAGACCCTGCTCGAAGGCATACATGTATATGTCCTTGAAATCTTCGTACTTGTAATCGGTAGGGACATTCGCGGTCTTGGAGATGGACGAATCCACCCAGAGCTGCGCCGCCGCCTGAATGTCGACATGCTCCTTCGGACCGATGTCGTCCGCCGAAAGGAAATAGTCGGGCAGCTTCTCCGCCGGATTCTGCGAGTTTGGCATGGCGCGGGGGTTTACTATCTCCCGGTACGCCAGCAGCTCGAACGAAAACACATCGATCTTTTCCTTGGATTTTTTGCCTTCTCGGATCACATTGCGGAAGTAATGGTGCGCAAAGGAGGGCTCGATGCCGTTCGATGCATTGTTGGCGAGCGACAGCGAAATCGTGCCCGTCGGCGCGATCGAGGTGTGATGCGTGAAGCGGGCGCCGACCTCGGCGAGTTCGTCCACCAATTCGGGCGAGGCTTCCGCGATACGCTGCATGTAACGGCTATAGCGCGCATGCAGCACGCGGCCGGATATACGCGCGCCGACGCGCCAGCCGTCCTTAACCATCTCGGGGCGCTTGCGCAGCATCGCACGCGTCACCGTGAACTCCTCGTTCATGATGGGCGCCGGACCCTTTTCACGCGCCAGATCAAGTGCCGCTTCCCAGCCGGCCACGGCCATTTCCCGCGACACGTTTTGGGAAAACGCCACCGACTTCTTCGAGCCGTACTTCATGCACAGCATGGTGATGGTCGAGCCCAACCCCAAGAAGCCCATGCCGTGCCGGCGCTTGCGGATGATCTCGTCGCGTTGCTGTGCCAGCGGCAGACCGTTGATCTCGACCACATTGTCGAGCATGCGCGTGAAGACTTTCACGACCTTGCGATAGGTCTCCCAGTCGAAGCGTGCGTCTTCGGTGAACGGATCCACCACGAATTTGGTGAGGTTTACTGATCCGAGCAGGCATGAGCCGTAGGGCGGAAGTGGTTGTTCACCACAGGGGTTGGTGGCGCGGATATTCTCCGTCCACCAATTGTTGTTCATCTCGTTGACCTTATCGACGAGAATGAACCCCGGCTCCGCGAAGTCATACGTCGAGGACATGATTACATCCCACACGCGGCGCGCCGGCAGGGTCTTGTAGATCTTGCAAGCGACCAGGCCTTCTTCGTTAGCGACATAGCCATCCGTGTGCGGCCACTCGCGCCATACGAACTTCGATGTGTCATCCAGATCCGGCCGGTCGGCCGCTGAGCACGCCTCAAACTCCTGGCGGCCGAGCGGAAACGCCAGCTGCCACTCGCCATCGCTCTTTACGGCTTTCATGAACTCGTCGCTGACGAGCAATGACAAATTAAATTGCCGCAATCGCCCGTTCTCGCGCTTGGCGCGGATGAACTCCAATACATCGGGATGTCCGATGTCGAAGGTGCCCATTTGGGCGCCGCGCCGGCCTCCGGCCGAAGACACGGTGAAGCACATCTTGTCGTAGATATCCATGAACGACAGAGGGCCCGACGTATAGGCGCCGGCTCCAGAGACGTACGCGCCGCGCGGACGCAGCGTGGAAAATTCATACCCGATCCCGCATCCGGCCTTCAGCGTCAGTCCAGCCTCATGCACCTTGTTCAATATATCGTCCATCGAATCGCGGATGGTGCCGGACACCGTGCAGTTGATGGTCGAGGTGGCCGGCTTGTGCTCGAGCGCGCCGGCATTGGAGGTGACGCGGCCGGCGGGAATCGCCCCATGGCGCAGCGCCCAGAGAAAAGATTCGTACCACTGCTCGCGATTTTCCTCATTCTCCACATCGGCGAGTGCCCGGGCGACGCGTTTATACGTGTCGTCCATCGAATTATCGATCGGCGAGCCATCCTTCGCGGTCAGACGATATTTCTTATCCCAGATATCGAATGACGCTTCCTGGAAAGTAATATCGCCTACGTCTTTGGGCTGTATCTTGACCACCGTATTCATGGGTATTAATGCCGCTCCCTTATAATTCTCAAGCGCCAACTGAACGCAAACTGCGGCGGTCCCACCAAAATAAAGTGATTTAACTGAATCTATGCTGATGGGGACTATCGCGAACTGCCGACCACAATATCTTGTGTGCGGACGAGGAGGTTAATTCGCGATGGCAACCAGCGTCAAGACATTTCTCATACATTTATACATAATAAAAATATACATATATCAATAACTTACAAATATTTCACGAGAAATCCCTTGATTACACTTTGCGAGACCTCGGTCAAGGGGAAAAAACCCTAATCGCAACATCTTGTGTTTGCACACCTTATCCACATTATGTTCCATTGACTTTGAACTGCGTCTCACTTTGCCCCGCGCCAGGTGAGGACTTTCCCTTGCTGCAGGAGACGACTCTCCCCTCTTCGCGCCGCGCAGCGCCGGCCGAATCGGCACAGTTGAAATAGCACGCCGTGTCCCAATTTCCTCGTCACGCGCGCGAATTTGATAGCAACGTCCACAACACCATTTCTAATAGAGGAGTACTGCAATGACCGTCGTTCGTTACGAGCCTTGGGCCCTCGTCAGCCGGCTCCAGAAAGATATCGATCGCTTGTTCAGCGCGCCGTTGACGACGGCGGCGGATTCCGGGGCCTGGCTGCCGCCAGCGGACATTCACGAGGAAGCGAACCAGTTCGCGCTGCACGTTGATCTGCCCGGCGTGGATCCGAAAGCGGTGGAAATCACCGCTCATCAGGGCGTCCTGACCATTCGCGGACAGCGTGCGGATACCCGGCGCGAGTCGCGCGAAGGCTACCGCCGCGTTGAACGCGTCGGCGGCGAGTTTCAGCGCCGTTTCAGCTTGCCGGATTCGGCCGATACCCAGAACATCAAGGCGAAATTCGTCAATGGCGTGCTGGAAGTCGCAATTCCCAAAGTGGCGCCGGTGCAACCGCACCGGATCACGGTGGAAGCCGCCTAAGAGGCCCCGCCCTGCGCGAATCTTCCGTGTAATATCGCGCAACGACCTTGAGCTTGGCGAGGCCGGACGAATCTTCGTCCGGCCTTGTTGCGTCGACCCAAGATCCGATCAATATGGAAGGACCACGCATGAATCTGCGTCTTAAAATTGCAGCGGCTGCGCTCGCGGCAGCAGTCATCGCCGGACCGGCGCGTTTCAGTACTCCCGCCTTCGCCGCCCTGCCGGGTCCGCTCGCGGACGGATCGCCGATGCCCTCGCTTGCCCCCATGGTCAAGCGTGTATCGCCCGCCGTCGTCAACATTTCAACTCGCGGCACTGTCAAAGAACAGCCGGGACAGCGCAACCCTCTGCTCGATGATCCGTTTTTCCGCCGCTTCTTCGATACACCGCCCGATGCGAAGCCGCACGAGCGCCAATTCCAAAGCGCGGGCTCGGGCGTCATCGTCGATGCCAAGAACGGCTACATCATCACCAATCATCATGTGGTGGAGAACGCCAGTGAGATCACTATCACCTTGCTCGATAACCGCACTTTTTCAGCCAAAGTCATCGGCAGCGACGAAGGCGCGGATATCGCCGTATTGCAGGCCAAGCAGCCGAATTTGATCGCGATGACGCTGGGGGATTCCTCCAAACTCGAGGCAGGGGACTACGTGGTCGCGATCGGCAATCCGTTCGGTCTGGCACACACGGTTACCGCCGGCATCGTCAGCGCGCTCGGCCGTACCGGCATCAATCCCGACGGCTACGAAGACTTCATCCAGACCGACGCCTCGATCAATCCCGGTAATTCCGGCGGCGCATTGGTCAATCTGCGCGGCGAGCTCGTAGGCATCAACTCCGCCATTTTGTCGCGCAGTGGCGGCAATATCGGGATTGGCTTTGCGATCCCGGTCAACATGGTCAAGGGCGTGATGGATCAGTTGATCAAGTTCGGCCAGGTCAAGCGCGGCGTGCTGGGCGTGAATATCTATAACGTGACGCCGGATATCGCCAAGGAATTCGGCCTTACTGAATCTAGCGGCGCGCTGGTCGCCGGCGTTGCGCCGGGCTCTGCGGCCGATCACGCCGGGGTCAAGACCGGCGACATCATCACCTCGATTAACGGCGTCGTCATGAAGGACGCGGGCGAGCTGCGCAACACCATCGGGATGCTTCGTGTCGGCGACAAGGTCGAGATCGGGTTGCTGCGCGACGGCAACGCGCGCAAGGTCACCGCGCTGATTGCGGAACGCGGCGAAGTTGAAACGGCCAATGCCGTCGACATTAATAAGGGCCTCGAAGGCGCGGAACTGAGTGATGCACCTGACGCCGGCGGTGTTCTGGTCAAGGCCGTTCAAGACGGCAGCCCGGCAGCGCAGAATGGGCTGCGGACAAGCGATTTAATCGTCGGCGTCGGCCGAACGCGGGTGTCGAACACCAAGACATTCAAGGACGCAGCTAAAAGTGCCAACGTTCTGGTCCTCAATGTGCGGCGAGGCTCCACCGTGCAGCTGATTCAAATTCGCTGATCCATGCGTTCGCAATCCATCGTCGTGCTCGGCGGCACCGGATTCCTCGGTACCCGCTTGGTCGCCCGACTGATCAAGGACGGGCACCGCGTCACCGTATTGTCGCGAGACCGGGAACTGCACAAGCACCTCTTGGTGCTGCCCGGGCTCACTCTGGAAAACTGCGACGTGTACGAGGAGCCGCAATTGAGCGAGCGCTTCCGAGGCAGCGACGTGGTGATCAATCTCATCGGCATCCTTAACGAGCGCGGATTCAGCGGAGCGGGCTTCCGGCGCGCGCACACTGAACTTACTCGGGGTGTATTGCAGGCGGCGCGCTCCGCGGGTGTCACGCGACTGCTGCAGGTATCGGCTTTAAAAGCCGCCGTCGATGCACCAAGCTACTACCTGCGCTCGAAGGGAGACGCAGAACAGCTGATTCGTGAAGGCAGCGGCGCGGTGGACTGGACCATTTTCCAGCCGTCGGTGATGTTTGGACCCGGTGACTCTTTCCTAAACCGCTTCGCCGGTCTGCTCGCGGCGATCCCTTTTTTCCTGCCGCTGGCGCGGCCACGGGCGCGTTTCCAACCGGTGCTGGTCGACGATGTGGTCGAAGCGCTGCGCCGCTGTCTGCATGGCGGCGCCTCGAGCCGCCAAACCTACGAGCTCGGCGGCCCGCAGGTCTATACCCTGGCAGAAATCGTCAGCTTGGCTGCCAAACTCACCGGGCGGCACCGATGGATCGTGGGCCTGCCGGATTTCATGGCGCGAATGCAGGCGTTCGCCATGGACTTCGTGCCGGGACGGCCATTCTCCAGCGACAATTTCCGCTCATTGACCGTCGACAGCGTTTGCAGCGAAGACGGATTCTTAAGGCTAGGCATCAAGCCTCAGTCCATGGTGGCATCCGCTCGGCAGTACTTGGGCGCGTATGAAGACAACGCCCGTCTCAGCCAGAATCGCGCCAGCGCCGGCCGCGCCAGTGCCGGCCACGCCCAGGCTACTCGACGACTCGGCGCAATTCCGGGGCGAGGTCCGCAATAACATGCATCGACTGCGCAAGCCTTACCTGCTTTTTCTCGGCGATGTACAGGACAAGCTGACGGCAAAGACCGCATTCGGTCTCTACGACTGGTGCGGTGAAGATGTAATGGGCGAGTGGAGTCTGCCGGGATGCGGCGTGACGCTCGGCCTGGCGCGCATGTCGCCCGTGGAGGCCGCGCACCGCGGAGCCGGGTCGATCGTTGTCGGAATAGCACCGACCGGAGGCAAACTGCCGCCTCATTGGATAGCCGAACTCAAGGCGGCAGCCGACGCCGGCCTCGACGTCGTGAGCGGCCTACATACGCGCCTCACTTCATTCCCCGAGCTCGTGTATGCCGCATCCCGGCGCGGGGTCAGGCTGATCGACGTGCGCCACAGTGATTCCTCGTATGGTGCGGCGAGCGGCCGTAAGCGCAGCGGCAAGCGCGTGCTCACCGTAGGCACCGATTGCGCGCTCGGCAAGAAATACACCGCTCTCGCCCTTGCCAAGAACTTGCGCTCGCGCGGCATTGGGGCCACATTTCGCGCCACGGGGCAGACGGGCATCATGATTTCCGGCGCAGGCATCGCCATCGACGCGGTCATCGCCGACTTCATCGCCGGCGCGGCGGAACAGCTTTCGCCCGACAATGCTGCCGATCACTGGGACGTCATCGAGGGACAGGGATCGCTCTTCCACCCCGCCTATGCCGGCGTCACCTTGGGGCTGCTGCATGGATCGCAACCCGACGCCATCGTGCTCTGCCATGATCCATTACGCCGCACCATCGATGAATACCCGGATTTTCCAATTCCTGACCTGCGAACGGTCATCGACGACTATCTGCGCGCCGGCCGACTCACCAATGCCACCATTCGCTGCGTAGGATTGAGCATAAATTCATCGAGCCTCTCGGATGCGGAGTGCGCCGCCTACTTTGCGCGCCTCACGGCCGAACTGGGATTGCCGGTATGCGATCCCGTACGCACGGGCGTCGATGTTCTCGCGGACGCCCTGCTCGCGCTCTAAAACGCCTCCGCGATGGCGAGCGCGGTTGGATAGGGCTCGGGATGGTCGCGATTCGTCAGGATGATGACCGTGGTGCGGCGCCGCGGATACCGCACTATTACATTGCGAAATCCGATGGACTCACCCGAGTGCCACAGTGCGTGCCCGTTCACGCGCCAACCGAATCCGTAGCGAACGGCCGGATCGTCGCTGCCGACCGCGGGCGCGAATGCCTGGCGCAGCGATTCGGGGTGCAGCAGCCGCCCGTCGTATAGCGCGGCATCCCATTTCGCAAGATCTTGGATGGAGGAGTAGATGCCGCCGTCGCCGAGCGTGGCGCTGGTCAGGTTTTGATCCGTGCGCCGCCAGGAAGATCCGCAACTGCTGTAGCCGAAGGCACGCTGTGTGACCGTCGATTTTCCCGCCTCGAAAGCCACGCTTTGCTGCATGTCGAGGGGCAGGAATATGCGCCGGCGCAGAAATGTCGCAAAGTCGGAGCCGGACGCTCGGGCCACGATCAGCGCCAGCAAGACATAACCGCTGTTGCTGTAGCGGAACTTCGTTCCGGGCGGGAAATAACCACGGCGCGGCGCTTCGAGCAGCGTCAGCACGTCACAGTCATGCAATTGCATCGACGTCCCGGCGGGAATCAATTCCTCGAAGTCCGCGAGCCCTGCCGTATGCGTGAGCAGGTGTCGGATTAGGACTGCTGCTGCGCTCTCCGGCAGGCCCGGCAGCCACTTGCGCACTGGGTCATCGATGGACAGGCGCCCGTCTTCCGCCAACAACAGTATCGCCGCAGCCGTGAACTGCTTGGTCATCGACGCAAGGCGGTAGTTGGTTGCGGGGGTCGACTCCACGCGCTCTTCGAGATCGGCGAGACCGTATGCGCGCCACACCACCGCCGCTCCAGCTTCAAGGACGGCGAGGCCGGCGCCGGGTACCGCGCCGCTGTACATGCTCATTAACTCGTCAATTATGATGCGCGGGGTCCGGGGAATTCACGCGCCGCGGCAATGATCCAATCGCGAAATTGCGCCACCTTGGGCAGCGCCAGAAAGCTCTTCGGGCAAACGAAGTAATACCCCGAGCCGAATGGCAACGCCTCTTTGGCGGCCAGACGCAAGGTTCCCTTATGCAGCGCACGGCTGACCAGGGTCCAGCGTGCTAGGGCATATCCAAGGCCTTCTTCTGCGGCGATCATAAGGCCCGCGGAATCGTCGATGGTCGGCGCGCGCGAGTTCCAGGCAGCTTCCTCGTCGGTTCGCCGCCACACGCTCCAGGGTGCGTCGTCGCCGTCGAGCAGGGGATATTTGCTCAAGTCCGCTCCACGTTCGATCATTCCGTATTGTTTGATCAGATCCGGGCTGGCCACCGGCACCAGCCAGTCATCCAGTAATTTCTCGCTGTGCAAGTTCGGATAATTCCCGCGTCCGAAGCGAATGGCGACGTGATGGGTGGTGCGCGAAAAATCCACCAGTTCGCGCGAGGTATGAAAGCGCAGCTCGACGTTCGGGTATTTGCGGCGAAACGAGCGAATGCGCGGCAGCAGCCATATCTGCAGAAACGATGCCAGCAGGGTGATCTGCAGCGGTCCGGCGCGGCGGTGGTGCTTGATCTGCTGCAATGCGGATTCGAGCTTCTCGAGGCCGGCGCGCACCGCCGGCAGCAATTCGAGGCCCTCGTCGGTGATTTCCACCCGGCGGCCGCTGCGCCGGAACAGCGGTACTTGGATGTATCCCTCCAGCGATTTGATCTGCTGGCTGACGGCGGCCGGCGTGACGTTAAGCGCATCGGCCGCAGCCGAGAAACTCAGGTGCGTGGCTACCGCTTCGAATACCCGCAGGGCACCCAACGGCAATCGGTCGTACGCGGTGGGCAACTTAAGTTTTCCTTAACGGATAGTCAGGCATTGCATTTGTTGCGCCATTGCGGGCGGAGCAATCTATCGCTTGTCGGAACCATTCACTACTTAGGAGCCAATCATGAACCCTATTTATCTTGCCACAAGACTCGCACAGGGTCTGCTGGCCGTCACCATCGTGTTCGCACTCGGCTTCGCGTTTCAACTCACCCTTGTGTATTGAACGCATTATGTGGCCGAACCTGAAGCCCCAATGCTGTCGCAGACGAGCGCGTCTCGCTTCTGTTGGTCAAACTTCGCAAGTTCGCGGGCCCGGGCGTAAAAGGCAGTGAGGTCGCCGCCCACTGCCTTCAGCTCGCGCTCGAAGCCGGGAACGCAGGCAAAATACGTGGCGACCGATGCCAGATGGGCATTGTTGAGGCCATCGGCGAACCAGGACTCGAACGGCGCATGTCCGCCCCACGCCGCCGCGAGCCGCGCGAAGGAGGAATGCAGGGCGGCAAATGCAGCGCGCTTGCGCTCCCGCATCTGCCCGGGAGCGAGTCCGGAGGCGTAAACGGCGCGCAGTTCGGTACGGGTAGCGCTCAATAGATCGACAACCGTTACATAGCGCTGCTCCTGCAGCATATGCGCCGCCAAATCAGTGTCGCGGCCCTGGGCTATCAGCCACCGCCGCACACCCTCCTCTTCCACGGTAGTTGCAAGCGCTTCGTTGAAGGCGGAATCGTTCGGCACATACAGCAGCTGATGAGTGAGTTCGTGAAATATGATCGAGGCCAGCTCGACATCGTTCCAACCCATCATGGTGTTGAGGACGGGATCGTTAAAATGCCCCAGAGTCGAATATGCCGCGACCCCGCCGACCGTGACATCGAACCCCGCGGCACGCAACCCGGCGGCAAAGCGGCGCGCCCGGCTTTCTGCGAAATATCCGCGGTACGCGACGCAGCCGACTATGGGGTAGCACCATTGTTTCGCGTCGACCGAGAACTCCGGTGCGGCGACGACGTTCCATACCACGTAGCGGCGTCTCACGTCCGCATAACTGCGATAGCTGCCGTTGTCCGGCAGATTAAGCTCGCGGCTGGCGAAATCGCGTATGGCGGCGACCGCCTTAAGCTGGGTGCGCAGCGCCGCCGGCGTCGATGAATCGTCGATCACGCGGCCGATGGGTTCGCGCTTGGACATGAGGTCCAACTGGCCTTGGACGCTCTGCAGCAGGTAGCAGCCGCCGCTCGAGGCCGCGAGCAGGGCTATGGCCACCGTCGCGCGGAAGGTCGCGCCTATGCTGCTAATATTCACTCATGCAAGTGTATCTGGTTGGCGGAGCGGTTCGGGATGCCCTGCTCGGCGTACCCGTCAAGGAACGCGATTGGGTAGTCGTCGGCGGCACGCGCGAGGAGCTTCTGCGGCTGAAATATCGCGAAGTCGGCCGCGACTTTCCGGTATTTCTGCATCCCCAAACTCACGAGGAGCACGCGCTGGCGCGCCTCGAGCGCAAGGTGTCGCCGGGCTACCGGGGATTCAGCGTCGAATTCGGGCCGCATGTCACGCTGGAGGAGGATCTCGCGCGGCGCGACCTCACCATTAATGCCATCGCTCGAGCGGCGGACGGCACATTGTTCGATCCCTACGGCGGCAGGCGCGATCTCGACGCGCGTGTGCTGCGCCATGTCTCTCCGGCCTTTGTCGAAGATCCGGTCCGGGTGCTGCGTGTCGCGCGCTTCGCCGCGCGCTTTGCACCCCTTGGGTTTAGGGTGGCCCCGGAAACTATGGGGCTGATGCGCGACATGGTTGAGCGGCGCGAGGTGGACGCGCTGGTGCAGGAGCGCGTCTGGCAGGAGACCGAGAAGGCGCTGCGCGAAATTCACGCCAGCGAGTTTTTCCGGGTGCTGCGCGAGTGCGGTGCGCTCAAACCGATATATCCGGAAATCGACGCACTATTCGGCGTGCCACAACCGGTGCAGTGGCATCCAGAGATCGACACCGGCCTGCACACCTTGATGGTACTGGACCAGGCCGCATTGCTGAGTGCGGAACCCGAGGTTCGGTTCGCCGCGCTGGTGCATGATCTGGGGAAGGGAGTCACTCCGCCCGCGGAGTGGCCAAGCCATCGAGGGCACGAGGAACGCAGCGTTGCCCTGATTGAAGGTCTCGCGGAGCGGCTGCGCCTGCCGGCGAATTACCGCGAGCTGGCCGTGATCGTGGCGCGCTTTCACGGCAACGTGCACCGCGCATTCGAGCTGCGACCCAAGACCATCCTGGAATTTCTGGAGCGCGCCGATGCGTTCCGCCGCCCGCAGCGATTTACGCAGGTGCTGCTCGCGTGCGAGGCCGACTCGCGCGGCCGCACCGGCTTGGAGAAGATACCTTACCCGCAGCGCGACTATCTGCAGGCAGCGCGCGCGGCGGCCGCCGCGATCAAGCCCTCGCCGGAGGACATCGCCGCGCTTCCCGGCGCGAAAATCGCCGAACGGCTGCAGCAAAAGCGCGCAATCGTCATTGCGGAATTACGCGAGCGTTCCGGCCCACATGGCCAAGCGAGCCTTTAGGAGGAATCGATGAACAAGCGGTGTCTGATCGCGGTGGCGGCGATCATTTGGGCCGCCGGCCAGATGGCAAATTCGCGTGCGGACACGGTGCTGGTCGCTGCGGCCGCTTATCCCGAGGGTCCCTTGTGGCGGGACGGGATGCTCAAGTACGTGGAATACGCCGGTCCCGGCGTCAAGATGTGGGATGGCAAGCGCGCGGCTGATTTTTGGCAGGGCAGGCGCTGCGGAGCGTCCGGGCTGATCGATTATCGCAACGGCCATATTCTGGTGGCCTGTTACGACGCCAACACGATCGTGGAATTGGACGCGGACGGCAAAGAAGTCCGCACCATAGACCGGGACAGCAGGTTCCAGCCCTTCGTCGGGCCTAATGATTTCACTGCGGATCAGCGCGGCGGGATCTATGTTTCGGCTTCCGGCGTCTTCGATCTGAAGGCACCGATCAGCGGAACCATCCTGTATTTGTCGGCCGCCGGCAGCCTCGTCGAAGTGGCGAATCTCATTCACTATTCGAACGGCCTCGCCTTGTCGAAGGACGGCAAGACTCTGCTGGTGTCGGAAATGCTGGCCGGCCGCATCCTGTCGTTTCCCGTCAAGACCGACGGCACTCTGGGTGCGCGCACAGTGTGGGCGCGGCTCGAGGATCTGGCGCCGCCGACCGCTCACGAGGATGCATTCAACGGCCCCGACGGGCTCAAATTGGGTCCCGATGGCAATTACTACATCGCGCAAAATGGCTCGGGGCGGGTGCTGGTGGTGAACGAACAGCGCAAGCTGGTGCGCGCCATTACCGTCCCCACCCCCTATGTCACCAATATGAACTTTGGCGCAGATGGTGCGAACACTCTGTACATCACGGGCGTCTTCGATCCGTGGAAGGCGCCGTTCCCGGGCGCAGTCTACCGGTGGACGAAATAACCCTCGATTGGCCCCTCACCGCAAACACCCTTCGTGCCGTTCGACACGAAGGGGTGTTACTCAGAAATTGTAGCCAAAGTTGACGCCAAGCACCCGCGGCCGAAGCGGTGTCTCTTCGACGATGAATTGGTCGGTGCTCGTGAATGTGCTGGCGTGCGAATTGTTCAAGTTTTCACCGTAGAACATCACGTTCCAAGCGTCCTTCGCGATCCCAAAGGATGCGTCGAAAGTCGTGTACTCGGGGTTTTCAAACCGCAGCCTGCCGGTGGTGATGCCTCCGGCT
>JBDUBO010000042.1:0-30140 GCA_040004115.1 Gammaproteobacteria bacterium | reverse complement strand
GTCGATTATCTGGAAGTCGTGGTATCGCAAACTGCCGCGCTGCAGGCCAAACGAGCTTTGCTGGCGCTTCAATCGCGAGAATTGGTGGCCAGTGTCGGCTTGATTCGCGGCCTTGGAGGGGGTTGGACCCCCGCCGATCTCGACGCCGTCAGGACGGCCGGCACGAAACGTCGCTGAAGTTTCGCGATACTCATCGCTCAATACGCCAAGCACGCGGCGCCCACCGCAATCGCCATGCACGACATCATGCGACGGACCGTCAGCTTCTCTTTAAGAAAAATCCATCCGATGAAAGCCGCCCATACAACGCTGGTTTCGCGCAGCGCGGAAACGATGCCCATCGCGACATACTGCATGGCCCAGATGACAATGCCGTAGGCGAGGATCGAAACGACGCCGCCGATCAGCGCCATCATCGTCTGTGCTTTCGTATAGACCGGCGGCTTCCCGCGCATCGCCCAATAGACGAAGGGCATGGGGATGCTCCATAGCAGGAACATGCTGTTCGCGTAAGCGAGGCTATTTCCAGAGAGCCGAACACCGATGCCGTCGACGACGGTATATGCCCCAATCAGAACGCCTGTCGTGAAAGCAGCAGGAAGAAAGTCGGCGCAAAGTCTCTTGCCTTGAAAGGCGAGCGAAACGATGCCGACGGAAACCAGGGCGATGCCAATGCAGGCCAGGACGTCAAGTGTCTCGTGCGCGAAAATTAGGGCGCCTAAGGCGACCAGGACAGGCGAGGACCCGCGTGAGATGGGATATGTCTGGCCGAGATCGCCGCTGCGATAGGTTCGCACCAATGACAGGTTGTAGGCGACATGGATAAGCGCCGAAGCGATCACGTAGGGCCAACTCGCCGCATTGGGCCATGGCACGCATACCGCAGCGACTGCCGTGACGAGGGTGACCGCCATCATCATCAGCGTCATCGACCATAGCCGGTCAGCACCGCCGCGAAGCACCGCGTTCCAACTCGCATGCAGGATTGCGGCACACACGACGCAGGCGAGGACAAACGGGGTCACGACAGGTTCTGCCTTGGCGGGTGAACCTCATTGTAATGGCGGAACGTTGCCCGGCTATACATTCCCGAGCTTTGACATTGGCGTGAGTTACCGCTATATACGATGGGATATTACGGGAGACTTGCCAATGACTGATGATGAGACAGCCAGTGCAAGCGGCGGTCTGCGCGCCGTTGCTCTGTTGGCCGGCACGGGAATCGGAGTGCTGCACTTCAGTGGACTGTATGCCGCAGAATCTGCGCCCGTCGCGCCCCCTGTCGATCGCGATGCCTTACAGCAACTGTACGTTTTCGGACAGAAGGATGCGTATAAGCTCGACACCTCCCGCCTGCTGAAGCTGGCAGTACCGCTCATGGATGTTCCCCAGTCGATCAACACTATTTCGGCGCAGGAGTTGCAGGATCGCGCGGTCGCGGATCTCAACCAGGCTCTGAAGTCCGTGCCCGGCATCACCCTAGGTGCAGGCGAATTTAAGTCCATTGGCACCTCGCCCACCATCCGCGGCTTCGTCGCACGGACCGACATGTTCTTGGACGGCATCCGCGACTATGGCGATTACTATCGCGACCCCTTCAACCTCGAGGCCATCGAAGTCCTCGAGGGATCTGCCGGCGTCGTGTTCGGCCGCGGTTCCACCGGTGGGGTCATCGAGCAGGACAGCAAGCTGCCCAAGCTTCAGCCGCTCATCGCAGCAAAGATCACCGGCGGTACCGACAGCACACAGCGCGCAACCATCGACATCAACGAGCCAATAACGGCGCTCGGCGAGGGCGCCGCGTTTCGCGTCAACGCGATGGGGCACAGGGCGATGGTCATCGATCGGAACGTCGTAGAAACTTCACGCTACGGTTTTGCACCCAGCTTTTCGCTCGGGCTCGGCACGCCCACGCGCCTGACGGTCGCTTATTTCCGTCAATATAATGATGACATTCCGGACTACGGATTGCCCTACCTGGGCACGAAGCCGGCGCCGATTCCGCGCGATAACTACTACGGCTTTCGCGACGACTTCATGCACACGCTCACCGATGTCGCGACATTCAGGGTTGAGCACGACGTCTCGGGCGCCTTCACGATCCAGAACACGGCGCGCTACGCTCGCTATTCACGCGACTTCCGCTTTACCGAGCCGTTGATTGCCGCCACGGTTCCCGCGACCACGCCGCTTGCCTCGGTGAACGTTACCCGCAACGACAACACGGGCCGAAGCGTGGATTCGATGCTGTGGGACCAGCTCTCGATGACCGTTCGCTGGTCGATCGCCGGCATCGAGAATATCTCGGTCGTCGGCATCGAGGGTGGCCACGAGCGAGCCACGCCGGAGTTCGACAACAGCAAAGGCGTTCCGACTTCTCCTTTGCTCGACCCGAACGAAAACTTGGATTTTACGGCGACGAGCACCTACCCGCGCTATAAGACTCATCTGACCGCCAACAGTCTTGCGCCGTTCGTCATCGACACGGTGAGACTGGGCGAGCGCTGGGAAGGGACGCTCGGGTTAAGGTACGATCATTTCGCCGTTGACTACAATGACACCAGCTTTTCGACCAGCATGCCGGGCGCGATCGTCAAGACCGACCATATCGAGCACACGGACAATATGGGCAGCTACCGAGGCGCGCTCACCTCCAAGCCGGCCGCCAACGGCTCTATTTACCTCGCCTTTGGAACCTCATTCAATCCTTCGGCGGAAGATCTGTCGTTGATCAGCAGCTCGCGTTCCTTTTCGTTGAACAACGCGAACCTCGATCCTGAAAAGAACAAGACCTACGAACTCGGCACGAAATGGGCGTTGGTCGACAACCATCTGAACGTGAGCGCGGCGATATTCCGCTTGGAAAAGGCAAACGCGCGCGTTCCGGATCCCACCAATGTGCTGCTGAACATCCTCGGCGGGTCGCAACGTGTCGATGGTGCTGAGCTGGGTGCGGAAGGCCAGTTGACGTCGAAGTGGCGGATCAACGCCGGCTATGAATATCTTGACGGCAAGCAGACCGGATCAACGAAGGGCGCTGCACCGGTCGGCTCGCCGCTCATGAACACGCCCAAGCACGGGTTCTCGCTTTGGAACGTGTACCAAATTATGCCACGCTTCGAAGTGGGCGGCGGCAGCCGGTTTGTGTCATCGCAGTACACTCAGAACGTCCCGCCCAGCAAAACAGTGCCGGAATTCTGGACATTCGACGCCATGGCCAAGGTTGCATTCACGCCGAACATCGCCGCACAGGTCAATGTCATCAATCTGACCAACCGTTACTACTACGAGCAGTTGCACTTTTTCCACGTGGTTCCGGGTGAGGGCCGTACCGCATTGCTTAGCCTTAATGTACGCTACTGATGCATGGTACTGACCTTTCCCGGGCTGCTGAGCGCTGCGCAAATCGCCGACTTCCGCCAGTCGCTCGGCAGTGCGGAGTGGATCGACGGCAAGGCCACTGCCGGATATCTTTCGAGCCACGCCAAGAACAATGAGCAGGTTCCCGAGGGTCATCCGGTGGGCCGCCGTCTGGCCAATGTAATCCTCGAGGAACTCGACAAGAACCAGAGCTTTATCAGCGCGGCTCTCCCCATGCGAGTGCTTCCGCCGTTGTTCAATCGGTATTCGGAGGGTCGCGCCTATGGCGGGCATATCGATGGGGCTGTGCGGCCGATTGCAGGCAGCCCGTTTCGGGTCCGCACCGATCTGTCCGCGACTCTCTTCCTGTCCGACCCCGCGGAGTACGACGGCGGCGAACTCGTGATCGGCGAGGGGCACGACGAAAAGCCGGTGAAACTGCCCGCAGGTGACATGGTTCTATACAGCGGGGGCACCGTCCATCGCGTCATGCCTGTCGCGCGGGGTGTGCGCTTGGCCGCATTCTTCTGGGTGCAAAGCATGGTCAGGGACGAGACCCGGCGCACGATACTCTTCGATTTCGACAACGCCCTGCAACAGCTGGCCCGTAGCGGTGCGGATCACGACGCCTGCGTTCGCTTGGCAGGCGTCTACCACAACCTGCTGCGCCAGTGGGCTGACTCCTAGAACTGCCGTCACCCAATGCCGTGCCGGCATAGCCTGATGATCCAATAGCAGTCCCCGCTCCCGCCCCGGCTCGATATCTTTGGTTCGCCGCTGAATTGGCGGTTGCTGTTGGGTGGTTGCAATGGCGATGAATCAACGTCATCCAATTGTAACAATCAGGGTTGAACATAGCGCGCTTGTCCGGGACGTCCACCGACCGAGCTCACAATATGCCGGCGTCCCCGACCGCATGTGTTAAACGCAGAAGGAAGGGAAGTATGTCTACACGATTGCTAGTTGTCGGCGCGGGCCTCGGAGCCCTGATGGCGGCGGGATACGTTCCCAGCGCCGAGGCGAAGCCGGCCGCCGCCGACCAATCTTCGAAGGAAATGTCGCAGGAACTCAAGGCTCTGCGCGAGCAGGTGGAAGCGCTGCAGCGCCGCCTGGACGCCCAAGCCGGTGCGGATCAACAGACCAAAGCGCAAGCGGACAGCGCCGCCGCGCAGGCAGCGTCCGCCAAAGCCGAGGCCGCTGCGTTACCGGCACAGATTCACGCCGAAGTGCAAACCGCGGTGGCCGCGGCAAAGCCGAAGACCGATAAGATTTATTACAAAGGAGTGACCCTCACCTTGGGCGGTTTCTCCGCGCTGGAATCCATATACCGATCGCATGGCACAACCGCTGACATCTCGACGAGCTTCGGTGCGATTCCCTACGCCAACGGCGCGGTCGGCCACACCAGCGAATTCCGCTTTACGGCGCGTCAGAGCCGGCTCGCCGTGCTTGCCCAAGGCGACGTCAGTCCGCAAACCCATCTGGGATTTTACGGGGAGTTCGACTTTCAGGCGGCGGCGCAAACGGGGAACTCGAACGAGAGCAACTCCTACAGTCCTCGAATCCGCCATTTGTATGGTTCCGTGGACTGGGATGATTCGGGCCTGCACATGCTGGCCGGACAAAATTGGTCGCTGGTGACCCTCAATAGCAAAGGCATCACACCGCGCAACGAAGTCGCACCGCCGAGCATCGACGCGCAATACGTCCCCGGCTTCACTTGGGCGCGGCAGCCGCAGTTGCGCCTGACCAAGGACTTCGACAAGCAGTTGTGGCTGGCAGTGTCTCTCGAAAATCCGCAAACGACGTTCTACACGGGTGCCAATCCGTTTCCATCCACCGTGCATGTGAACTACAATTCGCCGGCCGGATCGGGCTTCAATTCGGCGAATACCTTGTCGCTCAACCACGTACCCGACGTGGTGGCGAAACTCGCCTACGAAACCGAGATTGCCGAGCGCAGCGTGCATGTCGAGGTTTACGGCCTGTACCGCAATTTCTATGAACGTCTCAATTACTCGAACCAGAGCGCGAGCGGCGGCGGGTTCGGCGGCGGGCTCACGATTCCACTGATACCCAAGGTGCTGGATTTTCAAGTGTCCGGCTTGGGAGGCAAGGGCATCGGCCGCTACGGTACCTCGCAGCTTGCGGATGTGACGTTCGACGGCGCCGGAAACATCAGACCCATCCACGAGATCGCGGCTCTGGCAGGGCTCACTCTGCATGCCTCGCCGAAGTTAGACCTGTACCTGTTTGCCGGCGAGGAGAAGGCCAGCGCTCAGCCGTACAACCTGACGTCAGGCGCCGGTGTGATTACGCCCTACGGCTACGGCAATGCGCTCTATTCGAACAGCGGCTGTGTCAGCGAAACGGCGACCGGCGGCTGCGTCGGCAATACACGGCTCATCGAACAGGCCACCGTCGGATTTTGGCACAAGCCCTATGCCGGCAACTACGGGAAGTTTCAGTGGGGCTTGCAGTATTCTTATACAGAGCGCAAGGCCTTCAGCGGCAGCGGCGCCCTGGACATAGTTCCCATTGCGAACGACAGCATGGTGTTTGCCAGCATTCGTTACTACCCGTTCTAAGCCGGGGTCGGCCCATCTCCTCGAGCCCGGAATGTCGGCGCCTCATCGGCACCGCCGTTCCCGGCTCGAGGGTCATTAAACGGACATTTGCATCCGCGACAATTATCATTCCTGAACAGCAATTGCATCGGAGCCAGTATGAAAAATATCAATCGATTTGCGATCCTGATGGCGGCGATAGGCGTCACGGCCGCCGCGGCTGCCGTGGACATCTCCGGCGCCGGCGCCACCTTTCCTTATCCGATTTATGCCAAATGGGCGGATGCCTATAAGACGCTGACCGGTGTAGGTCTCAACTATCAGTCCATCGGCTCCGGCGGCGGCATCAAGCAGATCAAGGCCAAGACCGTGACCTTCGGGGCTTCCGATATGCCCTTGAAGCCCGACGACCTGAAGGCGGCTGGTTTACTGCAGTTTCCGATGATCATCGGCGGTGTGGTGCCGGTGGTGAACATCAAGGGCATCGGCCCCGGGCAGCTGCACTTGGACGGCGCCACGGTCGCGAGCATTTACCTGGGCGACATCACCCAGTGGAATGATCCTAAGATCAAGAGCTTGAATCCGAAGCTGGCATTGCCGAGCACGGCCATTGCGCCGGTCTATCGGTCGGACGGCTCCGGCACGAATTTTCTGTTCTCGGACTACTTGTCAAAGGAGAACCCCAAATTCCTCTCCACCATCGGCGCCAACACTTCGGTACAGTGGCCGACGGGCATCGGTGCCAAGGGCAATGAGGGCGTCGCCAACATGACCACCCAGACCGACGGCGCCATCGGCTATGTAGAGTACGCCTATGCCAAGCAGAACAAGATGGCCTTCACCCTGCTTACCAACAAGTCAGGAGCCGCGGTCGGTCCCAGTGCCGAGTCCTTCCAGGCGGCGGCGGCCAATGCCGACTGGGCCAAAGCGGACAGCTATTACTTGATTTTGACGGATCAGCCCGGCGCCAAGAGCTGGCCGATTACCGGCGCCAGCTTTATTCTGGTGTACAAGCAACCGCAAGATGCCGCGGCGGTGAATGAGGCGTTGAAGTTCTTTGCCTGGGCGTACAAGGATGGCGCTAGTATGGCGGCGGAACTTGACTACGTGCCGTTGCCTGCGCCGTTGATTGCACAGGTGAAAAAGACTTGGACTTCGGAAATCACATCGGGCGGTCACCCGGTGTGGAGCGGAAAATAGCGGGAGCGAAACTTATACCGTGGCGATCATCAATCCGAGGCACGCCGCAAAGCAGTTGATTTACGAGAGGATCTTCCGTGCGGCTACGCTGAGCGCTGCGATTCTCGTGTTGCTGATACTCGGAGGTGTGGCCATATCACTGGTGCGCGGGGCCTGGCCCGCGCTTCAGACTTTTGGCTTCTCCTTCGTGACGCGCGAAATCTGGAACCCGGTAACCGATCAGTTCGGGGCGCTGGCGCCGATCTACGGCACCGTGGTCACCTCCGCCATCGCCATGCTGCTGGCGGTGCCCGCGGGTTTCGGCATCGCGCTGTTTCTGACCGAGCTCTGTCCGCCCCTGCTGAAGCGGCCGATCGGCGTCGCCGTGGAACTGCTGGCGGCCGTACCCAGTATTATTTTCGGCATTTGGGGGCTGTTCGTGCTCGCGCCGGTGCTGCAGCATCATGTGCAGCCCTGGTTGATCGCCCATATAGGTGTGGTCCCCGGCATCGGGCATCTGTTCAAGGGACCGCCCTTCGGCATCGGCGTGCTGACGGCCGGTATCGTCCTCGCCATCATGGTGCTGCCGTTCATCGCGGCGACCATGCGCGATGTGTTCGACACGGTGCCGGCCATGCTCAAGGAATCGGGCTACGGGCTGGGCGCCACGACCTGGGAAGTGATGTGGAATGTGGTCGTGCCACACTCGCGGGTGGGCATCGTCGGGGGTGTCATGCTGGGTCTGGGCCGCGCGCTCGGCGAGACCATGGCGGTGACTTTTGTGATCGGCAATGCGCACCGCATCAGTTCCTCCTTGCTGGCGCCGGGGACCACGATATCCTCGTCCATCGCCAACGAATTCACCGAGGCGGTGGGGGATCTTTATACTTCTTCCCTCGTCGCGCTCGGGTTGTTGTTGTTCCTCATCACCTTCACCGTTATTGGGGCGGCACAGGCCATGCTTCGGAGACTGGAGCGGCGCGCCGGGGTCACCGCATGAATCGGCGCTCGCTACGCAAGGCCAAGAACGGCGCCTTCCTGGTGCTGTCACTGATCGCGACCATGTCGGGTCTGGCCTGCCTGGCGGCCATTTTGTGGACGCTGGTGTCTCACGGCATCGCCGGCATGTCCTGGCACCTGTTCACCGCCATGACGCCGCCGCCCGGCGGGCAGGGTGGATTGCTCAATGCCCTGTACGGCAGCGCCGTGATGACTCTCCTAGGCATCCTGATCGGTTCGCCCATCGGCGTGCTGGCGGGCACTTATCTGGCGGAATACGGCCGCAATTCACGGCTCAGCACCGCTATTCGCTTCATCAACGATGTGCTGCTGTCCGCGCCTTCCATCATCATCGGCCTGTTCATTTACGAGATCGTGGTGGTTCGCATGGGGCATTTTTCGGCCATCGCCGGTGCGCTGGCGCTTGCCGTGCTCGCGATTCCCGTGACCTTGCGCACCACCGAGGACATGCTGAATCTCGTGCCCATCGGCATGAAGGATTCCTCGGCGGCGCTCGGCGCCTATCCGTGGCGTACCACCTTAAGCGTGCTGTATCCCGCTGCGCGCAGCGGCATCGTCACCGGACTTCTGCTCGCCATTGCGCGTATCAGCGGAGAAACAGCGCCACTGCTCTTTACCGCGCTCAACAATCAGTTTTGGAGCACCAATCTGAATGCGCCGATGGCGAACCTTCCGGTGGTGATTTTTCAATTCTCCTTGAGTCCGTACAAGGACTGGCAGGACTTGGCATGGGCAGGCGCCTTGATCATTACCGTCACGATATTGGTGCTGAGCGTGTCCGCGCGGATATTGCTGGCGCTGCTGCAGTCGGGCCGAGGTTCGGGACGATGATACCGTCGATAAAACCGCCCAAACACCTGAAAATACGCGTGCCGCAAACGGCGGCTGCGCAGACGCCTGTGGAATCGGGACCTGCGAAGATCGAGATTCGCGGCTTGAATTTCTACTACGGCGACGTGCAAGCGCTGCACGACATCAACATGAGCCTGGCGGATCGCTCGATCACGGCGTTTATCGGGCCGTCCGGCTGCGGAAAATCGACGCTGTTACGCGTGCTCAACCGCATGTATGCCCTCTATCCCAAGCAGCGTGCCGAAGGTGAGGTGCTAATCGGCGGGCGCGACATTTTCGGGCCGACAGTGGATGTCGCGGAGCTTCGCTACCGGGTCGGCATGGTGTTCCAGAAGCCGACGCCGTTTCCGATGTCGGTATTCGACAATGTAGCATTCGGGTTGCGGTTGGCCGGCGGGATTCGTGGCGCAGATCTCAAGATCCGCGTGGAGTCGGCGCTGCGCGACGCGGCGATATGGGACGAGGTCAAGGACAAGTTGAGCGCGGACGGACGCAGCTTATCCGGCGGCCAGCAACAGCGCTTGTGCGTGGCGCGCTGCATTGCCGTGCAGCCGGACGTCTTGCTGCTCGACGAGCCGACCGCCGCGCTCGACCCCATTTCGACTTTGCGCGTCGAGGAAACGCTGCAGGCGCTGCGCGAGAAATATTGCATCGTGGTGGTCACGCACAATTTGCAGCAGGCCGCGCGCGTGTCGAATGTCACCGGCTTCATGTACATGGGGGAATTGGTGGAAATTGGTCCGTCCAACCAGATATTTACCTCGCCGCGGGACCGCAGAACCGACGACTACATCACCGGACGCTTCGGCTGAGCGATGGCATGAACGACTCCAACGGTACGCACCGTGCGGCAGTGACCGCTTCGCCTCCCGCCGGAGCCGCGCCGGTTCGCGACGTCTCGACCGACGCGGTCATGACGGCGCGCGGCGTGAACGTCTACTACGGCGACAAGCACGCCGTCAAAAACGTCACGCTCGATATCGGGCGCAATCAGGTGCTCGCCATGATCGGGCCCTCGGGTTGCGGCAAGTCGACGTTTCTGCGCTGCCTCAATCGCATGAACGACACCATTGCCGGTGCACGCGTGGAAGGCGTGATCACTCTCGATGGTAAAAATATCTACGATCGCAAGCAGGACGTCGCGCAACTGCGGGCGCGCGTCGGCATAGTGTTCCAGAAACCCACGCCGTTCCCGCATTCCATTTATGCCAATGTCGCCTACGGTCCGCGTATACACGGCCTATGCAGCAGTCGCGGCGACATGGACGAGCTGGTGCAGGTCAGCCTGGCGCGCGCCGGATTGTGGGACGAAGTCAAGGATCGGCTGTCCAGCTCCGGCACCAGCCTGTCCGGCGGGCAGCAGCAACGGCTTTGCATCGCGCGCACCATCGCGGTCAATCCCGAAGTCATCTTGATGGATGAACCGACTTCGGCGCTGGATCCGATTGCGAGCGCGAGAATAGAGGACCTGATCGATAAGCTGCGCGCAAATTACGCCATCGCCATCGTGACCCACAACATGCAGCAGGCCGCGCGCGTGTCGCAGCGCACGGCTTATTTCCACATGGGAGATCTGGTGGAAGTAGGGCCCACGAATTTGATCTTTACCAACCCGCAGCAGAGGCTCACCGAGGACTATATTAGCGGCCGGTTTGGCTGAAGCGAGTCGGCGCCGGCGAAGGCGAGGAGTTGCAGTGAAGGTTACGCTCGAGGGTTTGTCCCGTCTGATTGCCGAGTCGGCCTTCCTCAAGCCCTTCGGTTTTGTCATTGAATCTTGCGCGCCGCGGGAATGCACCATTCGCGTCCCCTATGCGCCGTCGCTAGAGCGCCCGGGCGGCGTGGTGAACGGCATGGTCATCATGGGGGCCGCGGACGTGGCGATGTGGCTGGCCATCATGACCGAGCGTGGGCCGGCGGAGCAGTGGGTCACCTCGGATATGAAAACCGCTTTTTTGCGCGGCGCGCGTGAAACCGATGTCACTTGCATTGCCCGGGTGCTCAAGTTGGGAAAACGTACGGCCTACGGCATGGCCGAGTGCCGCGCCGCGAATGGCGACCTGATCGCTCACCATGTGTTGACCTATGCGTTGGTGCCGGTCAAGTCATGACGGCGCGGCGCCGTTTCCTGCAAGGCATCGGGGCCACATTGTTGCATTCCGCAGCCGCGTCGATCCTCAGTGTCTCCGACGCGCACGCCGGTTTGCCCGCGAATGCGCAGGTTGAGTACGGCCAGGACACGCTGCTTGCCGGCATCCGCTCGCGCCTGATCGACAACAACAATGGCGCGAGAATGCACATTCTCGAAGCCGGCTTCGAAGAGCCCGGCAGGCCGTGTGTGATCCTGCTGCATGGTTTTCCAGAACTTGCTTACACGTGGAGGAAGCAGCTGCTGCCCTTGGCGCGCGCGGGCTTTCACGTCATCGCACCGGATTTGCGCGGCTATGGACGGAGTTCGGGTACGGACATCAAATTCGATGATGACATTCTGTCATTCTCGCTGTTGAACCACGTCAGCGACACGCTCGGGCTGGTGAGCGCGCTCGGCATTGAAAAGGTGCAGGCAATCGCAGGCCATGACTGGGGCGCGCCGATGGCGGCCTGGTGTGCGTTGGTGCGCCCGGATGTGTTTCGGTCTGTGGTGTTGATGAGCACGCCATTTGGCGGTGCGCCGGCGCTGCCGTTCGACACGGCAAACCGAGCGGCGAGATCATCAGGCGAGGGCGATATTCAGAAGGCGCTTACAGCACTATCGCCGCCGCGCAAGCATTACTGGTGGTACTGCGCCAGTCGCGAGGCCAACGGTGATATGTGGCACGCGCCGCAGGGCGTGCACGATTTGCTTCGGGCCAACTTTCACGTCAAGAGCGCGGACTGGAAAGGCAATAAACCCGTGGCGCTCAAGTCGTGGACGGCGTCGGAGCTTGCCAAGATGCCGCGGTACTACGTCATGGATCTAGGCAAGGGCATGGCCGAAACCGTGGCGGCGGAAATGCCCACCAAGGCGCAGATTGCCGAATGCAAGTGGCTGACCGAGGCGGAGCTGCGCGTCTACAGCGCCGAATACCAAAGAACCGGATTCCAGGGAGGGCTGCAGTCGTACCGCGTCCTCATCGATCCGCGCTACGAAGGTGAACTGAACGCGTTCGCCGGCCGCCGCATCGACGTGCCCGCTCTGTTCATCGCGGGTGCCAGCGAATGGGGTCCGTACCAGACGCCCGGTGCGTTGCAGGCAATGAGAGGCGGGGCCTGCACGAAGCTCAAAGGCGTTCATTTCGTGGAAGGGGCGGGGCACTGGCCCGGCGAGGAGCAGCCGGTAAAAGTGAATGATTTGCTGATTGAATTTCTGAGGAGTGCGAGGAGCGCGTAGGGCGACTCGATTCGTGCTTGCGAGAGGGACCCCAAATTATCTCGCGCCGCGAGAATCAGGCGGTCGCGCTGGTTGCGATGCGCGAATGGAGGCGGCTGCATCAGTTTGCTCGCCCGTCGCTGAAGTCTCTGCTGCTTGCCGATGTCGGTAGGGGCGAATTGTCCGAGCCCGCGGGCCAATCTGCTCAGAGGCGTCCGGCATCCCGATTCTAGAGGAGTGATGCAACTGAAACCGGTCAGGGTACCCGCCCAAGAGGAACTCAGTCCGTATTCCGCAGCAGCTCATTCAGCGAAGTCTTGGCCCGAGTCTGCGCATCCACACGCTTGACGATCACCGCGCACGCCAGTCCGTACTTGCCGTTCTTCGCGGGCAGCGTGCCGGGCACCACCACCGAACCTGAGGGGACGCGGCCGTAGAGGATTTCATCGCGCTCGCGGTCGTAGATGCGCGTGCTCTGTCCGATGAACACGCCCATGGAAATCACGGCGCCGGCTTCGACGATGACGCCCTCGACGATTTCCGAGCGCGCACCGATGAAGCAATCATCCTCGATGATGGTGGGGGCCCCCTGCAGCGGCTCGAGGACGCCGCCGATGCCGACGCCGCCGGACAGGTGCACATTCTTGCCGATCTGCGCGCAGGAACCCACGGTGGCCCAGGTGTCGACCATGGTGCCCGAGTCCACGTAGGCGCCGATGTTGACGTAGCTCGGCATCAACACCACGTTGGCGGCGACGTATGCGCCGCGCCGCACAGTCGCCGGCGGCACGACTCGCACGCCGGCGGCGGCGAATCGGGCTGCGTCCCAGCCGTCGAATTTCAGCGGAACTTTGTCGTAGAAGTTCAATGGCCCGGCATTGAGCGCGGCGTTGTCGGCGATGCGAAATGACAGCAGCACGGCTTTCTTCAGCCATTGATTGACCCGCCACGCGCCGTCGATTTTCTGCGCCACGCGCAGGGTGCCGGCGTCGAGCAGGCCGAGCGCGGATTCGACCGCCGTGCGTACTTCGCCGGAAGCATTTTGTGGGGTGATCTTCGCCCGCGATTCGAAGGCGGCGTCGATTGCCGCCTGCAGTTGGTCGTACGCCATCAGGACAGGCTCACGGCCGCGTCACGTCGCGCCGATCGAGCGCGCGCATCAGTGAATCCTGCAGGCGCTGGCATGCCTCGTCCGACAGGAGGGCGCCGTCGGCGTCGGTGACATAGAACACGTCTTCGGCGCGCTCACCCACGGTCATGATCTTGGCGCCGTTGATCGCCACGCGCTCAGTGCGAAACACTTTGCCGACTTCCGAGAGCAATCCCGGGCGGTCCGCGGCGATGAGTTCGAGAATGGTGCGTCCGTTGCGGGTGTCGACGCTGAAATTGACCTGGGTCGGCGTCGAGAACATGCGCACCTGGCGCGGCGCGCGCCGCGTCACGGTCGCCTGAGAAACCTCGGGCTGCTGCAAGTTGCGCCACAGCCCCTGTTCGATTTCCCGGATGCGAGCGGCATCGGCGATGACCGTGCCGTTGTCTTCCAGGACCACGTAGGTTTCCAGGCTGAAGCCGTTGGCGCTGGTGATCAGCCGCGCATCGACGACAGTGAGCCCCATCTGGTCGAGCACTGCGGTGATTCGCGCAAAGCTGCGCAGCCGCCGCGGCGCGTAGCTGAGTACGGCGGTGCCGCCGCGATCCGTGAGCTGCCGGATGGCGACCAGCGGCGAATCGTCGTTCGGATGGCGCGGCGCGAGCAGCGTGGTTTGCCAGGCGATCTCTTCCGGCGAGTAACGCAGGAAGTAGGCTTCGGTCCACTGCGACCAGACTCGCGTGACGTCTTCGGGTGCAACGTCGGACATCTTCTCTCGGGCTTGTTCCTGGGTTTCGCGAATCAGCTCTTCTTGATCGACCGGGGTCTCCAGGCCGCGGCGCAGCGCGCGCTTGGTGCGCTCGTAGAACTCCTCGAACAACCGCGCCTTCCACGCGTTCCAGAGCTTCGGGTTGGTGCCGCGCACGTCCGCGACCGTCAGCACATATAGATAGTCGAGGTGCACCTGGTCGCCCACGTGGCGTGCGAAATCATGGATGATGTCGGGATCGCTGATATCTTTTTTCTGCGAGGTGATCGACAGGATCAGATGATTCTTGACCAGCCACGCGACCAGGCGCGCCTCGTAGCGGCCCAGCCCTTGCTCCAGGCAGAATGCTTCGGCGTCGACCGCTCCCAACTCGGAATGATCACCGCCGCGGCCTTTCGCGATGTCGTGAAACAACGCAGCCAAATAGGCAATCTCCTGCCGCGGCAGCGATTGCATGATGCGGCTCAAGGCCGGAAATTCGTCGTTGAATTTCGGCATGGCGAGGCGCCGCAGATTGCTGACGACGAACAGGGTGTGTGCGTCCACTGTGTACGCATGGAACAGGTCGTATTGCATGCGGCCGACCACGCGGCCGAAAGCGGGAATGTAGCGCCCGAGCACGCCGTACAAATTCATGCGGCGTAGCTCGTGCGTGACGCCGACAGGCGCGCAGAGAATTTCCATGAACAGTCGATGATGCCGCGGGTTTTGCCGGAACTCCTCGTCGATCAGCGCGACATGCGTGCCGACCAAGCGGATGGTTTCGGCGCGGACGCCGCGCAGCTCGGGGTGCTGCTGCAGAAGCACGAACATCTCGAGCAGCGCGGAAGGGTGGCGGGCGAACACCTCCGGGTGCGTCACTTCCAGGTAGTCGTTGCGAATCTGAAAGCGCGCATTGATCGGCAGCGGCGGTCCGCTTTGCGTGAGGATGGCTTCGCGAAACAGTTGCAGCAGCATTTCGTTCAGCAGGCTGATGTCCATGACCGTGCGGTAGTACTTCTGCATCAGTTGTTCGACTGCCAGCGTGAAGCTGGCGTCTTCGTAGCCGAACATCTTTGCGAGCTTGATTTGATAGTCGAACAGCAGTCGATCCTCGCGCCGGCCGGTCAGCGCGTGCAGGCCGAAGCGCACCCTCCACAGAAACGATTGGCCGGCCTTTAGCTTGCGCAATTCCTCGCGGGTGAGAAAGCCGTGGGCCACCAATTCGTCGAGCGTATCGGTGCCGAAGTGGCGCTTCGCCACCCAGCCGATAGTCTGAACGTCGCGCAGGCCGCCGGGGCTCGACTTGACGTTCGGTTCGAGGTTGTAGGCGGTATCAAAGTAGCGATGATGACGCTCCACTTGTTCCTTGACCTTGGCCTCGAAGAAATCCTGCGAGGACCAAAGCCGATCGGGCGCCAGCGCGCGCCGCATGCCGGCAAACAAGGATTCGGGTCCAGCCAGCAAGCGGGCCTCGAACAGTGTGGTGGCGACGCTGATATCGGCGAGACTCTCGCGCTGGCAGTCGTCGATGGAGCGAACGCTGTGGCCGACCTCGAGGCCAATGTCCCAAAGAAAGGTGAGAAAGCGCTCGATATCCGGCTGCCAGTCGGCCGAATCGCTTTTCGGCAGCAACACCATGATGTCGATGTCGGAACTCGGGTGCAGTTCGCCGCGCCCGTAGCCGCCGACGGCCACCAACGCCAAGTCGTCCGCAAATTTACCGGCGTGGCGCACCCAAGCCGCACGCAGCGTGATATCCACCAAGCGGGCGCGGTCGCGGACCAGATCCTCGATGGCTTCGTCGGCGTCGAAGCGCTCCTTTAAGAGCTCGGTGCCGCGATCCAAGACCTGACGGAACACGACGGGCGAGAACTGACCGTCTTGCAGTTCCGCGGCCGCAGCCGCGAGGTAGGGCCAATCAGATATTTGATCGAGAAACTTGCCGTGCGCGTTCAAGTGGCCCGCACACGGGCGGCCGGCGCCCCGGCGGCCGGCGCCCCGGTGGCCGACACATCGGTGGCCGACACATCGGCGGCTGCCAATGCCGCGTCCTCCGCAGCAGCGGCTAGTCCTGCCGCGGCGCTCAAGGTCAGCACTTCGAAGCCCGAATCGGTAACCAAAATGGTGTGTTCCCACTGCGCCGACAGCGATTGATCCTTGGTAACCACGGTCCATCCGTCGGGGAGCAGCCGCACGTCGCGCCGCCCGGCATTGATCATGGGTTCGATGGTGAAGGTCATTCCCGCGGTCAATTCGAGACCGGTGCCGGGCTTGCCGTAGTGCAGCACCTGGGGGTCTTCGTGATAGATACGGCCGATTCCATGGCCGCAGTATTCACGAACGACGGAGAAATTATTGGCCTCGGCGTAAGTCTGGATGGCGTGCCCGATATCGCCCAACCGGGTTCCCGGCTTGACGGTGCGGATGCCGCGCCACATGGCTTCATGGCAGGCGGCCGTCAGGCGGCGGGCCAGTACGGGGGCGCTGCCGACGAAGTACATGCGGCTGGTGTCGCCGTGAAAGCCGTCGCGAATCACCGTGACGTCGATATTGATGATGTCGCCGGCTTTGAGCCGTTTGTCGCCGGGAATCCCGTGGCAAACCACGTGATTCACCGAGGTGCAGATGGTTTTTGGGAAACCCCGGTAGTTGAGGTTGGCCGGAATCGATTTCAGCTCGTCCACGATGAAGTCGTGGCAGCGTTTGTCGAGTTCCTCGGTGGTCGCCCCCGGCAGAACGAACGGCTCGATCATATCCAGCACGCTGGCGGCCAGGCGGCCGGCGGCACGCATTTTGTCTTGTTCAGCGGGTGTTTTGACGGTCACAGTCATAGGCGGCAGACTTTGTTTCTAAAGGATGTTCATGGTATAAAGCGCGGCTATTTTTAACAACCCCGCACGCGTGTCGTCACAATCGGCCGGGTGCCCGGCGATTCCTTAAGAACTGAAGGCATTTGGCTTCATTTTCAAGGTTTTGGCGGGTTGCCGATTGGGATACGCGGAGGCTCAACCCGACCAGGAGTGTTTTATGACCAGCGTGTCTATGCGACAGATGCTGGAAGCGGGCGTCCATTTTGGACACCAGACCCGCTTCTGGAACCCCAAGATGGCTCCCTACATCTTCGGCGAACGTAACAAAATCCACATCATCAACCTTGAGAAGACCCAGCCCCTGTATGCGCAGGCGGCGGCATTCATCAAGAGTGTGGCCGCGGAGGGCGGTAAGGTGCTGTTCGTCGGCACCAAGCGCTCGGCCCGCGACGCCGTACAGAAGGAAGCGACCCGCGCCAGCATGCCCTACGTGAATCAGCGCTGGCTGGGGGGCATGCTGACCAATTTCAAGACCATTCGGCAGTCCATCAAGCGGCTCAATGAATTGGACGAGATGGCGCAAAGCGGCGCGCTGGATCGGCGCGGCAAAAAGGAGGCGCAGATGCTGCGCCGGGAAATGGACAAGTTGCTGCGCAGCTTGGGCGGCATTCGCGACATGACGGCATTGCCCGACGCGCTGTTCGTCATCGACGTGGGCCATGAACAAATCGCAATTCACGAAGCCCGGAAACTCGGCATTCCGGTGGTTGCGGTCGTCGACACCAATTGCTCGCCCGACGGCATCGACTATGTGATTCCCGGCAACGACGACGCCATGCGCGCCATCCTGTTATACGCCGGCGGCGTGGCGGACTCGGTTCTGGAAGGCAAGGCTTCGCTGCCGGAAGTTCCGGTCGGCGAAGACGAATTCGTGGAGCTGGATGAAGAAGGCAATCCAAAGAAGCGGGCGACCGGTGCCCGTCGACCGCCTGCAACGGCGCGTGGCGGCCAGAAAAAGCCGCCGCCGCGACGCAAGGTTCCGGTCACGGTGGTGCCGGGTGTGGCCGCTGCAGGTGCCGCGGTCGAGGAGGTCGAGGTCGACGACGTCGATGCGACGGATACTCCGCCTGCGGAAACGCGTCCGGCCAGCGCCCCGCGGCGCCGCCCGGTCGGCCGCAGTGCACCGAGGCGCGGAGCATAAGAGGCGGCGCGGCCGCCGGACTTGCGGCTGCCGCGCCCTCAGTGGGTGGTCAATTTTTGAGGAAAACCGTCGTTTATGGCGGTATGTAAACCATGTATATTACGGCAGATACAGTCAAGCAGCTCCGTGAGCGCACCGGCGCGGGCATGATGGAGTGCAAGAAGGCCCTGGTCGAAACCCAAGGCGATTTGGATGCGGCCGCGGAGCTCATGCGCAAGACCGGGCTCGCCAAGGCCGACAAGAAAGCTACGCGCGTTGCGGCCGAAGGCACCGTGGTGACGGAGCGCGCCGGCAACAGCGCCGTGCTCGTGGAAGTGAATTGCGAGACCGACTTCGTGGCGCGCAGCGACGAATTCCTGGGCTTCGCGCGCGACGTCGCTCGCAAGGCCATCGAGACGGCGTCGGCCGATGTCAACGCTTTGCTCGCGGCGCCCGGCGGGGCCTCCACCTTGGAGGATCAGCGCCGCGCCCTGATCGCGAAGATCGGCGAGAACATCTCGGTGCGGCGCTTCGTGCGCGTCAGCTCTCCGGGGCCGATCGGCGCCTATGTTCATGGCGGCCGAATCGCCAGCCTGGTGGCGCTCAAGGGAGGCGATGAAGCCCTGGCGAAGGATTTGGCCATGCATGTGGCCGCCGCCAATCCCGCGTACATCGATGTGAACGGCGTGCCGGCCGCGGTGCTCGACAAGGAACGCGAGATTCTCAGCGAACAAACCAAGGGCGAGAAAAAGCCGCCGGAGATCATCGCCAAGATGGTCGAGGGCCGCCTGCGCAAGTACCTGGCGGAAATTACCCTGGTGGGACAGCCCTTCGTCAAGGACGAGGACACCACCGTCGAGAAACTGCTGAAAAAGGCGGACGCCACGGTCGTGCAATTCGTACGCTATGCGGTAGGCGATGGAATCGAGAAAAAGCAGGACGATTTCGTCGGCGAAGTAATGGCTCAGGTGAAAGCCCAGGAGAAGCCGAAGGGAGACGACGGTCCGAGTAAGCACTAGCTCTTAACCGCTTGTAATCAAAGACCCCGCGCCTGCGGGGTCTTATAGAGTAGGGTATGGATCCAAGATCATGACCAATCCAAACGCCACGGCGCGCTATCGCAGAATCTTGGTCAAATTGTCCGGCGAAGCGCTGCTTGGCGGCGAGGATTACGGCATTGATCCGCTGATACTCAAGCGCATCGCCGGCGAAATCCGCGACTTGACCCAGTTAGGGGTGCAGGTGGCCGTGGTTTTAGGGGGCGGCAATATCTTTCGCGGCGCGGGCTTGGCGCGCGCCGGCATGGACCGGGTCACCGCCGATCACATGGGCATGCTCGCGACCGTGATCAATGCGCTGGCCCTGCAAGATGCGCTGGAGAGCCTCGGCACCTACGCACGGGTCATGTCGGCGCTGCGTATCAACGAGGTGTGCGAGGACTACATCCGCCGGCGCGCGGTGCGGCACCTGGAGAAGGGCCGCGTGGTGATTTTCGGCGCCGGCACCGGCAATCCTTTCTTCACCACCGACACGGCGGCGAGCCTGCGCGCCATCGAGATCAACGCGGAGATCCTGCTCAAGGCCACCAAGGTTAACGGCATTTACGATTCCGATCCCGTGAAGAATCCGGACGCCAAGCGCTACGCCCGCCTGACCTTCGACAAGGTGCTGAACGACCGGCTCAACGTGATGGACGCCACGGCCATAGTCATGTGCCGGGAAAACAATTTGCCGCTGCAGGTGTTCAACCTGTTCAACGCCGGAGACTTGATGCGTATCGTACTGGGTGAAGACGTCGGCACCGTTGTAACCGCTTAAGGCCAAGGGGAGAGCCATGCTCGATGACTTGAAGAAGGATGGGGCGCTGCGCATGCAGAAATGCGTGTCGGCATTCAAAGACCAGCTCAAGAAGCTGCGCACCGGACGTGCCCACACCAGCTTGATCGAGCACATCAAAGTCGACTACTACGGCACGGAAATGCCCTTGAACCAGGTGGCCAATATCGCCACCGAGGACGCGCGCACCCTGACGGTGAGTCCTTGGGAAAAGGCCATGGTTCCCATCATCGAAAAGGCGATCTACAAATCCGATCTGGGATTGACGCCCAACAGCGCCGGACAGCTCATCCGCATCAACATGCCTGCCCTGACCGAAGAGCGGCGGCGCGACATCATTAAAGTGGTGAAGTCCGAAGCGGAA
Source organism: Gammaproteobacteria bacterium (assembly GCA_040004115.1). GTDB lineage: Bacteria > Pseudomonadota > Gammaproteobacteria > Steroidobacterales > Steroidobacteraceae > Bog-1198. The sequence goes on along the minus strand of JBDUBO010000042.1, from coordinate 9,785 downwards.
AGCGCCCGCGTGGCGGTGCGCGGCGTGCGCCGCGAGGTCATGACCGAATTGAAGGAAATGCTCAAGGAAAAGCTCATTGCGCAGGATGATGACCGGCGTGCACAAGACGACGTGCAGAAGCTCACCGACAAGCACGTCGCGGACATCGATCACGCCATGGCGGAAAAGGAAAAGGAGCTGATGCAGGTCTGATCCGGCAAGACCCGCACTCTCGTCAACATACATGGCCGACTCGCCGCAACATGTCGCGATCATCATGGACGGCAACGGCCGATGGGCCCGGTCGCGCGGCCTGCCGCGGCCTGCCGGGCATCGCGCGAGCATCAAAGTGGTGCGCCGGGTGGTGGAGGAATGCGCCAGGCGCAAGGTGCGTCATCTGACGCTGTTCGCCTTCAGCAGCGAGAATTGGAGCCGCCCCGCCGACGAAGTCGGCATGCTCATGAATTTGTTTCTCGACGCGCTGGAACGTGAGGTTGCGGACTTGCATCGCAATCAGGTGCGCGTGAGCTTCATCGGCGACCGCCCACTGCTGGGCGCGGAACTCGCACGGCGGATGTCGAGCGCCGAACGGCTGACCGAGGGCAACCTCGGCCTGCGGCTGATCGTTGCCATGGCCTATGGCGGGCGCTGGGACATTGCGCAGGCCTGCCGCTCGCTCGCCGCCGACGCGGCCGCCGGCACGCTCGCGGCCGCCGACATCGACGAAGCGCTGGTAGCAGAACGTTTGGCGTTGGCGGGGATTCCCGATCCCGATCTTTTGATTCGAACCGGCGGCGAACGGCGCATCAGCAATTTCTTGCTGTGGAATCTTGCGTATACGGAGCTGTATTTTTGCGACGAGCTGTGGCCGGAGTTCTCGCCGGTGCACCTGGATGCTGCCTTCGAGTTCTTTGCGCAGCGCGAGCGCCGTTTCGGCAAGACTTCGGGGCAGCTGGCTGCGAAAGCCGATGCTTGAGTCAGCCTATGCTTAGGACGAGAATCCTCACCGCGGTGGTGCTGGCCTGCATCCTGCTTGCGGGCCTGTTCTTGTTGCCTGAGCCTTGGGCCGTGCTCGGCTTCGGCGCGGTATTCACCGTCGGTGCCTGGGAGTGGGGCGGCTTCGGCGACTTGCGCGGGGCCATGCCCCGAGCCGCCTATGCCGCGGGCGTGAGCCTGCTGCTGCTGCTTACGTGGCGCTGGACCGCCGACCGGCAACATCTGCTGGCCGTGCTGTATGCCGCCTGCCTATGGTGGGCGATCTCGCTGCTGTGGCTGTCGCTGGCTCCGGCCCGGCATCATCCGGTCCTCGCGCTCTGCTGCGGGTTGCCCGTGCTGGTGCCTGCATTCGTGAGCCTGGCGAGGCTCGACGTCAGTACCGGAGGCTTGGCGCGCGGACCGCAGCTGGTGCTGTGGCTGGTGCTTTTGGTGATTGCCGCCGACGTTGGCGCGTACTTTGCCGGGCGCAATTGGGGGCGCCGAAAATTGGCGCCGCGCATCAGTCCGGGCAAAACCTGGGAGGGCGCACTCGGGGGTCTCGTGATGGTGGCGCTGGTGGCCTGGCTCGGCGCCGAGCATTTTGGGCTGTCGACGCCCACGACCGTGGCGTTCGGCTGCCTGGTGGGGATTTTCTCCATCATCGGCGATCTAACCGAGAGCATGTTCAAACGTGCCGCAGGCTTGAAAGACAGCGGAGTGCTGTTGCCGGGGCATGGCGGCGTGCTGGACCGCATCGACAGCGTAACGGCGGCAGCCCCCCTGTATGCGCTCGGATTGTTCGGCTGCGGCGTGATCCCATGAGCGCAGCGCGCGGACTTGCAATATTAGGCTCCACGGGCAGCATCGGACGCAGCACTCTGCAGGTGGTCGCCTTGCATCCGGAGCGCTTCCGGGTCGCGGTGCTGGGCGCGCACAGCAGCTGGCAGGCCATCGTCGAGCAGGCACAGCAATTTCAGGCGGACAGCGTGGTGCTGGTGGATCCCGAGGCCGCGGCGCGGGCGCACGCGGCGTTGCGCGCGGTGGGTTCGACCACCCGCGTGGAGTGTGGCGCCGACGCGATGGCAGAGTCGGTCGCCGCCGCCAATGTCGACGTAGTGATGGCGGCCATCGTGGGAGCGGCCGGCTTGTCGACGACCCTCGCCGCCGTGCGCGCGTCGAAGCGTGTTCTGCTTGCCAACAAGGAGGCCTTGGTCATGGCCGGCCCGTTGCTCATGGAAGAAGTGCGTCGTGCACGCACCGAGATCATTCCCATCGACAGCGAGCACAACGCGATTTTTCAATGCATGCCGGCGGGTTATCTTCCAGGAGACGTCGCACGCGGCGTGAATCGTGTGATTCTGACCGCTTCTGGCGGACCGTTTCGTTGCACGGACGTCGGCAAACTGCACTCCGTCACGCCTGACGAGGCGTGCGCCCATCCGAAGTGGAAGATGGGCCGCAAGATTTCGGTCGATTCGGCGACGCTCATGAACAAGGGGCTGGAAGTCATCGAGGCCACTTTGCTGTTCGGCCTGCCGGAGTCTCACGTGGATGTCATCGTGCATCCGCAGAGCGTGGTGCATTCGCTGGTGGAATACGCGGACGGCTCTATGTTGGCGCAGCTGGGTGCTCCCGACATGCGCACGCCCATCGCCCAGGCGCTGGCGTGGCCGGAACGGTTTGCGTCCGGTGTACACTCTCTGGACTTGGCGGCAATCGGGCGGCTTGAATTCGAACCGCCGGACCACGAGCGATTTCCCAGCCTCGGGTTGGCCCGGGCGGCGGCGCGAGCGGGAGGCACTGCGCCGGCGGTGCTAAATGCGGCCAATGAGGTCGCGGTGCAGGCGTTTCTTGACGGTCGCTTGAACTTTACGGCAATCGCGGCGGTCATTGACAAGGTGCTGCAGCGCCTCGCCTCGTCCCCCGTCAAGGCTCTGGGTGACGTTTTGGATGCCGACGCCGTGGCGCGGCGCCTGGCTACTGCCTTGATCGAGTCTCGCTCTGGAGCCTTCGCATGAAGATGTTGTTCATAATCGCCGCCTTTTTGGTCGCGATCGGGATCTTGGTGGCGGTCCACGAATTCGGCCATTACTGGGTTGCCAAGAAGCTGGGCTTCAAGGTCCTGCGCTTCAGCATCGGTTTCGGCAAGCCGCTGATCATGCGGGTGGGCAAGGACGCCGACCGCACCGAGTACTGCATCGCCGCCATCCCGCTGGGGGGCTACGTTAAATTGCTGGATGAGCGCGAGGGCGAAGTGGACGCCGCGGAACTGCACCGCTCCTTCACGCGCCGGCCGGTGCTGCACCGGACCGCCGTATTGCTGGCGGGTCCCGCCATGAACCTGCTGTTTGCGGCATTGCTATATGCAATCTTGGCGATGGTCGGTACCGAAGTGGTCAAGCCGGTGGTCGGGCAGGTGCGGCTCGACAGTCCCGCTGCCGCGGCCGGACTGCAGCGCGGCGATCAAATCGTGCGCGTGGGCGATCGAAACACCCAGGATACTGAAGCATTGCAGATCGCGCTGATCAGCCAATTCACCGACGACGGGGTGCTGCATCTGCGGGTACGGCGCGACGGCAGTGAGAAGTCGCTGACGTTGCGGGTCGACCACGATCGGCGCGCCATGACCGAGCCTGGCAGGCTGTTGCCGGGTCTCGGCTTCGATTTGGCGACTTGGAACTCCGACACCTTGATTCATGAAGCGCCCGCCGACAGTGCGGGCGCCCGCGCCGGCCTGCACGCCGGCGATCGGGTGCTGGCAGTGGACGGGCAGCCTGTCGTCAACAGCAGCGAATTCGTCGCCATGGTGAGCGGCGCGCCGGGCCGCGACATTTCCATCGAAGTCGAGCGCGCAGGCCGCCGATTGCGTATCGTGGCGCCGGTGCCGGCCGTGGTGGAGCAGGGCAGGAGCATCGGCAGGCTGGGCATTTCTCTGCAGGAAGGGCCGCGGGCGTGGCCGCCGGGGCTGGTGGAGACGCAGCGTTTGGGTCCGATCGACGCTTGCATCAGCGGTGTGTCGAAGACCTGGGAGATGTCCTTTCTCACGGTGCAGATGCTGTGGCGAATCGTGACGGGTCAGGTGTCCGCCAAGAACATCAGCGGTCCGATCAGCATCGCGGAATTTGCGGGTATCAGTGCCTCCTTGGGGTTGACGGCGTTCCTGGCTTTTCTCGCCATCATCAGCGTGAGTTTGGGAGTGCTCAATTTGATGCCGGTACCGCTGTTGGACGGCGGACAGGTGGTTTACCAATTGGTGGAAGCGGTCAAGGGGACGCCGCTGTCGGAGCGCGCCCAGCTGCTTGGGCAGCAGGTAGGGATTGCGCTCCTGGTCGTGTTGATGAGCCTGGCCTTTTATAACGATATTTCTAGACATTTGAATTAACGGGAAATCATGATTAATCGAACTTGCAATCGGTCGTTGTCGCGTGCGGCTTGATTTGCGTTTGGCTTGCCTGGTGGCGCTTGCCATCCAGCCCTTGGATTCTGCGGTACGCGCGCAGACGACGCAGGAGACGTTCACCGTCGGCGACATTCGTATCGAAGGACTGCAGCGCATTTCCGAGGGCACGGTATTCAACTACCTACCGGTGAACATCGGCGATCACCTCGACGGCCAGCGCATCGGCGAGGCCATGCGCGCGCTGTACGCGACCGGGTTTTTCCGTGATGTGGAACTGCGCCGCGACGGCAACACGCTGCTGGTGGTGGTGGTGGAGCGTCCGTCCATCGCCAAATTCGAGCTTAAGGGCAACAAGGACATCAAGACCGAGGATCTGCAGAAGAGCCTGCGCAACGTCGGTCTTGCCGCAGGCAAGACCTTCGATCGCTCGGTGCTCGATGAGGTCAAACAGTACCTGACCGATCAGTATTTCAGCCGCGGCAAGTACGCGGTGCGCGTTGATACCAAGATCACGGAGCTGCCGGGCAACAAGGTCGACATCACGGTTGACATCAAAGAGGGCAAGCGCGCCAAGATCGAACAAATCAACCTGGTAGGCAACACCAAGTTCAAGGAAAAGGACGTGCTCGGCACGTTCGAGCTGAAGACGCCGAATTGGCTGTCCTGGTACAAGCAGGACGACCGCTATTCGCGCGAGTCGCTGCAGGGCGACTTGGAAAAACTGCGCTCCTACTACATGGATCGCGGCTACGCCAATTTTCAGATCGAGTCGACACAGGTCGCCATCGCTCCCGAAAAAGACGACATGTACATCACCGTGAACGTCAACGAAGGCGATGTATTCAAGGTATCGGAGATCAAGCTGGCCGGCACGATGGTCGTGCCCGAGGCGCAGCTGCGAAAACTGCTGCTGATTCAGCCCGGCGACACCTTTTCGCGCAAGGCCGTCACAACCTCGCAGGAACTGATGAGCTATCGCCTCGGCGCCGACGGCTATGCGTTTGCGAAGATCGATCCAGTGCCGACTCCGGACAACGAAAAGAAGACCGTCTCGCTGACGTTCTTCATCGAGCCCGGCAATCGCGTCTATGTGCGGCACATCAATTTCATCAATACCACGGCGATCAACGACGAGACCCTGCGCCGCGAGATGCGTCAGCTCGAGGGCGGATGGCTGTCGAATTCGGCGATCGAGCGCTCCAAGGAACGCCTGCAGCGTCTGCCGTACGTCGAGAAGGTGGAATTCGAAAACAAGCCGGTGGCGGGCAGCGCGGATCTGGTCGACGTAGACTACAACATCAAGGAAGGCTTGCCGGGACAATTCGGAGGCGGGATCGGCTACTCCGAATCGCAGAAGTTCAGCTTGAACGGCAACTTCGTGCACAGTAATTTTATGGGCACGGGCGATCGCATCGCACTGGAAATCAATGCGGGCAAGTACAGCAAGAGCTACGTGTTCTCGCATACCAATCCGTACACCACCATCGACGGAGTGGCTCGCACGGCCTCCCTGACCTATAGGGACATCACGCAGTTCGTAGCCGCGTCATCGGCGTTCTCGACCAAACAGATCACCGGCGCGATGCAGTGGTCCTATCCTATTACCGAGTACCAGTACCTGCAGGCTGGCGTGTCCGCAAACAAGAACACACTGGTCGTGTCGCAAGGCTACAGCGCACTGCAGGCCGTCGACTGGGTCAAGCAGAACGGCAACACCTTTCAGCGCCAGTTGGAGGACACCAACGGCGACGGTGTGATCAATTCGCTGGACAGCCCGTACACGGTGTACGGCACCGACTTCTACAATTACGAACTGACGGCAGGCTGGAATTACGACGCGCGCAACCGCGCTCTGTTTGCCGATCGCGGACTGCACGTGAGCGTTTCGGGCCGCTATGCCGTACCGCCGAGCGACGTGCGCTATTACGCCACCAACTTCCAGTACCTGCAGTACGTCCCCATATGGAGAAAGTGGCTGGTGTCCCTCAACGCGCAGGTCGACTACGCCTCGGCGCTGGGCCGCACCACGGCATTGCCGCCCTATCTCAACTACTTCGCGGGCGGCCCGGACAGCGTGCGCGGCTATCGCGAAAGCCGCTTGGGACCCCGGGATAATATCGGCATCGGCAACCCCTACGGCGGAAACTTCCGCGTCGTCAACCGGCTGGAACTGATCTTCCCGGTGCCCGACAAATGGAAGAGTGCAGCGCGCGTGAGCTGGTTCTACGACATCGGCAACGTATTTCAGACCGGAAATAAGGTGAGATTCCTGGGTTACGATGACATAACGCCGGTCGACTACCACTTCAATTATGCTAATCTGAAGCGATCGACCGGGGTCGCGGTGCAATGGCTTGCACCCTTGGGCTTATTCCGTTTCTCTTACGGCATTCCTTTGAATCCGTTTGTCGGCGACACGGTGAGATTCGGCGATGAAACGGAACGTTTTCAATTTTCCATCGGTCAGGCGTTTTGACCGTAAACTATTTGAGGTCTTAAAGATCAACATGTCGACTTTCAATCGCAGCATCGCGCTGGTGAGCTTGTGCTTAGGATTGATTCTGCTGTCCGGCCCGGCGAGCGCGGAAATCAAAATGGGCGTGGTCAACTTCCAAAAGCTGCTGGAAGACGCGCCGCAAACCAAAACGGCTATGCAGGCGCTCGAGAACGAGTTTGCGCCGCGGCGCCGCGAATTGCTGACCATGCAGAATGACTTGAAGGCTCGCGACGAGAAGCTGCAAAAAGAAGGCGCCGTGATGTCCGAAGCGGACCGCGCCAAGGCGGAGAAAACCCTGCGCGACCAGCAGCGCGAGTTCTCGCGCAAGGCCGGCGAATTCCAGGACGACGCCTCGACGCGCCGCAATGAGGAAATCGGCAAGGTGCAGCGCTACCTGGTCACCGAGATTCAGGCGTACGCCGTTGCGCAAGGCTTTGATCTGGTTCTGGGCGAAGGAGTGTTCTACGCCAAGCCTCCGTTCGATGTAACTGCGAACGTGTTGGCGGTGCTTGCCACCAAACCTACAACCTTGCCGGCGTCGCCGCCTGCGACCAAGGCTCCTGCGGGAGCGACTGCCCCGCCTAAAACGCCCGGCAAGTAGACGGAGCCTCTGACCAGGGGTTCCTAGCCGGCCGCATCGCAAGGGGGTGCGCAGAGGTGCAGGCAGAATTTAGCCTAGGGGAATTGGCGGTACGCTTCGGCCTCGGGTTGCGCGGTGAACCTGGGCAACGCGTTTCGCGCGTCGCTACATTGGGGAACGCGGCGCCGGGTGCCGTCAGCTTTCTGGCGAATCCGCGCTACCGCAAGCAGATGGAGTCGACCCGGGCGACCGCGGTCGTGCTGGCGCAGGAGGATGCGGCGCACTGCCCGGTTGCCGCGTTGATCGATCCCAACCCCTATTTTGCCTATGCCCGCGTCGCGGCTCTGCTGCATCCGCAGGAGGCTTCGGCAGCGGGAGTTCATCCGAGCGCGGTGGTGTCGCCAAGCGCGCATATCGCGGCCTCGGCCAGCGTGGCGGCGCTCGCCGTGATCGAGGAAGGCGCGCACATCGGCGAACGCGTGTTGGTGGGGCCGGGGTGCATCGTGCAGCGCGGGGCGCACGTGGGCGCAGATTCGCGGCTGATTTCCCGGGTAAGCTTGTACCCCGGAGTGCAGATAGGGCAGCGCTGTATTGTGCATGCCGGCGCCGTGGTCGGCGCCGACGGTTTCGGTTTCGCCGCTGATGCGGGGACTTGGTTCAAAGTACCGCAGTTGGGCAGCGTGCGGATCGGCGACGACGTTGAGATCGGTGCGAACACCACCATCGATCGCGGTGCGATCGACGATACCGTGGTGGAGCACGGCGTTAAACTGGACAATCAGATTCAAGTGGGCCACAACGTGACAATCGGCGCGCACACCGCGGTCGCCGGTTGCGTGGGGATTTCCGGCAGCACCACCATCGGCCGGCGGTGCATGATCGGCGGTGGTGTCGGCATTGCGGGTCACTTGACCATTGCCGACGACGTGATCGTGACCGGTTGCAGTTTGGTGAGCGCGTCGATCAAGCACGCCGGCAGCTACTCGAGCGGAATGCCGACGGTGGAAACGCGGTTGTGGCGGCGCATGGTGGCGCATTTGCGCAGACTGGACGTAAAGGAGCGATGATGACCGAACCCGAGAGGTTGGATATCGAAGCGATCATGCGGCAATTGCCGCATCGGTATCCCTTCTTGCTGGTGGATCGTGTGCTGGAATGCGTGCCCGGGGAGCGTCTCCACGCACTGAAGAACGTGACATTCAACGAGCCGTACTTTCCCGGCCACTTCCCGCATCGACCGGTGATGCCGGGCGTGATAATCATCGAGGCGCTGGCGCAGGCCTCGGGGATACTGGCATTTAAAACCGCCAAGGTCGTGCCCGACAATGATACGCGCTTCTATTTCGTCGCCATCGACAATGCCCGTTTTCGCAAGCCTGTCGAACCCGGCGATCAGCTGCACCTCAAAGTCACGCTCAAGCGGGCGTTCAAGGGAATCTGGAAGTTTCACTGCTTGGCGGAAGTCGACGGTGTCGAAGTGGCCGCGGCGGAGATCATGGTGGCTCCCGAAACCAAGGACCCCAGGGCAAAATGAGCGCCGGGCTGATCGACCCGCGCGCGGTGATATCGCCGCAAGCGCATATCGCGGAGGACGTCAAGATCGGCCCGTTCAGCGTGATCGGGGCGGACGTCGTCATCGGTGCGGGCACCTGGATCGGCCCGCACGCGGTGATCAATGGCCCGACGCGGATGGGTGCAGGAAACAAGGTGTTTCAATTCGCCTCCCTGGGGGACGCGCCGCAGGATAAGAAATACAATGGCGAGCCGACGCGTCTGGAAATCGGCGACCGCAACGTGTTTCGCGAATCCGTCACCGTGAATCGCGGCACCACCCATGACAAGGGTGTGACGCACATCGGCAACGATAATCTGTTGATGGCCTACTCGCACGTCGCTCATGATTGCCATCTGGGGGATCAGATCGTGATGGCGAATTGCGCCACGCTCGGCGGGCATGTGGAAGTCGGCGATTGGGTGACGATGGGCGGCCTGTCGGCCGTGCATCAGTTCACCAAGTTGGGTGCGTATTGCTTCATTGCGCACAATGCCGCGGTAACCCGCGATGTGCCGCCCTACGTCATGGCGATCGGCCGGCCGGCGGTGCCGCACAGCGTCAATGCCGTGGGCTTGCAGCGCCGCGGCTTCACCGCCGCGCAAATTCTCAACATTCGCCGTGCCTACCGGGTGCTGTATCGCTCGGGACTCAAACTGAAAGCAGCGATGGAGGAACTGGAGAAAGCTGCCGAAACCCAAGCGGAAATCCGGCCTTTCGTCGAGTTCATCAAGCGCAGCGAACGCAGCATCGTTCGTTAACCATGGCTGAGCCCGCGTCGGTGTCCGCGTCCATGTCCGCG
>JBDUBO010000162.1:0-2867 GCA_040004115.1 Gammaproteobacteria bacterium | reverse complement strand
CGTTGAAAGGCGGCGCCGCAACGGCCTCCATGAGGCCCGCCAGCAGGTTCGAGGACACGTGCGGCAATTGGCTGCCGATACCCAATCCCGGAAAAGTTTCTTTCCGGGTGCTCGCACCCGCCTGCGGGCGGGCCGTCATCTCGACGTAAATGCGCTCCACCAGTTCGCGGAAGTTCGGATCGAGACGATTGCGCGGCTGCGGCAGAGAGACCTTTATTTCGCTCAAGATACGGCCCGGATTGCTGCCGAACACCAGGACCCGATCGCACATCAGCACCGCCTCTTCGATGTTATGCGTCACCAGAATCACGCCCTTGATGGGCATCCGGCCCTCCGCCCATAGGTCCAGGAAATCGGTTCGCAGTGTCTCCGCGGTCAGCACATCCAGCGCGGAAAACGGCTCGTCCATCAGCAGAATATTCGGGTGAACGACCAGGGCGCGGGCGAAGCCCACTCTTTGGCGCATGCCGCCGGAAAGCTCGCGAGGATACGCCGACTCGAAGCCGTCGAGGCCGATGAGATCGATAGCCGCCAACGAACGCTTGCGGATATCGGCCCGCGGCATGCGCTGTGCCTCGAGGCCAAGCGCAACGTTTTCGAATACCGTCAGCCACGGAAACAGCGCGAAGCTCTGGAATACCATGGCGATGCCGGGCGCCGGTCCTGAGATGGGCTGGCCGAGGTAGCGCAAGTGACCGGCGCTCGGTTCTGCCAGGCCGGCGATAAGGCGCAGCAGCGTGGACTTTCCCGAACCAGACCGCCCGAGCAGCCCCACGATCTGGCCCTCGCGCAACTCGAGATTCATGCCTTCCAGCACCAGCAGTTCCGCGCCGTCCGGCTTCGGAAATGCCTTGCGCACGTCGTTGCATTGCAGTAGCGGAGAACTGTCCATGGCGAGCCTTTGAGCTAAGTAAGTCGATATTTGCGCTCGGCGTAGTAATACAAGGGCCGCCAAAACAGCCTATTGATCACCACCACGAACAAACTCATGGTGCCTATCCCCAGCACGATGCGGTGAAAGTCCCCCGCGGTGGTTGCCTCCGCGATATACGAACCGAGTCCTCGCGCCTGTATCTGGGTGTCGCCCCAGGTGGCCAATTCGGCCACGATGGCAGCATTCCAAGATCCGCCCGACGCTGTAATGGCGCCCGTGACATAGAACGGCAAAACAGCCGGCAATGCCACCTTGCGCCACCACAACCAACCGGTCACCTGAAAATTTGCGGCAACGTAGCGCATTTCCGCCGGTATGGCTGAAGCGCCTGCGATGACGTTGAATAGAATGTACCACTGCGTGCCCAAAATCATGAGCGGACTCAGGTAAATGTCGGGATTGAGCTTCCAGGTGACGATGCCGTACACCGCGATCGGAAACAACAAGTTTGCGGGAAATGCGGCCATGAACTGTGCAATGGGCTGTACGAATTGCGCGGCGCGCGGACGCATGCCAACCCACACACCGACCGGCACCCAGATAAGGCTCGCCAGCGTGATCAAAACGAAGACCCGCAGCATGGTCAGCGTCGCCAAGCCGCAGACCTGCACAGCCTCGCGCAGCGGGGTGTGCTTGACCAGTACCCAGACGATGTGCCACAGACCGGCCACCACTGCCGCTATCACCAGCAACACCCACAAGAGATCCGAACTTCGCTTGGGTCGCGCCCGCGCCGGGGCGGCGGGCTTGTCCCTGCGCTTCACTGCGCGGCTGGTCAGCATTACCGCGGCATGAAATGCCAGGGTCGCCGCCTGAATCAATCGCGAGCGACGCATCATGGTCAGCGCCCAGGAATTAGGGACTCGCACCCCCGGTTCCTGCTCCACCCGAAATCTGTCCACCCACGCCACCAGCGGCCGAAACAACAGCTGGTCGTACAGCAATATCACAATCATCATTGTGGCGATCGCCCAGCCGATGGCCTTGAGATTCTTCTGTTCGATGGCGAGGGCAATGTAGGAGCCGACCCCGGGCAGAGCCACGGTGGTGTGTCCGACGCTGATCGATTCAGAGGCCACCACGAAGAACCAGCCGCCCGACATCGACATCATCATGTTCCAGATGAGCGCGGGCATGCCGAAAGGGACTTCGAGTTGCCAGAAACGCATCCATGGCGAGAGGCGAAACGACTCAGCCGCTTCGATGAGCTCCGTGGGGATGGTACGCAGCGACTGATAGAAGCTGAACGCCATGTTCCACGCCTGACTGGTGAATATGGCGAAAATGGCCGCGAATTCGGCGCCGAGCACACGACCCGGGGCCAGCGACATGAAGAACACGACGGTTATGGAAATGAAACCCAGTATCGGCACCGACTGCAGAATGTCCAGGATGGGCACCAGCAGCTTGCCGGCGCGCTCGCTCTTGGCTGCCCAAGTCGCGTACGTCAAAGTGAATACCAGCGAGAGGAACAGCGCTGCCAGCATCCGGAACGTGGTGCGCGCCGCATACTCGGGCAAATGAATCGGATCGAGCGACAGCGGCACCGCGTCGAGCTGCGACAGGGGGGCGAACAGTCCGCGCGACGTCTCTCCCAGGAAGACAATCAGGCCGATCACGACGATGAACGCCAGGACGTCCCAGCGAGACCCGAGATCGCGGAGAAAGACATAGGGCGCGAAGCGATTCATGTCGCATTCTCGCAGGACAGACAAGGGACTTGCTAGTAGGGTGCGTGGGTATGGAGAACAGCTTAACCGCAGGATCGGCGGCCGTTGCCGCGCCGACCGTTGCCGCGGCGGCCGATGCCGCGGCGGCCGTTGCCGCGGCGGCCGATGCCGCGGCGGATGCTACCGCGCCGCCGGACGCCCGGGCGCAAACGCGCTTCAAGGTCTTGGGCGCCATCAGCTTCTCGCACTTTCTCAACGACATG
>JBDUBO010000041.1:0-30594 GCA_040004115.1 Gammaproteobacteria bacterium | reverse complement strand
CTGCTGGGTACGATGGAAATACTGGTGCCCATGGCGGGCTTGATCGAGCCGGCGGCCGAGCTGGATCGCCTGGCGAAGCGGTTGCGCAAAACGGAGGCCGACCTTACCAAGATGGAGACCAAGTTGGGAAATGCCGAATTCGCGCGCAATGCGCCGCCCGAGGTCGTGGCCAAGGACCAGCAACGGCTCGCCGAATTGCGCACGGAACTTAGGCAGCTGAGCGCGCAGATCGCTCGAGTGACCAAGCTTAAAGATCAATGAACGCAGCACAATCCGAGATCGACGCCGTCCTCGCGCAAATCAACCGGGTGATACTCGGCAAGGACGCGCAGATCCGCTTGTGCCTCGCATGCCTGTTGGCACGCGGGCATCTGCTGATCGAGGACATTCCGGGCGTGGGTAAAACCACCCTCGCGCATGCCATTGCCAAGACGCTGGGTCTGTCCTTCCAACGCGTACAATTCACCAGCGACCTCTTGCCTGCCGATGTGCTGGGCGTGTCCATCTATGACCGCGAGACCGGAAAGTTCCGCTTTCAGCGCGGTCCGATATTTGCCCAGCTGGTGCTGGCCGACGAGATCAACCGCGCATCACCCAAGGCGCAGAGCGCCCTCCTCGAAGCCATGGAAGAGCACCAGGTCACTCTTGATGGCCAAACGATGCCCCTCCCCGAGCCGTTCTTCGTCATCGCCACTCAGAATCCGCAGGATCAGGCCGGCACGTTTCCGCTGCCGGAATCTCAATTGGATCGGTTCTTGATGCGCGTGCATCTGGGATATCCCGCGGCCGCCGCAGAGCGCGAACTGTTGAGCGGCGTGGACCGGCGCGACTTGGTGAACTCGCTGTCCACGATTGCCACGGCCGACAGCCTGCGCGCCCTGCAGGCGCGCGTGCTGGGCGTTCACGTGTCGCCGGCGCTGCTCGATTACGTGCAGGCGCTCGTCGGCCACACCCGCCATGCGTCGGGATTGAACGTCGGCCTGTCGCCGCGAGCGGCCATCGGTCTGTTGCGCGCGGCTCGCGCCTGGGCGCTGATTGCCGGCCGCGACGCCGTGATACCGGAGCATGTGCAGGCGGTGTTTGCCGCGGTGGTCGAACATCGCGTGCGGCAGCGGGATAGCAGTCCCGCAGCGGTCGCCCGGTTGCTCGAGGCCGTTCCCATTCCTTGAGCGAGGCGATCTTGAGCACTTTGCGCCAGGCAGCGACCCGTAGATTACGCGCCTGGGCCGCGCGCCGTCATGGCCGCGACACACTACCCATCAAAATCAACCGGCGCCGCATTTACATTCTGCCGACGCGCGTCGGCCTGATGCTGGCGTTCACTCTCGTCGCCATGCTGATCGCGGGCTTGAACTACAACAGCAACTTGGGATTGGCATTTGCCTTTCTCATGGTGGCTGTTGCACTGGTCACAATGCATCACTGCAATCGCAATCTGCTCGGGCTGCAGGTCGATGCCGTAACGGAATTGGATGCCTTTGCCGGCCGCGAAGCCGAGTTCGAATTCGTGCTGCGCAACGATTCGAGCGTCGACCGTCGCGACGTCGAGATCCGCTGCATGAGCGCCTCCGCCATGCGTACCGTTGCGGCACGATTGAGCGAGCGGGTAACCGTCTTCGTCCCGTTGCCGCGGCGCGGAGTCACCCGCCTCGATCAATTCGAACTGCGCACGCGCTATCCGTTCGGCTGGTTCCATGCATGGACTTATGTGCAAGGATCGCTCACCGCCTACGTCGCACCCGCGCCGCAAGGCACCCGCACTCTGCCGTCCTCGGGCGGTGTGGGTTCCGTCGCGCGCTCGGAGACTCGCGGTGATGAGGATTTCGCGGGTCTGCGCGCTTACGCGCCCGGTGTGCCCTTGAAGCACATGGCCTGGAAAGTACTGGCACGGGGCGGTGAAGCGGCGGTGCGCAGCTATAGCAGCTTGGCGGCGCAGCCCGAATGGTTGGAGTGGAGCGCGCTCGGGGGCCTGGACACCGAGGTCCGGCTGTCGCAGCTCTGTCTTTGGGTGCTGGAAAGCGACTTCGCGCAGCGCATGTATGGACTTCGCATTCCGGGCCAGGAGATTCCCCCAGGACGCGGCGCGGCCCAACGTTCTGCCTGCCTCAGGGCTTTGGCCGCTTTCGGGACTTGAGGGACGGCGGTGAACTCCAAACTTCTTGCCTATGATCAGCTGCTGGGCATCAGCGCCTGCCTGGCATTGGCGGTCGCGGCGCACTTCGGATCGTTGCCGGCGTGGGTGTTGGTTACCGTGGCCGTGTCGGGGGGCGTCCGGCTGCTGCTTGCCTACCGCGGCCGCCCCGCCCCGCCCCGCATCGTACGCGTGAGCATAGCGGCGCTGACCGTCGCACTGGTATTCGCGCAATTCCACACCTTCAACGGTCTGTCCGCCGGCACGGCGCTGCTCGCCTTGATGGCAGGCCTGAAACTGCTCGAGGCCGAGACCCCGCGAGACCTCTACATCGTCACGCTCAGCATATATTTTCTGAGCGTGTCGGCTCTGCTGGAAAGCGATTCCTTTTGGTTGCTCACCTACCTCGTCGCTACCTTGTGGCTGACGACTGCCAGCTTGCTGCGCCTCACCGCGAGCCAACCCGGGCCCAACTGGCGCCGCAGCCTAGGGTATGCCGGACGCGTATTGGTGCAAGGCCTACCGATCGCGCTCGCCCTCTGGCTGCTGTTCCCGCGCTTCGCAGGACCGTTGTGGCATATGCCGGATGACGGCAGCAGCGCTACGACGGGCTTGAGCGACACCTTAAGCCCCGGGGACATCGATCAATTGGTGCAGTCGGATGAAGTCGCGTTCCGCGTGCGCTTTGCGGCGGCACCGCCGCCGCCGCAGGAGCGCTACTGGCGTGGGCCCGTGATGCACGATTTCGACGGCCATACCTGGCGGCGCGCATACTTGCGGGGCTCACCGCCGCCATTGCGGCTGCAAGGCCCGGCCTACCGCTACACCGTCAGCATGGAGCCGCACCGGCACAATTGGATTTTCGCCCTTGACTGGCCCGTGCGCTGGGACTTGCCGGGCGGCAGCCTCACCAGCGATTACACGCTGGTGCAACGCGATCCATTGTCCCGTCCCATCGACGTCGCCGCCACCTCCTACACCCATGTGCAGAGTTCCAGCCCCTTGAGCCCTGTACTACGCAGGCGAGATACGGCTCCGCCGAGGCACAATCCCCGTACGCTGCAACTCGCGCAAACTCTGCGCGCCCAGCACCCCGACGATATGGAGTACCTGCGTTCCGTCCTCGATATGTTCACGCAGCAGCCGTTCTATTACACGCTGACGCCGCCGCGGCTCGCCGCCGACTCGGTGGACGCATTTCTATTCGATACCAGGCGCGGGTTCTGCGGCCACTATGCATCGGCATTCGCGGTACTAATGCGCGCGGCCGGTATACCAGCGCATGTCGTAACCGGCTATCAGGGCGGGACCTTCAACCGATTCGCGGATTACTGGATAGTGCGCCAAAGCGATGCGCATGCATGGGTCGAGGTTTGGATGGAAGGACACGGCTGGCTGCGCATCGATCCCACGTCGGCAATCGCGCCCAACCGAGTCGAGCAGAGCGCGGAAGGCACCTTGAGCGCCGATGAGCCCCTGGTCAGCCGCTGGCAACGCCGCACACCCTGGCTAGCCGACGCACGGCTGCGTCTCGACGCGCTCGGCCAGCTGTGGCGCGAGCGAATTCTGCTGTTCGATCAAGACTCGCAAACGCAACTGCTCGAGCGCCTGCACATTGCGGAGCCCGACGGTCAAAAACTCGTGCTGGTGCTGGCCGCTACGCTGACGCTACTGATGTGCTGGCTCACCTGGACGGTGCGCCGGGAACTCGAACCCGCGCGGCAGGAATTATTGATTAGAGTCTATTCGCGGCTGTGCGCCAAATTGGCGGGTGTTGGGATTGCACGTTCCGCGCACGAGGGCGCGGAGGACTATGCGGCGCGCATTGCCGAGCATCGGCCGGACTTAGGTCCCACAGTCGCCGCGCTCTGCCGCCAATATTCGCGTCTGCGGTATGGCGGCGACAGCCCGCGCGTCGCCGTCGGTCAATTCGACGCCGCAGTACGCGCCTTTCGGCCGCGTGTCGCCAACAGGCGCTGAGCACGTAACCCGGGCCGATGCGCGTCGGCCGCCTGGTGCATGATTTGCCGCTCAGGCTGCGAGATTCTCCCGGGTCTTGAGAAATTTGATCTCCGGCCAGCGTTCCACGGTCAATCCCATGTTGACCCGCGTCGGTGCGAGGTACACGAGTTCCCCCGCATGGTCGATGGCGAGGTTGTCATAGGCCTTTTCGCGAAACTCCGCGAGGCGTTTCTCGTCACCAATGCTCACCCAGCGCGCCATGACCACGTTGATCGCCTCGAACACGCACTGCACGTTGTATTCGTCCTGCAGACGAAAGGCGACCACTTCGAATTGCAGCTGGCCGATGGCGCCCAAGATCAGGTCGTTGTTGCGCAGCGGCTTGAACAACTGGGTCGCGCCCTCTTCGCAGAGTTGCGACAAACCCTTTTGCAGCGCTTTCATCCGCAGCGGATCCTTGAGGACGGCGCGGCGAAACAACTCGGGTGCAAAATTCGGCACGCCGGTGAACGTAAGTTCCTCGCCCTCGGTGAACGTATCGCCGATATTGATGGTGCCGTGATTGTGCAGGCCGATAATGTCGCCGGCATAAGCCTCCTCGGCCTGACTCCGGTCGGCAGCCAGGAACGTAAGCGCATCGGCTATGCGCACATCCTTGTCGAGGCGCACCTGGTGCAGACGCATGCCGCGCGCGTAACGTCCTGAGCACAGGCGCATGAAGGCGATGCGATCGCGATGGCCCGGATCCATGTTGGCCTGAATCTTGAACACGAATCCCGTGAGCTTGGGTTCGCCCGCCTCGACTTGGCGTTGCAGGGTCGGCCGCGGCTGAGGACCGGGCGAATGTCTCACGAAGGACGACAATAATTCACGGACGCCGAAATTGTTGACGGCGGAGCCGAAGAACACCGGGGTCTGTTGTGCGCCCAGATAGCGCTTCAGGTCGAATTCAGGACTGGCGCCGCGCACCAGTTCCACCTCTTCGAGGAACACGCGGTAACGGTCGCCGAGGAACACGCGGGCGGCGTCGCTGCCAATGCCGTCGATGGTCTCGTGGGATCCTACGCGCCCCTTCTCCATCGGCACGTAGATATAAATCTTGTCTTCGAGCAGATGATAGACACCGAGCAGATCGCGCCCCATGCCGATCGGCCAGGTGATGGGTGCACATTGAATCTTCAATACGCTTTCAATTTCGTCGAGCAGCTCGATCGGCGCTCGGCCGTCCCGATCCAGCTTGTTGACGAAGGTCATGATGGGCGTATCGCGCAGCCGGCACACGTCCATGAGCTTGATGGTGCGCTCTTCAACGCCTTTGGCGCAGTCGATGACCATCAGTGCCGAATCCACCGCCGTCAGAGTGCGGTAGGTGTCCTCGGAGAAGTCCTCGTGGCCCGGCGTGTCGAGCAGATTGACGATGCAGTCCGCGTACGGAAATTGCATCACGGAGGAAGTCACGGAAATCCCGCGCTGCTGCTCCAGGCGCATCCAATCGGAGGTCGCATGGCGGGTTGCCTTGCGTCCCTTCACGGTGCCCGCCATTTGAATCGCGCCGCCGAACAGCAGCAGCTTTTCGGTCAGGGTGGTCTTGCCCGCATCGGGATGGGAAATGATGGCAAAGGTGCGTCTTCTGCTGATCTCCCCCGCTAAACTGTCGCTCAAAATCTGATCCTAGTCATTGTGCGACGCACATTATAACCCAAGCCGCGGGGTGGCTTTGCTGCCGCCTCTCGGCAACTGCCCACGTCGATGTTTTTCCGACGCGATGTTGCTCCAGCCTCCTACACACGACCATGTAACCCAAGAGCAACATACCGAACTCGTCCGACATCGGAATCGCGACTTTGCATCACCAAGTTGGAGTGCAAGTTGGGTTACGCAGCCGCCGCGCGTACGCCAGAGTTATGTTAAATCGATTCGACGCTTTGTCAACACACAGTCGTTGTTAGGGGTTGCGAGTGACGTGACCGATTTTGCTTTTCGATCAAAGGACCGGACACTATGCAACGCCTTCAACTGATGTTCATATTTGTGTTCGCCGCCGCGACCGCCGGCGCAGCAAACTCGGACGTGCACATGAATTCGTCCGGCGCCTCCTTCCTGATGAACTCATCAAGCGCCTCGGCAATGGATTTCTCGGCACCGACGGCGATGAACGGCAACTTGTTGCCCCTGGCCACGGACATGAAGCTGGGACCGGTCGCGGCTCGATCCGGATTTTCAGCCTTCGGTGGCGATGTGATTCGGGAAGTGAAAGCTACTTCCATATTCGTACGCAAGCAGGCGGCGAAAGCAAGAACGCACGACGGCCGGTTGATTTCGCTGACGGCATTTTTGCTGGTCATTCTTCAGCTGCGCCGCAAACACAACTCCCTGCCGCAAAGGCAGATCACCGCACATGGCTAAGCTCATTGGTTCATGACCCCTAGCTCATGGTGAAAACATGATCGAGGACCCGGTTAGCGACCTCCTGGGCAGACGCTCTCCGCAGAATCGGTCGCACGATGTCACTTCGTTCGATTCCGCCATAGTCTTCTTGATCAAGTCCCTGTTCTATCCGGTAACCGCCGTCGCGTTCTTTACCCTGTGTCTTTGGCTGGGCGCGCGACCGGTTACGGGTTCCGACTACCTGATTGCAATTCTGACATTCGCCGGGGCCGCGGAATTCCTCGGCGCCTCACGCCTGGATTACGAAGCCCCCGCGCAGCAGGATTTTCGCTGGCTGCTCGACGTAACTGCGCGTTGGCTGGGAATCTGCGTGTGCATTGCGCTGGTGCTCACATTGTCCGAATTGAATTACTCGGTTTCGGATGGTGTCCTGATCGTCTGGTTTGCGTTCACCCCGGTCGTGCTTTGGAGCGGCGCCCTGGGCATGCGGCATCTCTTGCTGCGTGTCGGCATCAAGCACATGCAGACCCGCACTGCCGTCATTATTGGAATCAACGAGCAATGCCAGCTGCTCGGCAGAATGATCCAAGATCAGCGTCTTTTGCGCATCGAACTCTTGGGATTCTTCGATGATCGGAAGGACGGTTGCTGCCCGCAGCACGCTATGCGACTGCTCGGCCGGACTGATGACGTGGCTGACTATGTCAGCTCGCACGGAGTCAACCTGGTTTACATCACTTTGCCGCTCTCGCCGCATCGCGACATTGCAAAGCTGCTGAACGCATTGCGCGATACGGTTGCTTCGGTTTACATCGTTCCGGACCTACATTCGCTGAACGACATCCAAGCAAGGGTCGACGTGGTGCACGGCATGCCCATGTTTGCCGTGTACGAATCTCCGCTTTTCGGCGTGCGCACCCTGGCCAAACGCGCCAGCGATCTCGCCCTGTCTGCGTCGGGGCTGTTGTTTATGTTGCCGGTTCTCATGGCCGTCGCGGTCGGCGTCAAGTTGACTTCCGAAGGGCCCATACTATTCAGACAACGCCGTTACGGACTCGACGGCCGCGAAATCATGGTCTGCAAGTTCCGCTCCATGAGCGTCACCGAAGACGGCGCAGGCAGCTACACCCAGGTGACGCGCACGGACAGCAGGGTCACTCAGTTTGGCGCATTTATCCGGCGCACCTCGCTGGATGAGCTGCCGCAGCTATTCAACGTTCTTGAAGGGTCGATGAGCCTGGTGGGTCCGCGTCCGCATGCCATCGCCGTGAACGAGCACTATCGGAAATTGATTCCGAGCTATATGTTCCGTCACAAGGTCAAGCCGGGCATTACCGGCTGGGCGCAGGTCAATGGCTTTCGAGGCGGCGACGATTTGCACAGCATGACCAAGCGCATCGAGTTTGACCTGCACTATCTGAAGCACTGGTCCATTTGGTTCGACCTGCGCATCATTATGCTGACGATCATGATCGTGTGGAGCGATCGCGATGCGTTCTGAGGTGTAAATCGCTGAATTTTAGGAAAGCTGGCGTCCTTTAAGGAAAAGGAACCAAGACGCGGCGCAGCACCGCGGCGTCCTCGCGGCCGACGCTGGCCTGGTAGTAGCCACGCCGCACACCCACCTGCTCGAAGCCCATGGAATGATACAGCTGAGCCGCGGCCGTATTCGACGGCCTGACCTCGAGGAACGCCTCCTGCATGCCGCTGGCACGGGCCCGCTCCAGCAAGTAGACGAGGACCTTGCGGGCAAAGCCGCGGCCACGGTACTCATCGCGAATGCACACGTTCAAGATGTGCGCGTCCCCGGCCCCCACGGACATGATGCCGTAGCCCGCCAGATCGCCGGCGACATCCACCACGCGGCACACATACCCCACCCGCAGGCAGTCGCGAAAAATTCCCTCGCTCCACGGAAACTGATAGGCGCCGCGCTCGATGGCCACGATCACGGGCACATCGAGTTCATGCATGGGCCGGATCTCGATCGCGGCGAACTCGATTTCCTGCTTGACGCTAGACACGCGAGCATACCTCGCGGGCGAACTTCAAATCCTCCCAGGCCTTGCGCTTGTCGCCGGGCGTGCGCAGCAGATACCCCGGATGGTAAGTAGCAACCAGCGGCACTTTGAAGACGCCGAAGTGGTGCACTTGCTGGCGCAGGCGCCCCAGTGTGACATCCGTGCGCAGCAGGTTCTGCGCCGCGATTCGCCCAACAGCCAACATGATTTTGGGCTTCAACAGTGCGATCTGCTGCTCGAGGTAGGGGAGGCACTCGGCCGCTTCGATTGCGGTGGGATCGCGGTTGGCGGGCGGCCGGCATTTCAACACGTTGGCAATGAACACCTGTTCGCGCTTCAATCCGATGGCACGCAACATGGAATTCAGGAGCTGACCGGCGCGGCCCACGAAGGGCTCACCCTGGCGGTCCTCCTCGGCGCCCGGTGCTTCGCCGACAATCAACCACTCGGCCTGAGAGCTCCCCACACCGAAGACGGTTTGAGTACGTGTGCTCGACAGCGTGCAACGCATGCAGGCGGCTACCCGAGTCCGCAGCTCCGGCCAACTAGCATCGGCCTCGCGCGCCCCGCCGCCCTCGCGCACCCCGATCGTCCCGCCCGCCCCGATCATGCCGCCCGCCGTGCTCGTCTCAGGCGCCACGACCACCGTATCACTGCGCACAACCCAGGCTTGCAGGTTGAGGGCGGCAAGATATTCGCGGCGCAGTGTGAGGTTCATGGCTGCGGCGCCGCGCGTGATCGCCGGCGCAGCTTGCGGTACAGCCACACAGTCGGAGCCGACAGCGCGTAACAGCCGAAAATCAGCAGTAGAGTAATTGCCGGATGCAGGAAGATGAAGACGAAAGCGAGCGGCACCAGGACTATGTACGTGAAACGCACCCTAGCCCCGGGATTCACTTGCTTGAAGCTATTGAACGCAAGCCGGCTGATCATGAGCGCCCCGGCGGTGGCGGTGACAAAGAAGGCCAGAATCAATCCCGGCAATCCGATGTTAGTTTGATCATTGGCAAGCCACACCAGGGCCGCCACGACGGCGGCGGCAGAGGGGCTGGGCAGGCCTTCAAAGTAATGCTTGTCCTGGGTGGCGGCGCGTGAATTGAACCGCGCCAAGCGCAGCGCCGCAGCCGCCGCGTAGAAAAAACACACTAGCCAGCCCAGCCTGCGCCACAGCGGACCGTACTCGGCGATGCGCGCCACGCCCCACTGATAAGTGACGATGGCCGGGGCGACGCCGAACGACACCATATCGGATAGGCTGTCGTACTCCTTGCCGAACGCACTTTCGGTGTGAGTCCAGCGCGCCACGCGTCCGTCCAATCCGTCGAAGAACATGGCGACGAATACCGCAGCCCCGGCGAGCTCGAATTTCAAGTCGATGGCCGCGACGATTGCATAGAAGCCAGCGAACAGTGCTCCCGTGGTGAGAAGGTTCGGCAGCCAGAACACCCCCCGTGGCCGCGCTGTTGGGTCGTCGTCGTCGCTCATGTCCCGCCATAATACCAGGGGGCCTCATGTAAGATATGCGGCTATGCGCTTATCTCAAAACCCCATTTCCACCCTTAAAGAGGTGCCCGCCGACGCCGAGGTCATCAGCCACCGGCTGATGCTGCGGACCGGCATGATCCGCCGTCTTGCCGCAGGCCTGTATGTTTGGCTGCCCTTGGGCTTGCGCACTTTGCGCAAGGTGGAGCGCATTGTGCGCGAGGAAATGGACCGCGCGGGCGCCCTGGAGCTCTCCATGCCGACGGTTCAGCCGGCGGAGTTATGGAAAGAATCGGGCCGCTGGATCAAGTACGGACCGGAATTGCTGCGCTTCAAGGATCGCCATGATCGGGAGTTTGTGTACGGACCCACTCACGAAGAAGTCATCACCGACATCGCGCGCCGCGAGCTGCGCAGCTACAAGCAACTGCCCGTGAACTTCTACCAGATTCAAAGCAAGTTTCGCGACGAGATACGCCCGCGTTTCGGCGTCATGCGCGCCCGCGAATTTTTGATGAAGGATGCGTACTCGTTTCACATCGACGAAGCCAGCTTAGCCGAGGGCTATCGGCTCATGTACGAGGCCTACTCGCGCATTTTCACCCGCATCGGCTTGAAATTTCGCGCCGTGCTGGCCGACGGCGGCAGCATCGGCGGCAGCGTATCCCAGGAATTTCACGTGCTGGCGGAATCGGGCGAAGATGCCATCGCGTTCTCCGACGGCGACGATTACGCCGCCAATCTGGAAATGGCGGCCTCCGTCGCACCCGCGCTGCCCCGCCCTGCGGCAGCGGAATCGCTGACCAAAGTGCCCACTCCGAACGCCCGCAGCATCGCCGAATTGAGCGCACAGCTCGGCGTGGACGCCGCCCGCTGCGTCAAGACCTTGCTGGTCGACGGTCGTGATGGCGGCGTAGTCGCGTTGCTGGTGCGCGGCGATCATGAAATGAACGCCGTGAAGGCGCAGAAACTGCCCGAAGTTGCCGTTCCCCTGCGCATGGCGTCGGCCACCCGAGTGCGCGAGGCGACGGGCACCGAGCCCGGGTTCATAGGGCCTTTGAGCTTCACCGGCAAGATCTATGCCGATCATGCCGCAGCCCAATTGGCCGATTTCATTTGCGGCGCGAACGAGAAAGACATGCACTTTCGCGGCGTGAATTGGGGCCGCGACCTGCCGGAGCCGCAATCCGTGGACATTCGCAATGTCCAGGCCGGCGACCCCAGCCCAAGCGGCCGCGGCACTCTGCAAATCGCACGCGGCATCGAGGTAGGCCACATATTCCAGCTTGGACAGCTATATAGCGAGGCTATGCATGCCGGCGTGCTGGATGAGCAGGGTAAGTCAGTGACCATGTTCATGGGATGCTACGGCATTGGAGTCACGCGCATCGTGGCGGCAGCCATCGAACAGAGTCACGATGCCAACGGCATCATCTGGCCGCAGGCCATTGCACCCTTTCAAGTGGTGCTGGTGCCGATCAATTACCAAAAATCAACGCGCGTGCAAGAAGCGGCAGATGCGCTCTACCGAGAGTTCGGCGTCGCCGGAATCGACGTTTTGCTCGACGATCGGGACGCCCGCCCGGGGGTCAAATTCGCGGATTCGGAGCTCATGGGCATCCCGCACCGGATCGTGATTGGGGAGCGAGGCTTGGATGCGGGAACTCTGGAGTACCGGCATCGCGGTGGGACCGAGTCGACGGACATCTCCGTGACGGATCCGGTAGGCTATATTCAACATAAGTTAAATAGCTGAGGACACCGATGCGGCGGCCGCTGCGCGCGACCATGGTCTGCGCTCTAGTTGCTCTGGCGGCGAGCTGGTTGCTGCCGCGGGATGCCCGCGCGGATCAACAGCGCGATCCGGAACTCAAGGCGCTGCTGCAGAAAATCATCGGCACATCGGATTGCTTCGCCGACAAATTCGACTCGGAGGTCTGGTACAAGACCATGGAGCCGCGGCTGGCGCGGCTCGTGCCCACCCACGAAGCTCGCATCGAGATCCTCGATCATGTGTACTGCGAGGCCAAGCGCGACCCCACTTTGCAACTGCCGCCGGATTTGGTTCTGGCGTTGATCGAGGTCGAAAGCCGCTTCGATCGTTGGGCCGTATCGCCTGCCGGTGCCGTCGGCCTGATGCAGGTTATGCCGTTCTGGCCGCGCCAGCTCGGCGCCCAGAATCAGCTGGTGAAGGTCGCGCCCAATATCCGAATGGGCTGCGAAATTCTGCGTTACTACCTGCGGGTGGAGAATCGGAACTGGTCGCGGGCGCTGGCGAGGTACAACGGCAGCGTCGGCCGCAATACTTACCCGGCGCTGGTGATGCAGCGCTGGCAGCGGGCGTGGCGCTTTTAAAGGATGGTGAATTCCACGGCGAATGGACCGGCATCGCCGGGCGCCGTTTCCCGGACCTCGTCCACTCGCGCTTGCGCCGGACCGCGTGTGAGCCAGAGCCGTAATTGCTCCACCGATCCTGCCTTGCCGTGCGCCAGCACTTCGACGGAGCCATCGGCAAGATTCCGTGCAAAGCCGCTTACCTTTAGCCTTTGCGCCTCGTGCCGGCTGCTATGGCGAAAATACACGCCCTGAACTTTGCCAAGGACCAGAAAGCGGCGGGTGACTTCGTCCAATCTAACCGCCGCCTCAGTGCGGCGTGGTGGCCGGCGCCTCCGCGTGCTGGCCATTCGCATTGGCGAGGGCGGCGGCCGCGTGGCGCTTGGCTTCCATAGCCGCCAATCGGGCTCGGGTGAACTCCTGCGCCTGCAGGTGGTTTTCCGCGCGCCCAATGGCCGCCTCGGCGGCGGAGAAATCAGTCGACGACGCGTCGGTTGCGCCGGCCGCCCGGGCAGCGGCAATCGCTTGGCGCGCGTCGCTCATCTCCTGCACGGGCGCCCCCGCGCATCCGTACAGGCAGACGACACCGACAAATACAGCAATGAGGCGCAACATAGTGTTCT
The DNA here is from genome assembly GCA_040004115.1 of Gammaproteobacteria bacterium. Lineage (GTDB taxonomy): Bacteria > Pseudomonadota > Gammaproteobacteria > Steroidobacterales > Steroidobacteraceae > Bog-1198. The sequence goes on along the minus strand of JBDUBO010000041.1, from coordinate 17,653 downwards.
CAGACACTAGCAACAGCGACCAGAGCCGTCAAACAAGCCGCCGTTATACAATTTGTCTCGGGCCGCAAAGGATCCGTTGCGCGGACGCTGCAGACATTTTAATTCTAGAGAGATTTCCCGGAAGAGTAACCATGAACGAAATCCTGGTTCTGTATTATTCGCGCCAAGGCAGCACCGCCGTGCTGGCGCGGCAAATTTGCCGCGGCATCGAGACCGTGCCTGGAATGCAGGCCAGGTTGCGCACCGTTGCACCGGTCGCAGCCAGCACCGAACGGCTCGATCCGCCGGTGCCGAACGATGGCCCGCCGTATGCCTTGCATGATGATTTGATCGAGTGCTGCGGCCTCATCCTGGGAAGTCCGACACGATTCGGCAATATGGCGGCGCCGGTGAAATTCTTCCTGGATGGCACCAGCGCCCTATGGCTGTCCGGCGCCCTGGCGGGCAAACCGGCCGGCGTCTTTACGTCTACGCAAACCTTGCACGGCGGACAGGAGTCGACTCTGATTTCGATGATGCTGCCACTCCTGCATCACGGGATGTACCTGGTCGGTCTGCCGTTCACCGAACGCGGCTTGACCGACACGCGCAGCGGCGGCACACCCTACGGCGCGAGCCATGTGGCCGCCTTGAGCGGTCATGGCGAATTGTCCGAAATCGAGCGCGAGCTGGCGCGCGCGCTAGGCACACGAGTCGCTGCCCTCGCGGCGCGCCTGCAGAGCCGGCCATGAGCCGCCACGCCGGTCTCGAAACCACCGCGCGCTCGTTGACCATCTGGCTATGGGCCGCGCTTGCCTTGAGCCTGCTGAGCTGGATTGCGGTCGGATATCCGTGGCCGATTTGCGTCCTCGCCGTGCTGCCCTTGCTCGCGCCGCTGCACGGGCTGATGCGCGGCCGTCGCCACACCTACGCGTGGGCTACCTTGTTTGCAGTTCCCTACCTGGTGTTTGCGCTGACCGAATTGCTGGTCAATCCCGCCGCGCGCTGGGTGGCGGCGATGAGCCTGATGTTGGTGTTCGCCTGGTTCTGCACTATGATTTTGTTTCTGCGAGTTTCTCGAGCGCATCGCGAATGAAGGGAATGGTGAGCCGGCGTTGCGCCGCCAGCGACGCTTCGTCAAGCTGATCCAGGACGCCGAACAAAGAATGCAGATCCCGCGGCATTCGCTTCAGCAGGTACTCGGATGTCTCCTGGGGCAGCTGATGTCCGCGCTGTGCCGCGCGCAGCTGCAATGCCTCGATCCGGCCGGCATCGTCGAGCTCCCGCAGATGGTAGACGATGCAGGCCGCCGCCCGCGATCGCCAATCCTCGAGCAACCAATCGCTTTGGCGGGGCGGCGCAGAGGCGGCAAATATCAGCCGCGTTTTCAGGTCGCCCGCCTCGTTGAACAGACGGAACAGCGCTTTTTCCCACGCCAAGTCTCCGGCCACGGCGTCGACATCGTCGACGCACAACACGCGAGTCCGCTCGAAACCCATCAGCGCCTCAGGCGGCAGCGCCAGCGACCGGCCCAGGGGAAAGTACGCCGCGTTTTCACCGGCGGCGGCGCACACGGCTTGCAACAGATGAGTCTTGCCGGTACCGCGCGCCCCCCACAGCCATAGCGGTGCCGCACTTGGCGCCTGCAGGGCCGCGACGATTTCCGCGTTTTCTCCGGGCCAGAAGCTCGCGAATACCGCCTCCGCGCGTAACCCGACACCGAGGGCAAGCTGCTTCAACGGCGCCGGTCTACGTTGGGAGAGGCGCTGTGGTCGTCACTTCGCGGCCGCGTCAGGCTCAATGCACGCCGGCCGTAGATCAACACATAATCGATCCCGCTCACCGTCACAGTCACGAATACCAAGGCGCCCAGCATCATCACTGTCCATGCGGGCGGTGTCGAGAATTCCGCCCTGCCTACCACCGCCAATATGAACGCCGCCTGGCACACCGTATTGAACTTGCTGACCACCGAGGGACGTATTTTGAGTGCCCCAAAGCAACACCGGTACAGCAGCGCGCCGAGCACGATGATGGCATCGCGGGCCACTGCCGACGCCATCAGCCACAGCGGCATTAAGCCGAGGAAGGCGAGCGTAATGAAGACAGTGGCCAGCAATAATTTATCCGCCGCCGGGTCCAGCACGGCACCCAAATCGCTCTGCCAGCCGAATCGTTTCGCGAGAAAGCCGTCGGCGGCATCCGACAGCGCTGCGATCCCAAACAGCGCGATGGTGGCCGCCAATTGATGCCGCGCCAGCGTCACCGCAATCGGTGCCACGAGCAGAATTCTGATCGTGGTGATGACATTCGGGATTTGGCGCAGCGACCAGGACACGGGAAGGAGTTCGCCCTAGCGGCGAAATTGAAACCGCTGTATTCCATTGTCGCCGGCAGCGATGGATTGCAAGCGTCCGTTCAGCGACAGGGTACGCTGCAGGGACTCGGCCGCGCCCCGCATGCCCAAGCGAAATCTGATGTTATCGCCCGTCAACGCTACCACGCTGACGTGAGAGATGAACGTCAGCGACTCAAGATAGGTTTGCACAGTCGAGTAATCCCGCAGGTCGCCGATTCCCGTGACCTCGATGTCGACGGACACGAGATTGCCGCTGGCGGCGAACAACTCGGCGTATAAATCCGCAGTACGATTCACGCCGTCCAAGGTTCCCGAATATTCGCTGCTGCGGTCTTGGAATAAATGCGTCCAATGGACATTGGCGGTGGCGCCGGTGCCATTGGCCTTGCCGATGAGTACGCCTTCGCCCCCGAGGCGCCGGCCGATATCCGCCAGCGTAGACGGCGCAGCGGCGTTCACAGCGGCATAGTCCAGCCGATTTCGCTGTAGGTCGGCGGCGCTCGGCCAAAGCAGCGGCAAGCCACGGCCGAGGGCCGCAGCGTCGATTGCCGCTTTGAGCTCGGAGGTGTCGTCGGCGGTGACGACGGTGCCGGTCTGAGCGCCGGTCAGGGCGGCGAGCCAGACAAACGTCATAGGCCGCTCATGTCCCCACAACGGCTGGCCGTTCTGGGTTAGCCAACGTTCGATGGCCGCGCCGTCGAAGGCCACCCATAATTGCCGTTCGGCGGCCGCTCGGCACTGCTGCACATAGCGATGAGCATTGCCGAGCAGGGGCGCCAGCGCCGGATCCTCGCCGGCCGTACTCCTTCCGGTGACCCGAATCAGCACGATCTTCATCGCTGCCTGGAAGGCTGCGGGCGGCGCCGATTCGCAGCGTTCGGCAAACGGCACGGCCGCCTGGTACAGCTCGGCTCGCGTCAGCGCAAGGCTCGCGTAACTCGCCAATAACGCCCCCAAGCCCAAGCATAAAATCACTACGGTACGCAAATATCGGAGCGAAAAGACTCTGGAATGCTGTGACATGGTGTCATGTAAAATAGCACAGCTGGCCGGCCTGCCGCGCCGCACCAGCGGGCCGGCGTTGCGCCTGCCCGTCGGGTCGGCAGCTTATTAAAAGGGATCCGAATGACTGAGCGAGCCCCCGTAACCTACGCCCAAGCTGGAGTCGATATTGACGCCGGTGAGGCATTGGTCGAACGCATCAAACCCCACGTGCGGCGCTCCATGCGTCGCGAGGTGTTGGGCGGCATCGGAGGCTTCGGCGCCCTGGTCGAGGTGCCCCTCGATCGCTATCGAAAGCCCGTGCTCGTGTCGGGCACCGACGGCGTGGGGACCAAACTGCGCCTCGCGATCGACACTCAACGCCACGACACCGTGGGCATCGATCTGGTGGCCATGTGCGTCAACGACGTGGTGGTTCAAGGCGCCGAACCGCTGTTCTTTCTCGATTATTTTGCGACCGGCAAACTCGACGTCGCGGTGGGCGAGCGGCTCATTGCCGGGATCGTCGAGGGCTGCGTACAAGCAGGATGCGCCCTGGTAGGCGGTGAAACGGCGGAGATGCCGGGCATGTATCACGGCGAGGATTACGATCTGGCGGGGTTCTGCGTCGGCATTGTGGAAAAAGAGTCCATCATCGATGGTTCGGCAACGTGCGCCGGCGACGTGGTGCTTGGACTACCGTCCTCAGGGCCGCATTCCAACGGCTTCTCGTTGATCAGAAAAATACTGCAGCTGTCCCGCGTCGACATTAAGTCATCCTTGGACGGCGTAAGCATCGTCGACCGGCTTATGACCCCGACTCGCATCTATGTAAAGCCCCTGCTGCGATTGATCGCGGAACTGCCGGTTCACGGCCTGTCGCACATCACCGGCGGCGGTTTGGTGGAGAACATCCCGCGCGTGCTGCCGGATGGATTGGAGGTGATACTGAAGCGCGATGCCTGGCGCCGCGAACCGGTGTTCGAATGGCTGCAGCGCGAGGGGCAGGTTGCCGACGCGGAAATGTACCGCGTGTTCAATTGCGGCATAGGCATGACGGTTCACCTGCGGGCGAGCGACGCCGATCGCGCCATCGCCATCCTCCGCGACATGGGCCAGGAAGCGCTGGTTATCGGTGAAGTGCGCGCCGGCACCCACGGCGTCGTCATCGTTTGAATAGCGGACAATCGCGGCAGCCGGTCGTCATCCTCATCTCGGGGCGCGGCGGCAACATGCGTGCGCTAATCGAATGCAGCCGCGACGGCGACGCCCCCTACACCGTCACCCAGGTAATCTCCGACCAACCCCGTGCAGCGGGACTGCGTATCGCCGCCGAGCTTGGCATTCCGGCGCAAGCCCTGGCCGCCGACCCCGGCGTTGAGCGCGCAGCGTATGATGCGGCCTTGGCCCAGGCGATTCGCGGCCGCTCGCCGTCGCTGATCATACTGGCCGGATTCATGCGCGTATTGTCTGCTCGGTTCGTCAGCGACTTTGCAGGAAAGATTTTGAACATTCATCCGTCGCTGTTGCCGAAATTTCCGGGCCTGCATACGCACCAACGGGCGCTGCAGGCGCACGAAACACAGCACGGTGCGACGGTGCACTTCGTGACCGAGCAGCTCGACGGCGGACCGCCCGTGATTCAGGCTCGCGTGGCCGTGGCGCCGGACGATGACGAGGCGAGCTTGGCGGCGCGCGTGCAGAATGTGGAGCACCGGATCTACCCGCTCGCGGTGCGCTGGTTTTGCGGAGGACGATTGCGTTTTCAGGACGGTCAGGCCTGGCTTGACGGCAAGGCACTGCGCGAACCTGTGCAGTTCACCGGCGTCGATATATGAGGGGGCGGGTTTGATAGACCTGCGGCGTGTCATGGTGCTGCTGCTGGCGATCACCGCCGCAGCGGCACTCGGCGCACAGGCGCCGGGTATTGAGGCAACCGCGCCGCAGCCAGGGCCGGCGGGAGCGGCGCCGGCAGCAGCGGCCGCCGCGGGTGCGGCCATCGGAACCTTTTCCGCCCACTATCAGGCGGACTGGAAAACAATCAGCGTGGGCACTAGCGATCTGGAGCTTAAGGAAGGCCCTGAGCCGGGCCGCTACGTGTACACATGGACCATCACGGCGCACGGCATTTTTAGGCTGGTCTACCGGGACGACTTGGTTCAAAAGAGCTGGTTCGGCATTCATGCCGACCATGTGCGGCCGATGAAGTACCGGGCGGTGGATGGTTCATCCAGCGTCGATCTGGATTTCGATTGGGACGGTGGACGCGTCCGCGGCACGTCTGAAACCAAGCAGGTGGACTTGAAGTTGAAGGAAGGAACCCAGGACGTCATGTCCATCCAGGTCGAAGTAATGCTGGACTTGAAGAGCGGTAATTTGCCGAAGACTTTCCAGATCATCGACAAGGATCAGGTGAAGGAATTCATCTACACTCAGGAAGGAACTGCCAAGATCAGAACGGCGCTGGGGCCTCTCGATACCGTCATCGTGTCCAGTCAGCGTGCCGGCGGCAACCGCATTCTGCGCATGTGGTTTGCCCCGTCCTTGGGATTTGTGCCTGTGCAGGCAGAACGATCCCGCGACGGCAAACTGGAGTTTGCGATGCGGATTAAATCTCTGAAGCGGTGAATTCCGGCCGGTGAAACACGCCGGCATTTCGGCGGCGCCCCGGCAAGTTACGTTTTCGGCAAGGTCACGCCGCGCTGACCCTGGTACTTGCCGCCGCGATCCTTGTACGAAGTTTCGCAGACTTCATCAGATTCGAAGAACAGCATTTGCGCCACGCCCTCGTTGGCGTAGATCTTCGCTGGCAGCGGAGTGGTATTGGAAAATTCGAGAGTAACGTGGCCTTCCCACTCGGGTTCCAAAGGCGTTACGTTACAAATTATGCCGCAGCGCGCGTATGTCGAATTGTGAACGATGATCCCATTCGCCACAAAATTGTGCAGCTTCGGCACGGAGATATCAAACACATCTTCCTCACCCGCAGGCTCGATCGTCTCGACGACGTCCCACATTGGCCCATTGGCAAGAGGACTGACATACACGTCACCAGTCGCTCGCGCCACTTGGACGGCGGTCGACATCGGTACCGACTGCGACGGGGAGGTGTGCACGTCGATGGACGACAAGGTCACGCCGCCGACGCGAGCAGCCATCCCAGTCATGGGCCAGGCCTGCGTCGGCAACGTGTCAAAATTACTTCGACGTCGCGGTTGTGCGCGAATCATCGGCAGCACCTCGACGTCAAGTTTCCGCTGCTTCACCGAACCCGGCGTAAAGCCAATCCTCTCGGCGTAACGCCGTATCTGATCCTTGTCCGTGATTTGGATCTTGCACGCGCGCGTACCGATGGCGGTGGTCTTCTCGCGAATCAGCGAGAAGACCCCGAACCGCAGCAACAAGTGATGCACGTCTTCGATCAGGCGACGGGACTTGGAGTAGTACTCGAGAAATACGCCTGCTTTCGAGTGATATACGCTGCCGTCGCCGCTGAACAAGGATTGCAGGAACAACCGCACCGAATTCTCGGGCGCGGTGAACACGGCTTGGGGAACAAACTTTTCGCCCGCGCCAACATTCAATGCATATTTTTGGAGCCACAGATGCGCTCGATTGCGTTCCGGTACGCCGCCACGGCCCTGTCGATTGACGAGGCGGTAGCCGTAGCGCCGGTTGTACGTTACGGCTCCCATTCCGGAATCCGCGACGCACGCTTCCAACAACGTAACCAGCGCGGGATCGGCCGTGCCGTAGGTCGGGATATGCCCAGGTGTATCGCACTGGCCTTCTGAAATCATCATTCCCAGCAGACTCGCCTCCCAATCGGGAATGGCGGTTTTGCCGAAAATCGGGATATCTCGAGCTGCGGCGATGCGATCGCCGGAACGCAGTTCGCTCAAGGGCACCCACCCTTTCAACTGCCGAAAGGGATGATTCGCGGTCGCGCGAATGCGCAGCCCGGCGCGCGTGCGAAGTTCGAAGACCTGGTTCCGCCCCTGCGGCATGAACGCTGACACCTTGGCCGCCTTGAGCCGCCAATCATCCAGAGCCAGCGTCGATTTGCCGAATCGCATCTCGGTGATCGGCACATACGCGCCGGTGTCCGCATCCACGACCCGAGTGTCGCCCGTGACACATTTGCCCAAACAGACCGTCAGGACGCTGCGCGGAATCCTAAAAAACTCCACCGTGCTCGAGAGCACGAAGGAATTCGGCGGAATGATGCACACCGATCCTTTGAAATCCACGAAGGACTTCTCGTCGAAGTTCTTCGGATCGACGATGGTCGAATTGATGTTGGTGAAGATTTTGAAGTCTTCCCCGCAACGCACGTCATAACCATAGCTCGACGTGCCGTAAGACACGATTTTGTGGCCATTGCTCATTCTGACCTGCTCGGGCGCAAACGGCTCGATCATGCCGTGCTCCTTCGCCATGCGCCGTATCCATTTATCGCTCTTGATGCTCACTAGGTCGCTTCCACCGTGATCTTGGGGAATGCCCGGCTGTAATCCTTGTTCAAAGTCGCCAAGCGCGCGGCGGTGCGCCGCGCCATCTGAAAATAGGCCTTGGCACGGACGCTGTCGGGTTCGGAAATTACCGTGGGCGAACCGCTGTCCGCATCCTCGCGTATGCGAATATCCAGGGGCAGCTCACCCAGTAATTGCACATCGTATTGCGCCGCCATACGCGCGCCGCCGCCGCTGCCGAACACATGTTCGACGTGGCCGCATTGGCTGCACACATGCATGCTCATGTTTTCCACCACGCCGAGCACCCGAACCTCCACCTTCTCGAACATCTTGAGGCCCTTGCGTGCGTCCAGCAGCGCAATGTCCTGCGGGGTCGTGACTATGACCGCACCGCTCACGGGAACCCGTTGTGCCAGCGTCAGCTGGATATCGCCGGTACCCGGCGGCATATCGACGACGAGGTAATCGAGCTCGCCCCAGTTCGTGTCGCCCAGCAGTTGCGTCATGGCCTGGGTTACCATCGGCCCGCGCCAGACCATAGGCTGTTCTTGATCGATCATGAAACCGATGGACATGACTTCAACGCCGTGCGCGCGCAGGGGGGTCAGGTGCTTGCCGTCGGCACTGACCGGCTTGGCGCCGGCCAAACCCATCATCAGCGGCTGGCTGGGGCCATAAATATCAGCGTCCAATAACCCGACTTTGGCGCCCTGTGCCGCCCAAGCCAGCGCCAAATTCGCCGCCGTCGTCGATTTTCCCACTCCGCCCTTGCCCGAGGCCACGGCGACGATGTTCTTGATGCTTGCAAGGGGTTTGAGCGTCCGCTGCACGGCATGCGGCGTGATATTCGCCCGCAGCTTGAGGTCCAGGCGGGCCGCTCCCAGCAGTGGCCCAAGATGGCTCTGCAATGCGGTTTTGAGCTCGGCAACATAGTCGCCGCAGGGAAAGCCCAGGACGAGTTCCACCGCCACTACGCCCCCCGCCAATGTGACGGACGACACAGCTTTGGCATCCGCCAGGGATTGAGTCAGATAGGGATCGATATAAGTGAGCAGGTGTTCGCGAATCGCGTTTTCCGCGGCGGTATCTTGAGTCATATGAGTGGCTTATTGTACCGCAGGCGGACAAGTGCGTGCGGTGTGGCATAATCTTGTGTCGTAAATCGAGACCACGGCGCCCCCCCCCAATTGACGGTGATCATGGGCGGCTGCCAAGGGATGTGCAACTTGAAGGCACCGAATGAGTTTATTCGCCAACTACCGTGCCGATCGGCTCATCGCTGAGGTTAAATCCAGCGGCAATCCAGGCAGCCCCCTGGCGCAAAAGGCCTTGGAAAAACTGGTCGCTCTGGGCCCGAGTGCCATTGAGCCCATCGTCGATGCCCTGACGACTGCCGAGAAGAAAGAGACCCTGGCGTACGTCGAGGCGCTGACGCGTTTGATCGACGCAAAATCCCTGCCGCTTTTGCTCAAGACCATGGCGGAATCCAACGGCCGTGCCATGTCCGGCATTGCCTGGGCGCTGTCGTCGAGCAAGAACTATCCGCCGGGTGCACTGCTCGACGCCTTGAACAAACCGGACATGCCGCGGCAGGCCATACTCGATGTCATAGCGGCGCAAAAATCCCGCTTCACGGTGCGCGAACTGCTGAACGCCGCCTATGCGCAGGAACCCAATGAAAGGGCCGGCTTGTTCAAGGTCATCGCCGAGATCGCCGATGAGTCCTCGATCGACGATTTGATCGCGAGAATCGAAGGCAAGGATCCCGTAGCCCGGCTGCACATCATCAATGTGCTGGCCCGCTTCAATGCGCCCAAAGTGCAGGAAGCCGTGCAAAAGCAGTTGAAAGACCCCAGCAAACTGATCCGCTCCGCAGCACTGTCGGCGCTGTCCCGCATGGACGGGCCGTTCGACATTGCCGTCCTGTGCGGCATGCTGCGCGATCCGGAAATCGAGGTGCAGAACAAGGCAGTCGACGTCGTCGTGCACGCCAACCACCCCGACACCATCAAGTACCTCGTCGAGGTGCTCAAGGACGAGAACGAATACGCCCGGCGCGCCGCCGTCGAAGTGTTGAACATCGTCGGTACCTCGAAATCAGTCAAGTACCTGCTAGAAGTGATCGCCGACAGCGACTGGTGGGTGCGCACCCGGGCCGCGGATGCGCTGGGCAAGATCGGCGGTCCGCGCGTCGTCGATGCCGTGCTTACTCTGATCAAGGACGAGAATCAGGACATTCGCCGCGCGGCCATTGAAATCCTGAATCAGACTAAGGATGAGCGCGCTGTCGCACAATTGATCGACGCCACCAAGGACACGGACTGGTGGGTGAGCGAACGCGCCGTGGATGCGCTTGCGGAGATCGGCAGCACCAAGGCGTTGCCACGTTTCATCGAAATGCTGAGCACCGGCCAGGCGAAGTCGATGCCAACCGTCATCCGCGCCATCGGCAAGATCGGCGATCAAAAGTGCGTCGAGTACCTGCTCCCCATGCTCACCAGAACGGAAAACGAGATCAAGGCGGAAACGATTGCGGCTCTGGCCAAGTTGGCGGACGAAAGGCGCGCGGACACGATCCGCCTGCGCTTGCAGGCGGTGGCAAGCAACGCCGACGCCACCATCAGTCAAGCGATTGCCCGCGCCATGACGGAGTTGGACAACCGGTTTTCGACGCAGCAGCTCGCCGCCAACCAGCGCGCCGAAAAAATGCAGGAACCGGCCAAGACACTGCTCATCGATAATCAGGATCTCGCCAAAGTCGTTGCGGATGCCGAGATCCAGGCGGGAAAGCTCGATATCGCCACCTTGAAATCCGGCGACATCATCGAAGGCCGCTACAAGTTCATCGAGAAAATCGGCAAGGGCGCATTCGGCACGGTATTGCTGATGGAAGACACTGTGGTCGAAGAGCGGCTGATCCTCAAATTCTTGAACGCCAACGTGTCCGCGGACGAGGAGATGATGAAACGCTTCGTGCACGAATTGCGCTACAGCCGCAAGATCACGCACAAGAACGTCATCCGCATCTACGACTTCCTATATATCAAGGGCAACTACGCCATATCGATGGAGTACTTCCCCTCCCACACCCTGGGCGGGGAGATCGTCAACGAAAAGCCGGTCGCGCTCAAGCGCGCGGTCAAATTCGGCATCGACATCGCCACCGGCATGGCGGTCGCGCATCAGGCGGGCATCGTGCACCGGGATTTGAAGCCCGCTAACATATTGATCGATAACGACGGATTGCTGAAAATCGTGGATTTCGGCGTCGCTGCGGCGCAAACCCAAGGCGATACCCAGCTCACCAAGACCGGCTACGTCATAGGTTCGCCGAAGTACATGGCGCCCGAGCAGATCCTGGGCAAGAAGGTCGATGAACGGGCCGACATCTACAGTTTGGGCGTCATTCTGTACGAGATGTTCAGCGGCGTACCACCCTATTCCCGCGGCGATCACATGTCCGTCATGTACCAGCACGTCCAGGGAAAGGCGCGCCCGCCCATCGACATCAACAAAGATTTGCCGTTGGAATTGAATAATTTAGTCATGAAATGCATGTCCTTGGACAAGACCAAGCGCGCGCAAAGCATGGACGAACTGCGCCTGTCCCTCGAAAAATTCCTATAACGGTTGACGTAGCTCACGTTTATGGCTCGTTTGAGCTCCAAACACTCGAAAATCCAGGTGCTTACAGGTAGCCTTACGCGTTATGGCAAGAATCGACGCGTTCCTGAAGCTAGGCGTGGCCCAAGGCTGCTCGGACCTGCACCTGGCGGTCGGAGTGCCGCCGATGCTGCGCATGCAGGGCGATCTCATGCCCATCAAGTTTCGCGATCTGGGTGAGGCGGAACTCGAAGGCTACATCACCGAGGTCCTGACGCAGAACCAGATGAAGCAACTGCGTGAGGGCAATGACATAGACTTTTCGTATGTGTCGACGGAGGGCGGCCGCTTCCGGGTTAATGTATTCCGCAAGGAAACCGGCATGGGGGCAGCTTTCCGCTCCATCCCCACGACGATGCCGACCATCGAGCAGTTGGGCTTGCCGCCTATCGTGCGCAAGCTCTGCGACTACCACCAGGGAATGATTCTGGTGACGGGTTCCACCGGCACCGGCAAGTCGACCACTCTGGCGGCCATGATCGATTACCTTAATTCAACGCGCGCGCTCAATATCATCAGCCTGGAAGATCCGATCGAATTCGTTCACCGCAGCAAGACCAGCCAGGTGATCCAGCGCGAGTTGGGCACGCACCTGCCCTCGTTCGCCGAGGGCGTGCGTGCAGCCATGCGCGAGGACCCGGACGTCATCTTGGTCGGCGAATTGCGCGATGCGGAAACCATTTCCATGGCGATGACCGCAGCGGAGACCGGACACCTGGTGCTCGGTACCCTGCACACGACCAGCGCCACCAAGACCATCGATCGCATCATCGATGCGCTGCCCACCGAAGAGCGGGAGCAGACCAAGAGCTTCCTGGCGCAAAGTCTGATCGCCGTCATCACCCAGGTGCTGATCAAGAGCCCCGATCAACGGGCGCGGCGCGCAGTCTGCGAAATCATGGTGCTGACCAAGGCCATCGGCAAGCTCATCATGACCGATCAGTCGCACCAAATTCCCAGCCAGCTGCAGATGGGCAAGGAATACGGCATGCAGTTGCTGGATCAGGCACTGCTCGCGGCAATCGCCGCCAAGGAAGTCGATCCGGAGCACGCCTACAGTTATGCGAATGACAAGCGCCAGTTCCAGCGTTTCGTCACCGACGTGTCCGGTGCGCCGGTAGCCGCGCCCGAACCCGCGAACCATTGAGAGAGTCTTAAGTGCCGGCCATCGACATTTTTTTGAACCAAGTGCTGGAACGCAATGGATCGGACTTGCACTTCCTGGCGGGCGATCCGCCTCGCGTGCGGCAGTACGGCGAACTGAAGGCCCTGAGCGCCGAGCCGCTGGTCGCCGAAATGGTCAAAACGACGCTGTACGAAATCATGCCAAAACTGTCGGTCGAACGATTCGAGTCCAGGGATGGCACCGATTTCGCCTACAGCATTCCCAATGTCGCCAGATTCCGCGTCAACGTGATGCGCCAATTGAACGGGATGGGCGCAGTATTTCGGGCGATTCCGTCCAAAGCCAAGTCGGCGGCGGAACTGAAGCTTCCGGAAGCCGTGATGAATCTGTGCAAGATCAACAGTGGCTTGATCCTGGTGACGGGCAAGACCGGTTCGGGCAAGTCCACTACGCTGGCGGCCATGATCGACGACATCAACTCGCGAGAAAAAGGCCATATTCTTACCATCGAGGATCCTATCGAGTTCGTGCATTTGCGCAAGAACTGCCTGATCAGCCAGCGCGAGATCGGCGTGCACGCGACCTCGTTCTCGAGCGCACTGCTATCCGCACTGCGCGAGGATCCCGATGTCATTCTGGTGGGCGAGCTTCGCGACTTGGAAACCATGAGCATTGCGGTGACCGCGGCCGAGATGGGCATTCTGGTGATGGGCACCCTGCACACCAACGGTGCCGCTGCCACGGTCGATCGCTTGGTGAACGCGTTCCCGGCCGACAAGCAGCCTCATGTGCGAACCATGCTCTCAACCAGCCTGCGCGGCGTGGTATCCCAGCAGCTCATCCCCCAACCCGACAAACAGGGCCGCGTCGCCGCTCTCGAAATCCTGATCAACACGCCTGCCGTCGCCAACCTGATCCGGCAAGGCAAGATGGATCAACTGGAAAACGCCATGCAAAGCGGCGGCGCCGTCGGCATGCGGCTGATGGACACGGCGATCCAAGCGCTGATGGATTCTCGACAAATTAACGGCAAAGAAGCCTTCAAAAAAGCCATCAACAAGTCCCGGTTCGAACAGTTCCGAGAAGCTTCGTAAGAATCGGCGCGACCGTGACGGGGGTCGCTCACCTGCCGCCTCGGATCATGGCGACGCCGCCCCGACCCACCAATGCGCGCGGGCGTGGCATAATTTGACATGAACCAACGCCGCCGAATTCTTGTCACCAGTGCGCTCTATTACGCGAATGGCCCTCTGCATTTGGGCCACATTCTCGAGGCCATTCAGACCGATATTTGGGTGCGATTCCAGAAGCTTCGCGGCCATGAATGCCACTACGTCTGCGCCGACGATACCCATGGCACGCCCATCATGCTCAAGGCTCAGTCCGAGGGAATCACTGCGGAACAGCTGATCGCCCGGGTCAATATCGAACATCGGCAAGACCTGGCCGACATGCTGATCGGGCTGGACAATTTCGGCTCCACGCACTCCGCGGAGAACAAGGAGCTCTGCGACCGCATGTATGTGGCGCTGCGCGAGGCGGGCTACATCGACAGGCGCAGCGTGCGCCAAGCCTATGACGAACAGGCCAAGATGTTCCTGCCGGACCGGTACGTCAAAGGCGTTTGCCCGGTGTGCGGCACGGCCGATCAGTACGGCGACTCGTGCGAAAACTGCGGCTCTACATACACGCCCGCCGACCTCAAGAATCCCATCTCCGTGGTCACCGGCACCGCTCCCGTGTGGCGCGAGTCCGAACACTATTTCTTCCGATTGAGCGCATTCGAGAAATCCTTGAGCACGTGGGTGCGCAGCGGTGCCACTCAGAACAGCGTCGCCCGCAAGCTGGAGGAATGGTTTAAGCAGGGCTTGCGGGATTGGGACATCTCGCGCGACGCTCCCTACTTCGGCTTCGAAATACCCGATGCACCGGGAAAGTATTTCTACGTCTGGTTCGACGCGCCCATCGGCTATTTGGCGAGTTTCACGCAGTTGTGCAAGCGCACCGGCCTTAATTTCGATGATTTTCTCGCCGCCGGTTCGGGCGCCGAAATGCATCACTTCATTGGCAAGGACATTCTGTATTTTCACACCCTGTTCTGGCCGGCGGTGCTTGAGGGCGTAGGCATGCGCCGTCCGACCGCCGTACACGCGCACGGTTTCGTGACCATCAACGGCCAGAAAATGTCCAAATCGCGCGGGACTTTCATTACCGCACGACGCTACCTGGAGAGTTTTTCGCCCGAATATCTGCGCTACTATTTCGCCGCCAAGCTAAGCTCGGGGATAGACGACATCGACATGAATCTGGATGAATTCAGCACGCGCCTGAATTCGGACATCGTCGGCAAGCTGGTCAACATTGCGAGCCGGTGCGCCGGATTCATTACCAAAAGTGCCGCGGGCACCCTGAGCGGCAAGCTACCAGACCCAGCGCTTTACGCCGCCTTCGCGGCCGCCGGTGATGGGCTGGCGGCGGCCTACGAGAGTCTCGACACGGCCGGCGCTATTCGCGACATCATGGCGCTCGCCGATCGTGCCAATCAGTACATCGATTTGCACAAGCCCTGGACGTTGGCGAAACAGCCCGACAAGGCTGCGGAGGTGCAGGACATTTGCACCCAGGGACTGAATCTATTTCGCGCGCTGATGATTTACTTGCAGCCGGTGCTGCCGGACATGGCGGCAAAGTCGCTGCGCTTCTTCCAGGAGACGAGTTGGGACTGGGCCAGCGCCGCGACTCCCTTGCTCGGCAGTGTGATTCGCCCGTACGAGGCGCTGGCAACGCGCCTCGATCCGAAGGCCGTAGCGCGCATGGTGCAGCCGGAAGGGGACGCTGCGGCGCCCACGCTTGCATCCGTGACCTCGGATTCCGCCAGCTTGGCCGCGGCGGCGGCCGTGGAGGGCAATATGATTTCCATCGATGACTTCCTGCGGGTCGAGCTTCGCGTGGCCAAGGTGCTGAGGGCCTCGCTGGTGGACGGAGCAGACAAGCTCTTGAAATTGACACTCGATGTAGGTGAGCTCGGCGAGCGGGAAATCTTTGCCGGCATTCGCGCAGCCTACGATCCGGCCACCTTGGTGGGCCGGCTCATCGTGGTGGTGGCAAATCTCGAGCCGCGAAAAATGCGCTTCGGCATGTCGGAGGGAATGATGTTGGCCGCAGGACCCGGCGGCAAGGACGTTTTCGTGTTATCGCCCGATGCCGGCGCGGCTCCCGGCATGCGCGTAAAATAGCGTGCCGGGCGCAGCATGATCGGCGCAGCATGACCGGCGTTTCAGCGCCCGACATCGTGGCGCGCATCGACGCGCTGCTGCCGCAGACGCAGTGCACGCGATGCGGCTACGCAGCATGCAGGCCCTATGCCGAAGCGATTGCGCGCGGCGAGGCGCAAATCAATCAATGCCCGCCCGGAGGCAGCGCCACCATCGCGGCCCTGGCGCAACTCCTCGATCAGCCGGTACGTGCATTGAATGCCATCAACGGTGTGGAAGGTCCGCCGCGCGTCGCCTGGATCGATGAGGCCCGCTGCATAGGCTGCGCGCGCTGCCTCGCACCCTGCCCGGTGGACGCCATCGTCGGCGCCGGAAAATACCTGCACACCGTGCTGGTCGAGTGCTGTACGGGTT
Organism: Gammaproteobacteria bacterium; assembly: GCA_040004115.1. Taxonomy (GTDB): domain Bacteria; phylum Pseudomonadota; class Gammaproteobacteria; order Steroidobacterales; family Steroidobacteraceae; genus Bog-1198. The sequence goes on along the minus strand of JBDUBO010000041.1, from coordinate 1,441 downwards.
GCGAGTTGTGCCTGCCGCCCTGTCCTGTAGATTGTATCGAAATGAGGCCGGGACCGTCGCCCGCGCCGAACCAGCCCATGATCAATCGCGCAAGGTTCGACGCGCATGGTGCGCGGCTGCGAGCTTTGGACTTCGAGAGGCAGCGTGCTCTCGATGCGAAGAAAGCTGCCGCGCCGCGCCGCGCCGATCGATGAACGAGGCCAGGCGCCGCAGCATTTTTACGCGGCTGCGCGCCGCCAACCCTGCGCCGCGCACTGAATTGAATTACAGCACCCAGTTCGAACTCCTGGTCGCGGTGATTCTGTCGGCACAGGCCACCGACAGGAGCGTCAACAAGGCCACTGCCGGGTTGTTTCGCGTTGCAAACACGCCGGCGGCAATCCTCGAACTGGGGGTCGAAGGACTGTCGACCTATATCAAGTCGATCGGTCTGTACAACGGCAAGGCCAGGAACATCATTGCAACCTGCCATCTGTTGCTGGAGCAGCACGGCGGTGCCGTGCCGTCCTCGCGCGAGGAACTGGAGCGCCTCCCGGGCGTCGGCAGGAAGACGGCCAATGTCATCTTGAATACGGCTTTCGGCGAATCGACCATCGCGGTGGACACGCATATATTCCGGGTCGCCAATCGCACCGGCTTGGCTCCCGGCAAGACGGTGCGGGTGGTCGAGGAGAAGCTGTTGAAATTCGTGCCGACCGAATTCTTGCCGGATGCCCATCACTGGCTGATTCTGCACGGTCGTTACATTTGCAAGGCGCGCAATCCGGCCTGCCTCACTTGCATCATCGCGGACCTGTGCGAGTATCGCCACAAGACTCATGCCTGAATTTAATTCCCATAGCCGTGAAGAATTGCGCCGCAGCTATACGGACGCGTGGCGCAAGCACCTGGCAAAGGCCCCGTTGACGCCGCTCGAGGCCATGATTGCCGATGTCATAGGCGTGCACCCAGAGTACCAGGCCATCGTCGCGGATGCGGACGCTGCCGTTGCGTTTGAATCGAGCGCAAGCGGCGTTGAAAATCCATTTTTACATATGGGCTTGCATCTTGCGGTGCGCGACCAAGTGTCAATCGACCGGCCACCCGGAGTGCGCGAACTGCACCGTCTGCTGCAGGCCCGCTACGGCGACCTGCACCGCGCCGAGCATGCGCTGATGGAAGCCCTCGGCGAAACCCTGTGGCAGGCGCAGCGCGCGGGCAGGCCAGCCGATGAAGGTCACTACCTGGCCCTGGCACGCCGGCACCTCGACCCAGACAAACGTTAAGCAAGTTTCATCCGCGCTTCATCGGTGCGCGTGCCGGTCGGCGGTATCCTCGCCCCCCATGAGCAAGCGATTCTTATTCTTGGCCACCGCCGTATGCCTCAGCGCGCTGCCGCTTGCTCAAGGATTTGCTGCGAGTCCTGCCACCGGGGCGCCGGCCGCCGGGTCGCCGGCCGCCG
>JBDUBO010000132.1:0-9680 GCA_040004115.1 Gammaproteobacteria bacterium | reverse complement strand
CGCCGCCACGTACTGCCAATCGAGCTCCTTAAGCCGCGGCACCATCCCTATCCAGCCGATCAACCCCAGCAAGCTCACCCCCGCCGACACCACGAAGGCATTCGTATAATGCCCGGTACTCTGGATGATATAGCCCGTGAGCCACGGCGCGATAATGCCGGGCAGATTGCCCAGCGAATTCTGAATCCCCACCCATCGACCGGAGGCGGGGGGCCCGGCCAAAATCTCGCTCATCGCATACACCCCTGGCGACGAAGCTCCGCATAGCGATTGGTAGACGAACAAACTCACCAGCGCCGTCTTCGGCGAGCCCAACGCCATGGCCAGCATACAAATCACCGAGCCGACGTGCGCCACCGCCATCACCGATTTATAGGCGGCATTAGCCGATCCGCCGCGCGCCAGATATTTATCGATTCCCCATCCGGCGAGGAACGCGCTCAACGCATTCACCATGTACGCACTGGTTGCCACCCACGCCATGTCGGTGATGGAGAAGCCGCGCTCAGTTTGCAAATACGACGGCAGCCACGCCAGCATGAAGTAGAACACATAGTTGGTGGAGAACAGTCCCAGCGACGTGCCCCACAGCGACGGCTGTTTCAGAATCATCCACCAGGTCGGCGACTCCTCTTTACTGTCGCGCACCGCCGTGCGCACCTGCCCTGCCACCCGCGACCACGGCAACAGCCACAGCAGCGACAAGCCGCCGAACACCCAGAACGCCGAGCGCCAGCCGAAGCTCGCCATCAACAAGCCCCCGGCCAGAGTGCCCACTACCGGGCCGGACAAATACCCGAGTGCAATGATGCCGTTCGCCGTGCCCAAACCCTTGGCGGGCACAATTGCCGCCAGTATCTTGGCTACTCCGGGAAATCCCGCGCTTTCTCCCAAGCCGAGCAGCAGTCGCAGCACCAGCAGCATCGCGAACGAGTGTGCAAATCCGATCAGTATCGTGGCCGTCGCCCACAACGCCAGCCCCGCTGCCAGGATTAGGTGTGCGCCGTAGCGCTCCGCCAGCCAGCCCACGGGAATTTGCGTCCACGCATAAGTCCACGAGAACGCCGACAGCAGTATCCCCATCTGCGTGTAACTTAAGCCCAGATCCCCCTGCACCAGGTGCGCCGCGGTGGACAAAGAACCGCGATCGACATAATTGATGAACAGCAGCGCCGCCATCATGAAAACGATGGGGCTGCGCGCGGCCCGCGCCGGATCTATCGCCGCTGCAACGGGCGGATTCAGCTCGCGTAATCCGACAGGCTGCGATCGAGCACGCGCTTCAAGGCATCGAAGTGCAGCTCCGCGCGATCACGGCCACCGACGCTGCCGCCCGCCGATAACTGCGCCACCGTCATTTTGATGATCGGCTCCGGGATAATCTTCAGTGGCCGCCCCGTCGACAATGCCAGCACCTGCGCCTGCGCTGCACGCTCCAGAAAGTACAGCCTCTCGAATGCCAGCGGGATGTTATTGCCCACCACCAACACCCCGTGATTCCCCATCATCAGCACCGACTTCTCGCCAAGTGCCCGTGCCAGGCGTTCACCCTCAGTCTCATCGAAGGCAAAACCGTTGTACCCAGGATCGTAGGCCACGTCATTGTAGAACCCGAGCGCGCTCTGCACCGCCATTTCCAATCGCGGATTCTCCAGCATGCACAACGCCGTCGCGTATGGCATATGCGTGTGCAGCACACAGCGCCCCTGCGGCGACAAGCGATGCACCGGCTGATGAATGTACAGCGCGGTGTCCTCCACCGCCCCCTGCCCGCTCAACACCTTCCCTTTGAAATCCACAACCAAAAAATCGCTCGCCTTCACCTCCGACCAATGCATGCCGAACGGCGCCAATAAAAATCGGTCCGTATGTCCCGGTACCAGCATCGTCAAATGATTGTCGATGCCCTCGTTCAGCCCGAAGCGATCCGCCAATCGATAGCACGCCGCCAGATCGATTCGCGCGCGGTGTTGAGCGTCAGCCGCGGCCTGGACAGGTCTTAGACTCGCATTCATGGGGGGTAGCCTCAACTTTCGATTAGGTTCGAACCAGTATATGCCGGGAAAGCAGCGACCGCGACACCTCGAAATGCCTCAGCGGAACAGCGATCCCACCCGGATTTGAATCGCCGGCAGCGCCCGCGACGCCACCAACTCGTCACCGGCGCATGCCGCCACCTGCCGGTAGCCATCCTCGGCCGGCTCGGAATAAATGAAAATTCGCCCGCCCTGCACATCGATCACCCAGTACTCGGCCACCCCATACCGGGCGTACAAGTTGCGCTTGGTGCTTTTATCGTAGCGTAAGCTGCTGCCGGACACTTCGACCAGCACGCGGCTAGCACGAATAACTTGATTAGGTGAGCCGTGATGGAAGAATGTGGCGGATCGATCCCAGGCATATTGAGCATGTCCCCGTCGATCAGTTCGACGCGGTCGTACTTGGTCAGCACGCCGGTCGCGATCATCTTCTCGTAGCGATCGACGCTGATTCGCGTTCGCTCCGGAAACGTGGTCACACTCATGACATCCTCCGAAATCGGCCTTGGCCAATCCTACCCCTTCGTCCGCGCCGCTGTCTCCCCGCTAAAATAAGGTAAATACTGCATTTCCACGTTTCCCCGGCAACGCACCTGCCAGTGACAATTCCCCGCCGCTACTGCAGCAGCCTATCCAGCACCGGCAGCGGTATCGCCCCCTGCTTGAGCGCAGCCTCGTGAAACTCCTTCAAATTGAACGCCGCCCCACGCGTTGCCTGAACATGCTCGCGCACCGCCAACCAGCCCTTGTACCCCGCGTAGTACGTGGGCAGCTGGCACGAAGACAGCTTGGCGCGCTGCAGCTTGGCCGTAGCTTCTTCCGTCTCCTGATACGTGCTCCTGATCATGAGATCCACGGCTTCCCCGTCGGTCATCCCCATGGTCTGCATGCGTACGTCCAATATCGTGTTCGCGAGTACCCTGAGCAGTTGCTTTTGCAGCGTCAGCCGATATCCCGGTGTATCACCCAAGTAGCCCTGCTCAGCCATCAGCTGCTGCATGTATACCGCCCAACCTTCCACATACGGCCCGTTGCCGAAGATCTCTCGCAGCAGGCGCCGAGAGCGCGGCTGCACCTCGTTCGCATACTCCGCCTGCACATAGTGACCCGGCATGGCCTCATGCACGGTCAGATGCTGCATTCCTGACTCGTTGTACTCGCGCAGCTTCGAGTCCACGCGCGTCTGCGGCCAGTTACTCGGAATCGGCGTCACCCAAAAAAACGCCCCCAGCTTAGGCTCCAGCGCCGGTGCCGAATTGAAGCCCCCGACCCCATACACCCCGCGCATGAACGCCGGCGTCTCGATCACTTCCAAGTTGCTGTTCGGCGGCAACGTCAACAAGTCCTTTGCCTTGACGAAAGCCGTCGCAGTCGCCAACGCTTGTTTTGCCGACGGAATGAAAGTCGCCGCTGTCGCATGCTGCCGCGCCACATCCGCGAGCGCCTGCTCCACCGTCTTCGGCGCCGCCAAGCGCGCAATTTCCGCCCGCACCTTGACGAGATCCGCCTCCGCTTCCGCCAGCAACGCCTCCGGCGTCTTGCCGGTCGCCAGCACCAAGCGGAACTTCTTCGCGTATCTCTCCTTCCCCAACCTCCAATCGCTCTTCTTCTCCGCCAGGTTGTCTTCAAGCCATCGGTTGAATTCATTCAATGCCGCGACCGCAGCGGCAGCGGACTGGTCGTAGCGCATGCGCAAGTTAGGTGGGCAGTCCGCCCGCAAGGTCGTATCGATGAGCGCGACATTGCCCGCATTTTCTTCGCGTGCTACGTGATTCCAGATGTCCGGAGAATCCTGCAGATTCGCCTCTGCCTGCCGAATGACGTCAGGAATCTTGTTCAAGCGGTTGATGATGTGCCGATATCGGTCGACGGCCGGCGCGTACTGCAGCACGTACGGCGTGTACAAACCATTGCCCACCAGCTCCACATACATCGTCGGGTTATGCCGGTACCCCTGGATCTCATCCAGCTCCAAGCGCGACGCACCCAGCGCATCATGCATGATGTCGATGTCGGCCTTCTGCTCCGCATCCAGCGACGCCGAGTCCAGCCGCCCGATCCGCCCCTCCATGTCGTGCAGGAAGGCTTGCGAGGCCGCAATGCCGCCCGGACTGAAATCATCCAGCAAGTCATCGAGCTGTACGCCGCGATGCTCGTGGTAGCCAACCCCAGTCGCGCTCGTCGGCGACAACGCCAACGTGCCGAAGACGAAGTCATCCACCAATTGCTCGAATTGACTGTCGGCCGCCGACTTGCCAGGCACCGCTTTGGCCGCGACACTCGACCCCGCGCTGCTACCCGTCCGCGCGCCGCCATTCGCTGCCGCCGCCTTGCCCCCGCTGGCCGCCACCCCGCTATTTGTCGACCCCGCCCAAACGCCGCAGCCCGCGAGCACACCGGCGAGTACATAGGTAGTTTGCAACAGCTGTATTTTGTTCATGACCTATCTTCGGGCACATCCCACCCATCAGTCCAGCAGTGCCGCGATTGCCGCGCGTTTCGAAGCTACCCCTTCGCGTGCTTGGGTTAAACTGCTCGCCGCCGTCACGCTTGGAGTAGCTGTCATGAAGTGGAGCGCCGTCTGACCATCAGATTTCTCAGGCTGCTCTTCCGCGTCGCCGTCGCACTCGTCCTACTGCTGGCCGTGCTGCTCATCGCGCTCTGGATCAAGCCGCTCGACATCCTGCGAGTCGGCGCCAACTACTCCGCCAAGATCGTCTGCTCCAATGTATTTCTCGCCGACCGCGATCCCGAAGGGGTCCTTCGCTCCGACGTTCAGGCACCCGGCATCGCACTGCTGCGCCTGATGCGCGTCTCTGTCGACCGAGAGCACCGAGTAGTACGCGCCGGTCTGCTCGGCTTCATTGGCGACGGCCTCGCCGTCGCGCGGCCCGGCGTCGGCTGCGCCGCCGTCCCCGACGGCGATCTCGACTTCGCCACTCACGCCAGCATATCCGCGCCACACATCGCAACTTCGATGTCTGGCCGCTCGTCCACCGCGACCGCCGTCGCGACCGCCAACGAACTCTGGCCCGACGGCAACACCGTCGGCACCACCAGTGCACTCGACCGCATCCTCGCCGACGACAGCCTAGCCGGGCCCGGCGTGCGCGCCATTGTCGTGGTCGATCACGGCCGCATTGTCGCCGAACGCTACACCGCCGGCTTCTCCGCCGCCACACCACTGCTCGGCTGGTCCATGACCAAGTCCGTTCTCGCCGGCCTAGTCGGCATTCTCGTGAAGGATGGAAGGCTCACGCTCGATCAATCCGCCGGCTGGCCCGCGGGCGACGGCCGCGACAAAATTCGCATTGCCGACCTTCTTGCCATGTCCAGCGGCCTGCAATTCAACGAAGCCTACGGCGCCGTCTCCGACGTCACTCGCATGTTGTACTTGGAACGCGACGCTGCCGGATTCGCGCGTGCTCAGCCGCTCGCTCACCCACCAGGCTCCTTCTGGAGTTACTCGAGCGGTTCGGCAAATATTCTGTCGCGCATTGTTCAGGACGCAGCGGGCAGCCTCGCCGCGGCGTACCCCGCAGAAAAGCTGTTCGAGCCCCTCGGCATGACCAGCGCCACCATGGAGACCGACGAATACGGCACCCTCGTCGGCTCCTCTTATATGTATGCCACCGCCCGCGACTGGGCCCGCTATGGTCAGTTCCTCGTGCAAGACGGAATCTGGCGCGGACAAGAAATGCTCCCGCGCGGTTATGTCGCCATGATGGCGACCCCCGTTGCGGCATCCGGCGGCGAATATGGACAAGGTCTCGTCTGGCTCTGGGGCGCCGGTGCCATCCAACCCGGCAAGAATCCCGACACCGCTTACGGCATCCCACCCGACACCTTCTGGTTGGAAGGCCACGACGGCCAAAGCATGGCCATCATTCGCTCGCGCCAACTCGTCATTGTGCGGCTAGGACTGACGCCATCAAGCGACCACTACCAACCCGACTCCCTGGCGCAGGCCGTCCTCGAGGCGACGCTGTCGCGCAAGTAGTCGGGTCACAAACTGGACCCAATCCGGGAGTTGGCTTAATTCCAACGCTATTCAATGCAACAAATGGCGGCTCTGTGACCAACAATCTGGATTCCGGCTACGACGTGGTCATCATCGGGGCGGGTCTTGCTGGGGCGACCGCCGGAGAGTGTCTGTCAGCCTGCGGATTGAATACCATAACAGTCGAGGCCCGCGGCAGAGCGGGCGGCCGCGGGTTCACACGGGCCTTCGCTAACGACGCGGAACCAATGGAATTCGGCGGCGCCTGGATTACCCCATGGCAGCACCGCATACGCGGGCTCTGCAAGAAGCACCGGATCGAACTGCGGCCCCGTCATCCGGTTGTTGCGCGGCGCTGGTTCCGCGATGGCGCCTTGCATGACGACTGGCCGATCGCCGCGGCCGAGTATTCCGCGCACGAGCACGCCTTGGCCCTCATGTCCGCCCATTCTGCGCTGATTAAGGCCGGCATTACCCGGGATCACCATGGCCGGTGTTTCGGCGATATCAGCTTCAACGACTATCTAGACATGATCGACGCCCCGGAAGCGACCCGCCAATTAATCTCGGCGTGGTGGGCGGTCTCGGGCAATGGCGACAAGGCTCGCGTGCCAGCAACCGAGATTTTGCACAGCGTCGGCTATTTCGACGGCACGCCCGATGGCATGTGCGAGGTCTGGACCGATACACTGGTCGGCGGAGTACAAGCTCTCACCACGCGCATGATTGCGGCCGGCGGCGCGTTGTGCCGCTTTGGCGCTGCCGCCACCCGCGTTAGCCAGGATGCTGACGGCGTCCGCGTTACGTTGAACGATGGCTCGATCATCGCAGCCCGTGCGGCGATCGTGGCTACCGGCCTCAATCCCATGGCGGCGATCGCATTCGATCCGTCCCTTTCCATCGCCAAGTCCGCGGGGCGCAAAGCAGGCAATCTCGGCCGGGCCGTCAAGGTCTGGGCCAAGGTCGAGGGCGTGCCTGTGGGCACCCTCGTAACGGGTGGCGGCACCGGCATCGAGTGGATGTTCTCGGAGCGCCTTGCCGCCGATGGCACCGCATTTGTGGTCGGATTCGGAGTCGCCGCAAACGGTTGGGAGCCGCAGATTCCGAAGGATGTTGAACTGGCCGTCCAGCGCTTCTTTCCTGAGGGCCGCTTTCTTGATTGCGACTGGCACGACTGGAACAATGATCCGTTCTCGCGCGGCACGTGGGTGGCTGCCATGCTGGGTCAACCGCAAGCGCACGCCGCGTTTACTTGGTCAATGGCGAACCGGCTCGCCTTCGCCAGCTCTGATTTCGCGGCAGCCGAAGCGGGCTGGTTCGAGGGCGCCATCATCTCGGGTGAAACAGCCGCTGCCGAAATTAGAAGTGCCCTCGCCAAGGTCTGATCGGGCACCTCGTCTGTGCTCCTTGAGACTTCCGAATCTGGGTAGTTTACGTGGTTGGGTAGAATGGCGGGTACGTACCGACACCAGACATGCGGCGAAGAGCAAAAATGGGGCTATGCTTTCGGAATGCTTGAACAGTTCGGACCCTCTCTTTACGTCGCGGATGGGCCAACGGTTTCGTTCTTCGGCTTTCCGTATCCCACACGCATGGCGGTGGCGCGTCTCCTAGATGGCGACGTCTGGGTGTGGTCCCCCATTGCCCTCACGCGAGAGCTGGCCGACGACGTGCAGTCCATCGGGCCGGTGCGCTACATAGTCTCACCGAATAAGCTTCATCATCTATTTCTGCAAGAGTGGGCCGACCATTGGCCCGCTGCACGACTTTACGCGCCGCCTGGCCTCGCTCGCAAGAAAGCCGCGCTGCACTTCTATGCCGAGTTGGGCGACGAACCAAGCCCGGCATGGGCGGCAGATATTGATCAGGTCGTTTTCCGAGGATCATTTGCGATGGCAGAGGTAGCATTTTTCCATCGTGCCTCACGTACCGCGATCATCGGCGACCTGATTCAGCGCTTTTCCGATGCCAATATTTCCGGCTGGAAGGGAATGGTCATGCGGCTCGACGGCCTAGTGGGTGAGCGTGGAAGTACACCACGCGACTGGCGCGCTAGCTTTCTTCAGCGCCGCCCCGCCCGCGCTGCACTAGAGAAAGTGCTGGGGTGGAATCCGGAGCGGTTACTGATCGCGCATGGATCATGCGCGCAGACCGGAGCAGCCAAAATAATCGCAGCGGCATTGAATTGGATCTGAAGCGTCCGGTGGACGATTGCGTCTGCAGCAAACATCCCCAAATTGCCCAAAACGGGAAGGTCCTGCATCTCCTGCGATCTCTGGTCCTGACTATAACCTCGGCCATAATTGCGAGCACGCGTATCAACGTGTACTCCCGGCAACGTCGGCTTTACGGAAATCGCGACCTCGAAATCGATGAAGGCGCGAAGAGCGGCTGTAGGAGCGACGGCTCGGATCTAGAGAAACAGCCCCGAGAAGCTTTGCCACCAAGGTTTAAGCACAGGCTTCAATGCACCGCCGTTGAGCCAGCGTCGTTCGGCCGCAGGCTGTTAATCGAGCGCTTGAGCGGGATGAACAGCGTGCAATCGCGGATTTTCTGCCGGATCTTGTGATCCCAGGCATCGCCACCACGCAGCCGAGCGGCGGCGCTATGCCAAGTCACTTCCATTTGACTAGGTGTTCGCCGATGTCATTCAGTTCACCCTGCCGGGCGGACTGCTGTTTCGGACGGGGTGATGAGTTCTTCAGTGCAGCTGCGCCAACCACGTGATTACATCCGCCTCAAGTTCAATGCGCCTGTCCGACCAAGCATGATCGGTCGCTACGTGTTTGGCGGTGACACGGTGGCCGCCCTTCGCGCGGATGGCTCGAACTAACTCGTCCGCACGTTCAGTGCCGCCGTCATCCGACGTTAACACCAGCAGCGGCGTATCCGTAAGTTTGGGAGCGGCGGCTGCAAACGAGAAATCCGCGGCATGCGCCGTTAAATCGTTGGCCATGCCCTCGGCCGTGACGCCGGCGAGCGTTTCCATATCATCGGCCATATCCGAGACTAGTTTGTCGTGCTTCTCGGAGGCATCGCTCGACATGTCCCAAGCGGATATCAAGACGGCACCGATGAGGGCACGATCCTTCGCCGCCACTTGCACGGTGATGGCGCCACCCATGCTGTGACCGGCAACGACAATACGATGCGGGTCAACCCTCAACGACAACGCAGTCGTCGGGTCCCTAAGGTATGCCAACATGGCCAAGGCATCCTCTTCGCTGCCTTCAAAGCTGAAGTTACCCGGACTGCCCCAGGATCCACGGTAATTGAATGTGACTGCGACCCAACCTGCTCGTCGCGCAGCCTGTGCCAGATCGAGATTTTTCTCGTTACCTGGAAGTCCGTGGCAAATGACCAATACCGGATGAGGTCCTGGACCAACTGGCAGGTAGGCGACACCGTTAATAGTGACTCCATGGCTCGGGACATGGAGCACGCTCATTGTCGCCGGGAACCGTTTATCTGGAACAGGATCGGAGTCGATTGATGGCGGAATTCTCGCGGCGATAGCAGTGAACGAACACGTCATTGCGCCAACAACAGCAAGCATGAACGCGCGCATTGAACTCATCTGTGGCATCCTTGAACTGTACTCGACCCACCAACTTTAACAGCCGACGCGAGAGTGGCATAGC
>JBDUBO010000040.1:0-30795 GCA_040004115.1 Gammaproteobacteria bacterium | reverse complement strand
CGATTGACCTTCATTCATCGCTTCGGGGTCAAGGACATCGAGCAGCGGCTGCCGGCCATGATCCGTGCCGTCCGAGCCACGGGCTCGCAAGTACTGTGGGTCTGCGACCCCATGCACGGCAATACCGAGACCACCTCGGGCGGGGTTAAGACGCGTCGCTTCGACAATATTCTGGGGGAGGTCGAAGCCGCGTTTCGCATCCACGAGGAGCAGGGCTCGATGCTGGGCGGAGTGCATATAGAGCTCACCGGCGAGGACGTCACCGAGTGTATCGGCGGGGCGCGGGGCCTGGCCGAGGCTGACCTGGTTCGTGCCTACCGGTCGCAGGTGGATCCGCGCCTGAATGCCGAGCAGGCGTTGGAGCTGGCCATGCTGATCGCGCGCCGCGCCGGCGCCCGCCGACGGATCATCAAGTCTTCTTGATATCCTATTGAACTCATATAAATCATATTGTTACATGTTATAACTCGAAATAACGTCGCGCAGTCGCTGGGTTTTTTGCAAACCCGGCTTGCCTCGAAGCGTGCAGGTGCTATTCTGACTCGCAAACCTTTCCCGCCCCCTTGAGATTGAGCGTCGCGAGGCCCCGCAGAGCTCGGACAGCAGCCAATAATTAATGATGAATTGCGCGGAATCTGTCCGGTCGCAATGAGTCTGACGGGATCCAGCCCTGAACTGGGCCAAGGTTGGGTTGCGCTCGGGTTAGTCCAAATGCCGTGCGCGATCGACGGCGGGCTACGCGGATATTCCGCGTAGCCCGTTTTTTATATCAGCCTTGGCCCGACGTTGCCCGATGAACAGTTCTTTCGATGTCACTTGCCGGCGCTGCCCGCGCCTCGCCGCGTTTCTCGACTCGGTGCACATTGAGCAGCCGACATATTATTGCCGCCCGGTGCCGTCCTTCGGCGACCGCAACGCCCGGTTGTTGATTGTCGGCCTAGCGCCTGGCATGCATGGCGCCAATCGCACCGGCCGTCCGTTCACCGGCGACCATGCCGGCATACTGCTGTATGCCACTTTGCACAAGTTTGGGCTGGCCAGCGCCCCGGTTTCCACTGCGGTGGATGACGGGCTGGCACTGATTGACGCTCGAATCACAAATTCAGTGAAGTGCTTGCCGCCGGCAAATAAGCCCTTACCCATGGAAATCAAGATTTGCAACGACTTTCTTCGTGCGGAACTTGATGATAGCCGCAGCGCCCGAGTGATTCTTGCGCTCGGCGCCATCGCGCATGCCGCGGTGCTGCGCGCCAGCGGTTTGCGGGGCAGCGAGTATCGCTTTGCGCACGCCGCCGAGCATGCGTTGGGCGCAGACCGAGTCTTGGTGGATTCCTATCATTGCAGCCGCTACAACACCCAGACCCGCCGGCTCACGACGACAATGTTCGAGCAAGTCGTCGGCAGAGCGCGCGAGCTCGCATTCGCCGAGCGGCCCGGATGAGCACTGACCTGGCGGCGCCGTTTGACGCGAAGTCCTTCGTCGACAGCTTGCCGGCGCGACCGGGCGTTTATCGGATGCTGGATGAGCACGGCGAGATTCTCTACGTCGGCAAGGCGCGCAATCTCAAGAGCCGGGTGGGTTCGTACTTTCAGCCCAGCAATGTGCATCCGAAAGTTCAGGCGCTGCTGGCCAAGATCAACGCGATGGAAGTCACCATCACGAGTTCCGATACGGAAGCGCTTCTGCTCGAGTTCAATCTCATCAAAAAGCACCGGCCGCGCTTCAATGTGGTACTGCGCGACGACAAGAGTTTTCCCTACCTGTATTTCGAAACTCAGCACGAGTTTCCGCGCCTGAGTTTCTACCGCGGTTCGCGCAAGGAACCGGGGCGCTTCTTCGGGCCTTACCCTTCCGCCGGCGCGGTGCGCGAAACCTTGCAGCAGCTGCAGAAGCTGTTTCGACTGCGAAATTGCGACGATAACTATTTCGCGAACCGTTCGCGCCCCTGCCTGCAGTACCAGATTCAGCGCTGCACCGCACCCTGCGTGGGGCTCATTTCCAAGGAGAACTATGCGCGCGACGTGGGCGCCGCAATCAAGGTACTGGAGGGGCGCAATGATGAAGTGTCGCAGGACTTGGGTAGCCGCATGGAGGCCGCCGCCGAGCGCCTGCAATTCGAGGAGGCTGCGCAGCTGCGCGATCAATTGGCGAAGCTCAAGACGGTTCAAGCGCAACAGGCGGTCACCGCTGACATCGATCACGACGCCGACGTCATCGCCATCGCCGCGGCCAATGGCGAATACTGCGTCGCGTTGATGTTCATTCGCGCCGGCCGCAGCCTCGGCAGCACGACTTTTTATCCCAAGGCAGCCCTCGCCGAGCCGCCGGAGGTTCTGGCGGCGTTCGTGGCGCAATATTATCTGGAGCGCGAGTCGCCGGCCGAAATCATCGTCGAGCAGGAATTCGACGAAATGTCCCTGCTCGAGGCGACTCTGGCGCAGCGTTCCGGGCACAAGGTGCGCATCGCATCGCAGGTGCGCGGCATACGCGCGCGCTGGCTGCAGATGATGCGCGAGAATGCGCAGCAGGCGCTGACCATGCGCGGCCTGGCGCGGGCCAGCATCGAGTCCAGCCTGGAGGATTTGCGAGACGCCTTCGATCTTGCGGAGACGCCGAACCGCATCGAATGCTTCGACATCAGCCATACCGGCGGCACGGACACCGTGGCGTCCTGCGTCGTGTTCGGCGAGGAGGGTCCGATCAAAAGCGAGTATCGCCGCTTTAACATCAGCGGCATTCAGCCGGGGGATGACTATGCCGCCATGTATCAGGCGCTTACCCGGCGCTACAAGCGCGTGCGCGACGGCGAGATCACCGCTCCCGACGTGCTGCTCATCGACGGCGGCAAGGGGCAGCTTGCGGAAGCGGCCAAGGTGCTGGATGAATTGGGAGTCAGCGGAATTGCCTTGATAGGCGTCGCCAAAGGTGCCGACCGGCGGCCGGGACAGGAGCAACTGTTCTTGTTGGGCCGGGAGACGGCCACTATACTGGCCCCAGACTCCAGGAGCTTGCACCTGATTCAGCGCGTGCGCGACGAGGCGCACCGCTTCGCGATCACGGGACACCGACGCAGACGGGCCAAGCGCCACAGCCAGTCGATACTTGAAACCATTCCGGGCTTAGGGCCCGTCAAAAGGCGCGAGCTACTGAAGCAGTTCGGCGGATTGCAGGGGATATTGCGAGCCGGCATCGAGGATTTCGTGCAAATCCGCGGGCTGGGGCGCGATCTCGCCGAGGTCATTTATGAGCACCTTCACCCCGGGCACTAAGCGGTCGTCGCATTGGAACTTGCCCAATGCGTTGACATGGCTGCGCATCTCCATGATCCCGGCGATTGTGACGTTGTTCTATTACTTGCCTGATCCCTGGGGCGGTCCTGCATCCTGTGCTGCGTTCGCTTTGGCGGGCATCACCGATACCCTGGACGGATACTACGCACGCAAATTGGGCCTGACGTCGCGCCTCGGTGCATTCTTGGATCCCGTCGCCGACAAGCTCATTGTCGCCGCCGCCCTGGTGCTCATCGTCAGCAAGGATCCGCGCTGGTTCGTCGCAATTACCGCCATCGTCATTATCGGCCGCGAGGTTGCGGTATCGGCGTTGCGCGAATGGATGGCCGAGATCGGGGCCCGTGGACGCATCAAGGTGTCGGTTCTGGCGAAGTACAAGACCATCATGCAAATCGTCGGCCTCTCGCTGTTACTGTACAGAGAGGATTTGTTCTTCATTCCCACCTACAGCCTAGGGCTGGTGCTGACGGCCATCGCCGCAGTGCTGACCTTGTGGTCGATGGTCTTGTACCTGCGTCTGGCGTGGCCGGAATTGCGCGGCAGCGCGGAGCTTTAGTGGCCTCATGGCGCCGCGTGCGGCGGCTTCCCAGCCGGGAAATGCGCGATAGTTCAACACTTTAGCTGCATTCTGCGGCGGGTTCTTCTTGACTCCGGCAGGTTCCGCCCTACAATTGCGCCACTGTTTAGGCGAGTGCACGCCGCGGGAATAGCTCAGTTGGTAGAGCGCAACCTTGCCAAGGTTGAGGTCGCGAGTTCGAGTCTCGTTTCCCGCTCCAGTTTCCGAAGAACCCCGGCTTCGCCTAAGGTTCGCTTTTTTTGACCCAGGGCTAGGTGGCAGAGTGGTCATGCAGCGGCCTGCAAAGCCGCGTACAGCGGTTCGATTCCGCTCCTAGCCTCCATATCGGGTAACATTCCGGCCATCGATTGGAAACAAAACGATGTCCGAAGATAGTTCCCAGCTCATCAGTATTCACAAAGTAAGTTCGCCGGGTGCCTTCGATTTGCGCCGCGTCGGCGCGCATCCGGACTTTTGGTACCCCATGGCTTGGTCAGCGGAACTCAAGTCGGGGAAGACATTGGGGCGGCGCTTCGCCGCACTGCCTATCGTTCTATACCGGGGCAACAGCGGGCAGGTGTTCGCACTGGAAGACCGCTGCGCACATCGGCAGGTTCCCCTGCATCTCGGCGTGGTCAGCGGCGATGATCTCAAGTGCCACTACCATGGGTGGGTATACAACGGCGCCGGCAAGTGCGTGAACGTACCTTACTTGGGCACGGATCGACTGCCCACTGGAGTGCAGAGCTATCCTTCGCGTGAGATCGACGGCTTGATCTTTGTGTTTCCCGGCGATCCGGCCCTGGCGGAAAGCCGCGTGCCCAAGGCGCTGGGCTCCTCGCAGCGTAAGGACTATAAAACGCGGCAGCTCAACCGCGAAGTCGCCTGCCACTACACCTTCATGCACGAGAATCTGTTCGACATGAATCATCAGTTCATGCACCGCAAGCAGATGGGTTCGATCAGGGCCCGCTGCCTCGGGCGCCAGCACGGTGATGATTGGGCGCAGGTCGAATACAGCTTCAGTCGCACCGAAGGGAAATCCTCGGTCGGCGAACAAGTCA
This sequence comes from Gammaproteobacteria bacterium, assembly GCA_040004115.1. Classification (GTDB taxonomy): domain Bacteria; phylum Pseudomonadota; class Gammaproteobacteria; order Steroidobacterales; family Steroidobacteraceae; genus Bog-1198. The sequence continues at coordinate 25,884 of JBDUBO010000040.1, read as the reverse complement.
TCGTCGACCTGATGCGCAAGCGCGGCGAGGCGAAGAAGGATTTCTGCGACCACATGCGGATTCGCACCGACTATCCCACTCAAAGCTTGAAGGTCTGGGTGGGGCGCGACATACAGCAATCAGACGATCCCGTGCTCGACGTGTGGCTGGGCTATACGCCGCTGGATGCCGAGCAACGCACCAACCGCACCTATGGCTATCTATCGGTGAAGAAACCGCGCGTGCCGGGAATCATTCACGCGGTGTGGCCCTTCGTGACCTGGTTTACGGAGAATATCTTCCGCGAAGACAAGGAAATCGTGGAATTCGAACAACGAGCTTACGATGCGCAGGGGGCCGATTGGAACAACGAAGTGTTCCCGCCCATACGCGATCTTCGAAACGTTTTGGCTCGCTGCGGCAAGCCCATCGAATAGCGGTCATGTCGACGCCCGAAGAAATCTCCTACGCAGGCCCGGTGCTGCAACGACCATGGGATGCGCGCCTGGCACGCCGCCTGGTCGCACCGCTCAAGGACACCTCGATCACCCCCAATCATCTGACCACGATTCGGTTGGGCGTGGGTGTGGCCGCCGCGGCCGCGTTTTTGCCCGGAACCTATGGCTGGTCGAATCTGGCGGCCCTGTTGTTGGTCCTGTCGAATTTTCTCGATCACACCGATGGCGAGTTGGCGCGTATCAGCGGCAAGACCAGCCGCATCGGACACCTCTACGATCTGACGAGCGACGCTGCGGTCACCATCCTGCTGTTCCTCGCCATGGGCGTCGGCATCGGCGGCCCGCAACTCACCCCGGAATTGCCGTCGGTGATGGGGTTGATGGCCGGCTGTTCGATCGCGTTGATTTTCTACCTGCGCATGCGTATCGAGGACATGCTGGGCAAGGTCGCGAATCGGCAGGCGTCGTTGGGCGGGTTCGAGACCGAAGACGTGCTCTACTTGCTGCCCCTGGTCACAGTCAGCGACGGCGTGGTGCCGTTTCTCACGGCGGCGGCGCTGTGTTCGCCGCTGTTTGCCGTTTGGGTGGTCTTCGATTATCGCCGCGCGCTGCTGCGTCAGCGCCAATCCCAGTCGAGCCGGCAATCGCTGCGGGAAACTCGGTAAATGGCCGAGGCTCAAGCAGGGGGCGGCGCGCTCCCTGATGCCGAACGTTTGCTGGCGTCGCGATTGCGGGGATTCGACATGGAGCCCCTGCGGCGTGAGTACGCTGAGCAGGGATCATTCCTGTATGTAGAGAATTTTCTGCCGCCCGACATCACCGCCCAATTGGCCGCCGCCGTGGCGGCGGTGTCGTCGGCGGTGAATCGCAATTATCTGCCGGGCCACAAACAGGGCGGCAGCGTCAGCCGTCATGCCATAGACGAAATGGCGCCGTTCATTGCCGAATTATACCGCTCGGCGGCCTTGCTGGACTGGTTGCGGCGGCTGTCGGGCGATCACTTGCAGTCATCGCCGGCCACAGACCCCCATGCCTATGCGCTGTATTTTTACACGCGACCCGGCGACCATATCGGCTGGCACTACGATACGTCTTACTACGCCGGCCGCCGCTATACGCTGCTGTTCGGCGTGGTGGACCATTCTTCGTGCCGACTCGACTATGAATTGCACACGCGCGAACAGGACAGACCCAAGGTGCAAGGGTCGGTGCAGATCCCGCCGGGCGGCTTGGTGTTTTTCGACGGCGACAAATTACGTCACCGCATTTCGCCCTTGGCCGATGGTGAGTTGCGCGTCTCGCTGACGTTTGAATTCGTGACCGACCCGACCATGCGCCCATGGCGGCGGATAATATCCAATATGAAAGACGCGGTCGCGTACTTCGGCTTTCGTCAAGTATTTCGCCGACGCGTATGACCAGGGCAGCGACTTGGGCGCTGTCGGCGGGCGTGCTGCTGTTCATCGGCGTGCTGGCCTCGCACGGGTTGACGGCCGTCATGGCCACTCTCTCACTGGCAGGTTGGGGCCTGTTGCTGGTGGCGCTGTTTCATCTGCTGCCACTCGGCTTGGATGCCGTGGCGATCCGAGTCTTGTTCGAGAGCGGCGCCGAGCACGGTGACATTCTCGACGCGGTGCTGGCGCGTTGGGCGGGGGAGTCCGCCAACAGCCTGATGCCGGCGGGGCAGATCGGCGGTCCGGTGCTGATGGCCCGCCAGCTAGCGCAGCGCGGCTTGGCGCTGCCGCAAGCCGCCGCCGCGATCACAGTCAGCACCACGCTGCAGACTTTCGCGCAGATCGCTTTCGCGTTGCTCGGCGTCGCGTTGCTCAGCGCACAGGCGACCCATGATTCGCCGCACGCGCTGCGCACTTCTGCGTTGATCGCTAGCGGCCTGCTGGCACTGCAGGTGGGAGGATTTTATTGGATGCAGCGCCGCGGCTTGTTCGGCAAGCTGATGCGCGCCGCCACCCGCTTTGCGGGCAAGCGCGATTGGTCGCGGTGGATGAGCCAGGCGGAGGCGATCGATGTCGCCGTGCGGGCTACTTACGGCCGCGCCGCCCCGCTAGCGGCAAGTTTCCTGCTGAGTTGGGTGGGGTGGTTGGTGGGTACCGGCGAGGTATATCTGATTCTACGTTTCATTGATCAGCCGGCCGGCTGGGTCAACTCGCTGTTGTTGGAAAGTCTCGGTCAGGCGATTCGCGGCGCGGCATTCGCCATTCCCGGTGCGCTCGGCGTACAGGAAGGCGGGTATCTGCTGCTGGCGCCTCTCGTCGGCTTGCCGCCGGATGCGGCGCTGGCCCTGTCCCTGGCAAAGCGCGCGCGAGAGCTTATGCTCGGCCTGCCGGGACTTTTGTTTCTGCACCTTTCCTCACGTGCCAACGCTGCGGCCGTGTAAGATCCGGCAGCCCAAATTTCGAAAGGACCTTGATGCGAGCCATCATTCTCGCGGCCGGCCGCGGCCTGCGCCTGCAACAAACCGATGATCGGCAGTTGCCCAAGTGTTTGCTGCAGTTTGGCGGTATGAGCCTGCTCGAGCGCCATTTGCGTTTACTGAAAGCCGTCGGCGTCGATGACATCGTGCTGGCGCTAGGCTTTCGTCACGAACGCGTCGAGGCCGAAGTCGAACGTCTGCACTGGCTGCCGCGGCCCGAAATCGTGCTGAATCCGCAATTCGAGCTGGGCAGCGTGCTGACGGTCCATACCGCTGCGCAGGCCATGACCCACGGCGGTGACGTGCTGCTCATGGACGCTGACGTTCTATACGATCAGCGCATCGCGAGTGCGCTGGCTGCCGGCTCGCAATCGGTCAATCGTGTATTGATCGACCGCGATTTTGAGTCAGGCGATGAACCGGTGAAGCTCTGTGTGAAGGACGGAGTACCCATCGAGTTGCGCAAGCAGCTGGCAGCCGATTTGGCATACGACATCATCGGCGAGTCGGTCGGATTTTTCCGCTTCGATCACGCCGGCGCCCGCAGGCTCGCGGCTCTGGTGGCGGGCTATGTCGATTCGCAGCGTGGCCACATGCCGCACGAAGAGGCCGTGCGCGATCTGTTGCGCGAGCGCAGCCAGGTCTTCGAGGTTGCCGATGTCACCGGCGCCCCATGGATCGAGATTGACTTTCCCACCGACGTGATCCGCGCCGCGCGCGAGGTGCTGCCGCAGCTGCAGCCGCTATCGGAGTCAGCCCCGTGATGGCAAGGGGCGACCTTCGAACGCCTGCTTTCGTGCTTCGCGCGGCGTGAGTACAGCGGCGCGCCTGATCCTGCTTGGCGCTCTATTTGCGGCGTCTTGGCCGGCCGGCGCCCAGGTCGATCCAGCACCGGCGCCGGCGCCGGCGCCGGGACCGATGCCGGCGCCGCCCGCAAGACCGCCCGGTTGGCTGGCGAGATGGTTCAATCCCGCGACGGCGCCGTTCATTCCAGTGCCTGAGATTGCGGTCGATCCTGACAGCGGCACGACGTTGGGACTCATTCCGACCTGGATACAATCCGATGAGAATCGCGAGATCCGCCGTATCATCGCGCCCGACGTGATTTACAGTCCGAATTTCGGCCTCGGCGTCCATGGCCGCGTGTTTGGCTATACCTCCGGAGACGAACAATGGTCGCTGGTCGCGGGCATCAAGCAGCGCGTTGAACGCAGTTTTGATGCTGAGTTCCAGCGCGGCCGCCTGCGCAACGAACGCTGGTCGTTCAGTGGCGCCGCCATCTACGACCGCAACGGCACGCCGCGCTTCTACGGAATCGGCAATAATTCGCAGCGCAGCGCCGCCACCAATTACACCAATCAGCAGGAACTGCTTCAGGTTCAGGTGGGGCTCAACATGACTCATGCCTGGCAATTGCTGTATACCGCGAACCTGCAAATCGTGGATGTGCTCCCGGGCACACTGAGCAAGGTCGATTCCATCGAAACCCGCTTTGGCGCCGCCGTCCTGGGCACCATTACAAAGACCCTCAATAGGCTCGCCGTCGTTTACGACACCCGCGACGATTTAACCGTACCCAGCCGCGGTCTGCAGTTGATCGCCTACGGTGGATTGGCCAGTCGCGGCGGCCTGTTCAACGATTCCATGTACAGCGAAGTGGGTGCGGATGGTCGCTCCTTTTTGTCCGTTGCCAAGGACACCATCGTGGTTACACATTTGGCGATCCGCTATCTGCCGACCGCCCACAATGTGCCGTTCTGGGCGCTAAGCAGCATCGGCGGCGGCGACAGCGTGGTTGGCGGAACGCAGCCGCTGCGTGGTTTCGGTCTGGGACGCTACTACGATCGCGATTCCTTCTCCACCAGCGTCGAGGTGCGGCGCAAGGTGCTGTCTTTCGACGCGACTTCGACCATCGTCGATGTCGAAGTGACTCCCTTTATCGATGTCGGCCGGGTGTTCGCCCGCAGCGGCACGAACCCGTGGTCGGACCTGCATCATGTCGTCGGCGTCGGTTTTCGGGGGATCGCGCGCCCCTTCGTGGTCGGATACGTGGATATCGGTTATGGCAGTGAAGGCGTCGCCGCTTTCACGGGGCTCAATTATCCCTTTTGAAGGTCCGGCATTCGCCGCCGCTTGCTTGGCCGGATCCTTCAGCCGTCGCAGAATTTGCGAATGCGCTCGCTGGTGTTGCGCAGGTAATTGTCCACGTAGTAGCCGATAAGAGTTCTGGCATAACTTACATCCTTGGAGGATGTAAACAGCGGCGAGGCGTCGGCGATCCAGCCGTCGATGCAGTCGGCCTTCTTCGCATCTCCGGCGGCGCAGTCGAGCAGATGAAGGAATGCCTGGTGGTACACGCTGAACTCCTTGCGCCGCATGGGCGCGCCGTGCCCTGGTACGAGTAGGTCAAAAGGCGCCTTATCAAGGTGCTGCAGCGAGTCTCGCCAGTGAACCGCGCACGCGGTTTCGAAGAATGGCGCCGGCAGAGTGACGAGATCGCCTGCCAGGAGGACGTGAGTCCTGGAGTCGAATACCCACACGTCGCCGGCAGTGACGGCGCGGGTTTCCAAATTGAGCTGCAAGGACCGCCCGGCAATGCTTATTCGTGCGGAATTCGTGATCGTGTCGGTGGGGCCGAGTGCGGCTCCCGCATCGATCAGCGCGACTTCCGCGCGCATGGATTCCCGGGCCGCAGGGTCCTTTAAGGCGCGCGCGATTTCGGTCGTGAGCTGCGTGCGATAGTCGGCGAGGAACCCTGACCGGGCTGCGTCTATCGCCGAGCTCGCGTACACCCGAAGATCAGGAAATTCGCTGCGCAGGCGCGGATTGCCGCCGACGTGATCCAAGTGCCAATGCGAGTTGATGACGGCGGAGATGGGCCGATTTTGCGCGCTTGCAAAATCCAGTATCGCCTGCGCGTGATCTGCATGCCGCCCGGTATCGAATACGATCAAGCCCTGCGGGGCCGCGATGACTACGCTGTTGCCGTCGGGCTGACGGTTCGGGACGACTTCGCCGGCGATGAAATAAGTGTCGGGCGCGATGAGCGTGGCTGCGTCGCAGTACGCGCTCAGGAATATAGCCGCCAGCCCGAAAAGGCGGCTGATCATCGGCGCGATTCGCCCGCTCTCTCGATGGCGTTGCGCAGCGCGTCAGTGTCCTTAAGTGCATCGCCTTCGATGCGGCGAATGATTCGTCCGCCACCGTCAGCGATGAAGATGGTCGGGACGTTATTGACCCGAAACATCCGAAAGGCCTTGCCCGATGCATCCAACGTCAGCGGTATGGTTACCTTGTCGTCCTTGCGATATTGCCTCAGGTCTTCGTCATTCGCCCACAGACCGGATGCGATACCCAGCCAGCGAATACGCGGATCCGCGCTCAATTGACTGAACTGCGTGCGGGCGCTGCGGCAGTTTGCAGCGGCCTCGGGCCGGCTGGTGGCAAGATAGGACTCGCACCAGGGCGACAGGAAAACCAGCACGGTGAATGTCTGCGGCGCCGGGTTGCGCCTAAGATCGAAGCGCTGCCCGTTCAGAGTGCGCAGGGCCTCCTTCGGCAGCGGATCACCCACCGTTAACGGAGGCGGGTCGTCAAGACTCATTGCCGTTGCCGGAGGGCCGGCGCTATCGGGCGCGCGAGCTGCGGTCAAGGCCGCGTCGAGTTTCGCGTCGGCAAGATGGCCGACATAGCGGATGCGGCCGTCCCGGCCGATGACAATGTGCGTCGGCGTGACACGAAGATGAAAAGCGGCGCCCAGACTGCCATCGTCGAAAACGATGGGCATGGTGAGACCGAGTTTTTGTCGAAGGGAGCGGACGGCTTCGATCGAGTCGTTGAATCCCACATCGATGGCAATCACCGCCAAATCTGAGCCCGCGGATTCGTACACATGTTGGAAATGCGGCATCTGCTGCCGGCAGGGCACGCACCAGGTTGCCCAGAACTTCAGATACACAGCCTTCTTGCCGTAAAGACTGCCGAGATCGATGCTGTCGCCGTCGATAGTTTTCAGAACCGGCCGCGGTGCGGGCGCGCCCAACAGCGCGCGGCCGGCGGCTTGCGCGCGCAGCTGACCGGACTTGTCCGCGGCTGCCGCAGCGGCCGAGAGCGAGCAGCCGATCAGCAAGAGACCACGAAGTGTCGTTGCCGTGTTCACGTCGGCGCCCGGGGAGTGGCTGCGCGCGACACCGGTGCTCCCTTGTCCTTGACGATGAACACGAGAAACTTCGCAGGCTTGGTCTTGCTGGCGTTGGCCGAAACGACATGAACGTCGGAAGGGCTTTCGTAGAATGTCTGGCCGGCGCGCAGCTTGACGACGGGATTGCCCGCGACCTGCATTTCGAGCTCGCCTTCCAGTACGTACACGAACACTTGTGCGTCGTGCCGGTGGGGAAGGGATGCACCGCCGGGAAGATACTCGACTGTCAGCATCAGCAGCTCTTTGCCCGGAACGCCGGTCTGTTCGTTGTCGAACAATTGTTTCACAATGGCGTCAGACGGAGAGGGCTTAAGCCCATCAGCAACGGAAGATCCTTGCCATAGAACGAGACTGGCCAGGAATGCCATACAGATATATCGATCGCTATTCATGGTCGGCCTCATTCGTCAGTTGGTGGTCGGCCCCATTCGTCAGTGATGGTCGGCCTTAGCCGCAGCTGGTCAGTAAAAAAGCTAAAATACTTAAGGATTACGCCTGAGGAGGTAATTGTATATCCTGTTACGATCAAAAACTTGCGGAGCGTCGTCCATGAGGACCCTCATTTCCCACGAAGATCTTCCGTTGTGCCCCAAAGCGTGAATACCGAGGGGCGAGGCGGGCGTTCGCGATTGCGTCCGGTAGGACCGATCATGGTCACGCGCATTCGGCAGTCCGCCACCGTGCACACGGCCCGCGTCACCGTGCTGTTCGCCGACCTGCGCGGCTACACCGGAATGGCGGAGCGACTGCCGGCGGTGCGCGTACTGCCGCTGCTTGATGAATTCTTTCGAACGCTGGCAAGCGCAGTCGAGAAGAGCGGCGGCACCGTGTTCCATCTGGCCGGCGACGGCATGATGGCGGGATTCGGGGTGAACGATGAAAAGGATAACGGCGCGCAAGAAGCGTTGTCCGCCGGTCACGCCATACTGGAGGCGTTCGCGCCGATTGCCGCACGGTGGCGCAGCGAGTTGTCTATTGATGCTGGAATCGGCGTCGGCTTGCATCTGGGAGAGGTCGCTGTCGGCGCGCTGGGGCCTGCGCGCCACAAGCGGACCACTTTGGTGGGCGACACCGTCAATGTGGCCGCGCGCCTTTGCGGCCGGGCGCGCGCCGGTGAAGTCCTGTTCTCTTGCACGGTCGCCGCGGCCCTCGAGAACGAATCGGGCGCCGCCAGCGGCGTAGTGGGCACGCGGCCCTTCCTGCAATTGCCGCAGTTCGAATTGCGCGGCCGCCGCGGTCCGATCGACATCTGGTGCGTTCCCGCGCCCGAACGCCTCGCCCTGTAAGCCCGCGGCGGAGCTGCTAAACTTCTGTCCCCGGGCCCTCGTGGCGGAATCGGTAGACGCAACGGACTTAAAATCCGTCGAGTAACCATCTCATCCCGGTTCGAGTCCGGGCGAGGGCACCACGATAAACACAAGAGGCGTTTCCCCAAAGCGCTTCAACACCGCTCAAATGCTTGCCCGCGATCAATTGACTGCATGTTATAACGCGTTATAATACGTGAATGAAAGTTGTCGTCAGGCGCATTGGAAACTCGCTCGGGATCATTCTTCCGAAATCCACGCTCGATGGATGGGGCGTAGGCGAGGGCGACCATTTGGAGCTGACCGAGCGGGGCATTCAACCGGGGCGGCGCGGCGGATTTTCTCATCAGGAACTGGATGAACATAAACACCGAATTGCGGCTGCCGTCGCGTCGGGCTTCACTGCGAACCACATTCGCGCCCACAGCTTGGGGAATCTGCACCGGTGGAAAGCGAGTGGTACATGGGGTGCCGTTTACGACGAATGGCAACGACTACTGGAGCATGCAGACGACGGTGAATTGTTCGCGGTGTTGCTCGGTCGCGATGAGCGTTCCAACCAACTCCGCCAGTCGCCGCCTTACGTAGGCATGCTGCCGCAGCGGGCGGTCGAAAGACTCAATGAAGAAGCGGCAGGTTGATCAGGATCTGCGCGCTGCCGGCTGCATTACAGGCGAGAAGCAGTTCATCATCATCGGCAGCCAGTCATTGCACGGAAAGCACCCGGACATCGCAGACGACGTTCTTCGATCATTCGAAGTTGATCTCATAGCCAAACCCGATCCTTCGCGTACGCAGTGGTTGAACGCGATCGGTCAAGACTCCAAGTTTCACGAACAGGGGTTGTGTCCGGTGCCCCACGACCTCGCGATCACCCAATATGCAGCGCTTTGACGACGACGATGCATCGGAGTAACTGACGACCCCCATGTTCCGCTACTTCGAAAAACTCGTCGCGCCTTACCCCAGCACGCCGCCGCCGCCGCTGCCGAACGGGTTCTTTGCGTTCCTCTGGGCCTGCGCGCGCGGCGTGCGCCGCTACATAGCCGCGATGACGGTGCTGACCGCCGTGATCGGAGTGTTCGAGGCGCTGTTGTTCAGCATCCTGGGTCACATCGTCGATTGGCTGGCCAAGGTGCAGCCGTCGCGGCTGTGGACCGAAGAACGCGGCCACCTATTGCTGCTCGGTGCCGTGCTCACCGGGAGTATCGCATTGATCGGTTTGCAGAGCTTGTTCAAACAACAGGCTCTGGCGGGCAATTTCGCCATGCGCCTGCGCTGGAATTTTCACCGCAACATGCTGGCGCAATCTTTGAGTTTTTATCAGGATGAATTCGCCGGGCGCGTCGCAGCCAAGCTCATGCAGACGGCGCTCGCGGTCCGCGATACCTGGATGATCTTGGCGGACATCATGGTGTTCGTGATCATTTACTTCGTCACCATCGCTTTGGTCGTCGGCTCTTTTCACCCGTGGCTGCTGGCGCCCTTCATGGGCTGGCTGGGGATTTATTCGCTGGCCATGTGGTACTTCGTGCCGCGCTTGGGAAAGGTCGCCATGGCGCAGGCGGACGCGCGATCGATGATGATGGGGCGCATCACCGATGCCTATACCAACATCACCACCGTCAAGCTGTTCTCGCACACGCAACGCGAGTCGAGCTATGTACAGACCGCGATGTCCGAGTTTCTGCAAACCGTATATCGGCAATTCCGCATGGTGACCGCCTTCGAGATCGTCAATCATGCGTTGAGCATGGGATTGATTGCGAGCACGGCCGGAATGACCTTGTGGCTGTGGACCCAGGGCCGGTTGGGGGTGGGCGCGGTGGCGGCGGCGACTGCGATGTCGCTGCGGCTAAATGGGATTTCGCACTGGGTCATGTGGGAAATGGCGTCGCTGTTCGAGCAGATCGGCACCGTGCAGGACGGCATCAATACGCTGGCGCGCGCACCCACGGTCGTCGACCGCCCCGATGCGCGGCCGCTGCGGGTCACGCGCGGCGACATCCGCTTTGAAGCAGTGAGCTTTGCGTATGGTGCGGCCGCGAGCGCCGCGGGTCCCATCATCGACAATTTGAATCTGCACATCCGGCCCGGCGAGAAAATCGGATTGGTAGGCCGTTCCGGCGCCGGTAAGAGCACTATCGTCAATCTGCTGCTGCGCTTCTACGATATTCCCGCGGGACGAGTGCTGATCGACGGCCAGGATATTGCGCTCGCCACCCAGGATAGCCTGCGCGCGCAAATCGGCATGGTGACTCAGGACACCTCGCTGCTGCATCGCTCTGTCAGCGACAACATCCGCTACGGCAGGCCAGATGCCACGGAAGCAGACATGGTGGCGGCGGCCAAGCGAGCGGAGGCCCACGACTTCATCGTCAGCTTGAGCGATGCCGGGGGGCGAACGGGTTACGCAGCCCATGTCGGCGAGCGCGGCGTCAAGCTCAGCGGCGGCCAGCGCCAGCGAGTAGCGATCGCGCGGGTCATGCTCAAGGATGCTCCGATCCTGTTGCTGGACGAGGCCACCAGCGCGCTCGACAGCGAAGTCGAGGCGGCCATTCAGCAAAGTCTCAATCGCCTCATGGAAGGCAAGACGGTGGTGGCGATCGCGCATCGGCTGTCGACCATTGCGGCCATGGACCGGTTGATCGTGCTCGACAAGGGGCAGATGGTGGAGGAAGGCAATCACCATGCGCTGCTCGCCCAGGGCGGTTTGTACGCGCGATTATGGGCCCATCAGAGCGGCGGCTTCCTGGGTGAGGACGCCGATGACCCGCGTTATTCACGGCGTCAAATCTCTGCGGCCACCTTGAGTCCCTCGTAAACGGCTTCTTCGGCCGTGCGCGGCGCGGCCGCGTCGCCGATGACATGAGTCTCCATGTCCATGCCCTCGAGGGTCTCGGAAAGATCGTCCACCGGCGTGTGGCCGGTGCACAGCACCAGCGTGTCGACCTTGTCGATCACTACGGCTTCGCCGCTGCTGATGTGCTGCAAGTAGACGCTGTCCGAATCGCTGCCATACAGGCGCATATAGGTCAGCAGCTTGATTCCGAGTTTGTGCAGGGAGGCTGCGGCCTGGTCTCGCACATACAGGGGCAGGCTCTCCCCGGCTGCAATCCCACTGACGGCCAACCGCACGGTTCTGCCCTGCTGCGCCAAGTGCTCGGCGATGCCGATCCCGATCCAATCGGCGCGCCAGTCGATGACCACCACCGATTGTCCGACGCTTGCTTCGCCGCGCAACACCGCCCACGCGTCGACGATTTGCAGCGCGCCCTCTTGCGGAAAAGTGGGCCAGTAGGGCACGGCGCCCGTGGCGATGATGACCGCATCAGGTGCCTCCGCCAGGATCGTCGTCCGGTCGACCCGAGCGCTTCTGTGGATCTGCACGCCGGCCAATTCCAATTCGCGCTGCAGATTGGTGACGATGCCGCCGAATTCCGCGCGACCGGGCAGCATCTGCGCGAGCAGTGCCTGGCCGCCGAGACGCCGCTCCGCCTCGAACAGGGTCACGCGATGGCCGCGTTCGGCAGCGACCGCCGCCGCCTTCATGCCGGCCGGTCCGCCGCCGACCACCATAACTTTCCTGCAGCGCGCGGCGCGCGGCAGAATGCCGAAGCGCAGTTCGCGCCCGCTGACGGGATTTTGAATGCAGGATATCGGGAATCCCTTGTGAAAGTGCCCGATGCAGGCCTGATTGCACGCAATGCACGCGCGGATGTCTTCGAGCGCACCGCGCATGGCCTTGTTCGGCATTTCCGGATCGCTGATCAGCGCCCGTGTCATGCCGCAAACGTCCGCGTGATTGCTTGCGATCACGGCCTCTGCGTCCTGCGGCTGATTGATGCGGCCGGTCACGAACACCGGGATGGTGGATTGGCGTTTGATGCGGGCGGCGTACGGCACCACATAGGCGGTCTTGATGGCCATGGGAGGCACGATATGCACGGCTCCCCCGAGGCTGGCCGAGGTACCTACCGTGACGTGCACATAGTCCACGCTGTCGCCGATGCGGGATACCACGTCGAGCGACTCTTCCTCCGTCAACCCGTGCTCGTCGGCCTCCGTGCCTGAGATTCGCAATCCCACCACAAAGGCGTCGCTCACTTTGGCGCGAATATTCGCAATCACCTCGCGCAGGAAGCGCAGGCGGCCTTCCACATCGCCGCCGTAAGCATCGGCACGCAGATTGACCCGAGGATTCAAGAACTGCGCCGGCAAGTAGCCATGGCTGGCGACGATTTCCACGCCGTCGAGTCCCGCGGTCTGCATGCGCCGTGCCGCGTCGCCGTAGCCCTGTACGATGGCGTCGATCAGGGGCTGCCGCAATGCGCGCGGCATGACATGAAAGCGCTCGTTCGGCACCGAGGAGGGTGCATAGGCCACGTTGAGCAGTCCGCCGTCCGCTTCGGCCATTTCGCGGCCGGGGTGAAACAGCTGCGCGAACAGCACGGTGCCATGTCGATGCACCGCCTCGGCGACGCTGCGGTATCCGGCAATCGACGCATCGTCAGTGGCCATCAACACGTGATTGGTGTAACGCGCGGTTTCGTGCACGCCCGACACCTGCAGCACGATCAAGCCCACGCCGCCGCGGGCACGCGCCTCTTGGTAGGCAACCAAGGCCGCATTGACCATGCCGTCCACCGGCAGTGTCGTATCATGCCCGCTCGACATGATGCGGTTTTTGAGCGTGCTGCCGCGGATGCGCAGCGGTCGGAAGAGATGCGTGAATTCCATGGTTCGCCGATTGTAGTCGAAATGCCCGACCGGGCTCGATGCGGCTCGCCTCGCCGAGCGTTTTCGACTAGCATAGCGACACACCCCGGCATCATGACTCCAGCAACTCTTCGCACCTGGCTATCGGATCGGTGGCTTAATCGATTTACGCTTGCGCCCACGGATCTGCTGCGCGATGCAACCTACCGGCGGCTGTGGACTTCGATACTGATTTCATCCTTCGGCGGTCAGGTGACGTTGCTGGCGCTGCCGCTCACGGCCGCGGTGCTGCTGCACGCAACTCCAACGCAGATGGGCCTGCTCACGGCAATGGAAATCCTGCCCTTTGCGTTGTTCTCGCTGCCGACCGGGGTGTGGCTCGATCGGGTGCGCAAGCTGCCGGTGTACGTGGTAGGTGAATTGTCCATCTCGGTGGCCGTGGCGACCGTGCCCGTGGCATGGTGGTTCGGCTGGTTGTCCATGCACTGGCTGTACTTCGTCGGGTTTCTGATCGGTGCCGTGAACACCAGCGCCGGCAGCGCGGCGCAAATCGTACTCACTCAAATCGTGCCCCGCGAACGCCTGGTCGAGGCGCATGCCAAGAACGCTCTGGCCAACTCGGCCGCTGAAGTAACCGGCCCCGGTGCCGCGGGCGCGCTGATCAAGCTCACGGGTGCGCCGCTCGCGCTGTTGGCGGATGCCGTGCTGCTGCTGATCTCGGCGGCGATTCTGCGCGGCGTACCGGTGAAGGAAATTCCCGCGGCCGCGCGCACGCCGTTCTGGCTGGCGATGCGCGAGGGCCTGAACTTCGTGCGCGCTCACAAATTGCTGATGACCATGGCAATCTGCGTCGGCTCCTGGCAGCTGTGCAATCAGGCGGCCATGGTGGTGCAGATATTATTTGCCACGCGCCAGCTTGGATTGTCGGAGCGGGGAGTGGGCTTGAGCTATGTCATGCTCGGAGTCGGTACCGTGCTTGCCAGTGCAAACGGCAACCGCGTGGTGCGGTACTTTGGTCCCGGCCCGACCATGGTGCTGGGATTTGCCATCTCCGGCGCAGGTTGGCTGCTGCTGAGCGTGGCGCCGCTCAATGCTCTCGGCGTGGTGGCCTATGCGTCGATGCTGTTCATGTTCGGAGTCGGCGCGGTATTTATCTTCATTAATTTTCTGTCGCTGCGCCAGTCGGTTACACCCGGGCCGATGTTGGGCCGCATGACCAGCACCATGCGCTGGCTGATTCTGATACCCGCGGGACCCGGCGCTTTACTCGGCGGCTGGCTGGGCGAGCACTGGGGTCTGCGCGTGGCATTGGGGTTCGCGGGTACGACGGCGCTGCTGTTGGCGCTGCTTGCATGGCGCCGTCCGGTGATCCGCAGCATCACAACATTACCGACTCTTAAGGCCGAGGCCATTACGCCATATTCTGCCGACTGATCAACGGTTTGGCAGCTGCGGGACGTGGCGCGAATGCGTTGCAGTCCTACAGACGCTTAACCGCAGTCAACCGACCCTATATACGGCGCGTTTCAGCAACAGGATCACTTGCAATTGAGTCGAACGCTTATGAAGGAGTATGCAATGAAAGGTTCTAGTAAGGCTTTGTTGTTGGGCTTGATGATGGCCGCAGGTGCGGTTGCCGCACCGACGATGGCATCCGCCGGAATTGCCATTGACATCGATGTGGCGCCGCCGCCGGTGCGTGTAGAGGCCCTGCCGGCGCCGCGCGTCGGTTACGTGTGGGCGCCTGGATACTGGCAGTGGCGTCAGCGCGGCTACGTTTGGATGCCGGGCCGCTACATGCACGAGCGTCGCGGCTATCATTGGGTTCCCTCCCATTGGGACCAGCGTGGCCGGCGTTGGCACCACGAACCGGGCCGCTGGGAGCGCTGAGGCGGGTGGCGGAGTAGCCTGGCCGGCGCTATGAACACTAAAGGCAGCCTAAAAGTCGGTGTGGTATCCGATACCCACGGGCTGCTCCGGCCCGAAGCGCGCGCATTTCTCATCGGCTGCGATTACATCGTGCACGGCGGCGATGTCGGCGGGGCCGAAATTCTCGATGAACTCGCCGCGGTGGCGCCGCTGATTGCGGTCAGAGGCAACAACGATACTCAACCCTGGGCTGCGCGACTTCGGGACACCGAGTTGATCCGGATCGGCAATGTATTCGCGTACGTCATTCACGATCTCGCCGAACTCGACATCGATCCCGAAGCGGCGGGAGTGCGGCTCGTGATCTGCGGCCATTCGCATCAGCCCATGGTCGAGGAACGCGACGGCATTTTGTATTTTAATCCCGGAAGCTGCGGGCCGAGGCGATTCAAGTTGCCGGTGTCGGTCGGCGAGATCATCGTCACCGGCAACGAGGTCAGCGCGCGTATCGTCGAACTGGGCGTTGGTCCTAAGTTCCCGGGCCGCCTGGATCCCCAGGGCCTTGCGCCCATCCGGGAGTGACGAACCGATAGATCAAGGCACCGATCGCGCCGCCCAACAGGGGTGCAGCCCAGAACAACCATAGTTGCGCGAGCGCCCATCCCTGAACGAACACGGCGGGGCCGGTGCTGCGCGCCGGGTTCACAGAGGTGTTGGTCACGGGAATGCTGATGAGGTGTATCAGGGTGAGAGTCAGGCCGATTGCGAGCGGTGCGAAGCCGGTAGGTGCCCGCTTGTCGGTGGCGCCCATGATGACGAACAGGAAAACCGTGGTCATCACCAACTCGCACACAAACGCGGCGGCCATGCTGTAATTTCCGGGCGAATGATTGCCGAATCCATTGGCGGCCAAGCCCCCGGCCAACGGGTCGGTGCCATTGCCGCCGGCAATGAACACCAGGACCTGCGTTGCCGCAATGGCGCCCAATACCTGTACCACCCAGTAGGGCAGCAACTCCTTGGCCGGGTGGCGCCCCCCGACCACCAACCCTAGGGTGACGGCAGGATTCAAATGACACCCCGACACGTGGCCTATGGCGAAGGCCATGGTGACCACGGTCAGGCCGAAAGCCAGCGACACGCCGAGCAGACCTATGCCCACATGTGGAAACGCCGCGGCAAGCACTGCGCTGCCGCAACCACCCAGAACCAACCAGAATGTGCCGATGAATTCGGCGGCGAGTTTCCTCACGAGGGGCATTTTTGACTCCTGTCGCTCTTTTTTTAAGATCTTTTTTCGGGGCCGCGGCCGGCTGGCCACAAAAATATCAGAATGGCCGCCGCAAGTTAATTGTAGTCGCAGATATGGCAACGGTTTCCGCCTGGCGCAGTGGGCACGGCGACAGGCGAATTCACGAGTGCTCGGGTAATGCGCTGCTCAAGTCGCCAGTTGGGCCTGAAAAGGTAGCTTCAACTCTTTGATTTAGTTAAGCTTGCCGCCTCATGAATAGGGCAGCCGAAGGTCTTAGTGTCGAAAAGGTCCACGTCTGGCGTGGCGATCGACACGTGCTGAAGGGTGTGAGCCTGAACTTAAGGGCGCGGCAGCTGCTGCACGTCGCCGGTCCGAATGGCACCGGCAAGACCACTCTGCTGCGCGTCGCCTGCGGCTTGTTGCGACCCGAACAGGGGCAGGTGCGCTGGCATGGCAAGTCGATCTCGAGCTCGCGGCTTGAATTTCAAGCCGCGCTTGCCTACGCCTCGCACGAACCGGCGCTCAAGGCCGATTTGACCGCGCTGGAGAATCTGCGCTTCGCAGTCGGGCTCAAGCGTCGCGTCAGCACTCAGGCGCTGTGGGCCTCCTTGGAGCGCACCGGGGTGGCGGCGTGTGCCGAATTGCCGGCGCGCGTTCTGTCGGCCGGTCAGCGACGGCGTGTGGCCATGGCGCGCGTACTAGCCATGGATGCGTCGTTGTGGCTGCTGGACGAGCCCTTTGCCAATCTGGATGCCGCCGGCGCAGAGCTCATATCGGACCTGCTCAAGTCCCAAGTGCAGCGAGGCGGGTCGGCGCTGGTGGTAGCACACCACGCGCTGAATCTCGACGTCGATATGTATCGCCTGGATTTAGGAACATGAGCGTCGGCGCGGTAGAAGCCTTCAGCCTGGTGGTGCGCCGAGAACTGCGTCTAAGTTTTCGGCGCCCCGACCAATTGTTGCAACCTTTGGTGTTTTTTTTGATCGTAACTACTTTGTTTCCCCTGGGATTGAGCCTGCAATTGTCGCTGTTGCGAGACATGGCGCCAGGTGTGCTTTGGGTGGCCGCCCTGTTATCGTCGCTGCTGTCGATGGACGGGCTGTTCAAGAGCGATGCGGACGACGGCACCCTGGAGCAGCTGGCGCTGTGCGGGCAGAGTTTGACGCTGGTTGTGGTCGCCAAAACTCTGGCTCATTGGCTGGTCAGCGGCGCGGCACTGGTACTGGTGTCGCCGCTGGTCGGGACAGCGTTGGGCGTGCCCAGCGGCGCATTTGCGACCATGATGCTGAGTTTGGCAGTGGGTACCCTTACTTTGAGTTGGTTGGGAGCCATCGGCGCAGGACTCACAGTGGGTTTGAAACGCGGCAATGTCTTGCTGTCGCTGATAGTCCTGCCGCTGGCGATGCCGCTGCTGATTTTCGGTGCCGGTGCTACCGATCGGGCGATTTCGGGTACGAATGCCGCGGGGGCCCTGTATTTTTTGGCGGCGCTGTGCGTGTTCACCTGCACATTGGCGCCGTTTGCCGCGACCGCTGCGTTGCGGATCACGCTTGAATAGGGGTTGAGAGCGACGATGTGGACTTGGTTTTACAAGCTGGCCTCTCCGCCGTACGTGTATGGCGCCGCGGCTGCGTTCATGCCCTGGTTCTTGGGGCTGGCGGCACTCACCATTGGCTACGGGCTGATCGGGGGCTTGGTATTCGCACCCCCCGACTACCAACAGGGTGATGCATTTCGCATCATTTATGTACATGTGCCGAGCGCCTGGATGTCCGAGTTCGTGTACACGACCATGGCGGTCGCGGGGGCCATCGGGCTGATCTGGCGCATCAAGGTAGCCCACGCGGTGGCGGCAGCTTCGGCGCCCATCGGTGCCTCGTTCACTATATTGGCGCTGTTAACGGGGTCCCTGTGGGGAAAGCCGATGTGGGGCACCTACTGGGCGTGGGACCCTCGGCTGACCTCCGAGCTCATCCTATTGTTTCTTTATGTAGGCGTGGTATCGCTGCGCACGGCTTTCGAGGACCCAGCGCGAGGCGATCGGGCGGCGGCGCTGCTGTCCATCGTCGGCGCGGTGAACATACCCATCATTCATTACTCTGTCGTTTGGTGGAACTCGCTGCACCAAGCGGCCACGGTTGCTAAACTAGGCAAACCCTCCATCGCCGGCAGTATGCTTTGGCCGCTGTTGTCCATGTTCTTGGGCTTCATGTTGTTCCACGGTGCGGTACTGTGCCTGCGTCTGCAAGGAGAGGTGCTCAATCGGGAACGACAGTCGGCTTGGGTCCGGGAGGCGGTTAAATCATGAGCGTCGGCGGGTTTTGGTATATGGGCGGCTATGCGCGTTATGTATGGCCATGCGTCGGCTTTGCCTGCGTGGTCCTTGCCTGGAACCTGTGGTCTGCGTTTCGTTACCTGGACGCGGCTAAACGCCGCGCCGCACGGTCATTGGCGATGGCCGCGAGCGAGGCACGATGACTCCGCGCCGCAAGCGATTGTTCGTGGTGCTCGGTATTTTGGGCGGGGTTGCCGCCTCGGTATCGCTTGCTGTGATGGCCTCGCGCGAGAACATCATGTTTTATTACGATCCCAGCCAGGTTGTGGAAGGTAAGGCGCCGCTGGCCAAGCGCTTTCGCATCGGCGGCATGGTGGTGAAGGGCAGCGTGGCGCGCAAACCCGGAGATCTGGAAGTGCGGTTCGTGCTGACCGACTTCGCGCACCAGGTACCCGTGGAATACACCGGCGTGCTTCCCGATCTGTTTCGCGAGGGGCAGGGTATCATCGCGCACGGCACCATGAGCGCGAACGGCGCATTCGTCGCGGATGAGGTTCTCGCCAAGCATGACGAGAAGTACATGCCGCCCGAAGTGGCTGCTTCGCTGAAGAACAAGGCCGCCACCAATCCGATAGTAAAAGGCCCCACCAGCTAGGCTGAGGAGTATCGCAATGACACCGGAATTGGGAATGTTTTCGCTCATCCTGGCCTTCGTGCTCTCCCTGACGAACGCTTTTTTCGGCCTGGTGGGCGCCTGGAAGGCCAAGCCGGTGTGGATGGCGGTAGCGCGTCCGGCGGTGACCGGGCAATTCGTATTCGTTGCGCTAGCGTTTGCCTGCTTGGTGTACAGCTTCGTCAACAATGACTTTTCAGTCTTGTATGTGGCGCGCAATTCGAATTCGCAGCTGCCGCTGTTCTACAAGGTTGCGGCGTTGTGGGGCGCGCACGAGGGTTCGCTGCTGCTGTGGATCATGATTCTGTCGATCTGGAGCTTGGCCGTTGCGTTTTTCAGCCGCGGGTTGCCGGTGGGTTTTTCGAGCCGCGTGCTCGGCGTGATGGGACTGATCAGCGGCGGCTTCATGCTGTTTACGCTGTGGACCTCGAATCCGTTTCTGCGCTTGATACCCGCCGCATCGGACGGTGCAGATTTGAATCCGGTGCTGCAGGACTTCGCACTCGCAATCCACCCGCCCATGCTCTATACCGGCTATGTGGGCTTCTCCGTGGCCTTCGCTTTTGCCATCGCCGCCATGCTGGAAGGCCGGCTCGATCAAGCCTGGGCGAAGTGGACCCGCCCTTGGACTATTTTTGCCTGGCTGTTTCAGACCATCGGTATTGCACTCGGCAGCTGGTGGGCTTATTACGAACTGGGATGGGGCGGATGGTGGTTCTGGGATCCGGTGGAAAATGCCTCGTTCATGCCTTGGCTCGTGGGCACGGCGTTGATTCACTCACTCAGCGTTACGGAGAAGCGCGGCATCTTCAAGAGCTGGACACTGCTGCTGGCGATTTTTGCGTTTTCCTTAAGCCTGGTCGGAACCTTCCTGGTGCGCTCCGGCGTGCTGGTGTCGGTGCATTCCTTCGCCACTGACCCCACCCGCGGGCTTTATATTCTCGCGTTCCTGGTGGTGACCATCGGTGGTTCATTGACCTTGTACGCGTGGCGGGCGCCCAAATTGTATGCGCCGGGCGGCTTTGAGCTGTTCTCGCGTGAGTTCTTCGTGCTAGTCAACAACGTCATTCTGGTCAGCGTCGCGGGGCTGGTGCTATGGGGCACGCTCTCGCCGTTGGTCTACGAATTGCTGGGCATCGGCAAGATCTCAGTGGGGCCGCCGGTATTTGCCGTGATGTTCTTGGTGCCGGTGCTGCCGTTGATGGTGTTCCTCGCCATCGGCATGCACTCCGCCTGGAGGCGCGGCAAACTGACGGTCACCGCCGAACCGCTGTGGTGGTTGCTGGGAGTCGCGGCGGCACTGGCCGTGGCCATTCAGGGCTTGGTGTTCAGGGAATTCCATCCTGTGGGCTTGCTCGGGTTCACCTTCGGTTTCTGGGTCATTTTTTCCGCCCTGCTCGAGCCGCTGCGCCGCTTGCGTCAGAAGCAGACCGTGACCGCCGCGTTGCTTGGCATGTGCATCGCTCATTTCGGCGTCGGCATGTTCGCGATCGGCGCCAGCGGAGTCGAGAGCTACAAAATCGAAAAAGACGTGGCGCTGAAGCCGGGCGGCAGCTTCACCATCGCTGGATACGACTTCAACTTTCTCAGTGCCAGGAACGTTCGCGGACCGAATTACGATGCGGTCGAGGCGCTGGTGTCAGTCACGCGCGGCGGACAGCCGGTGGCGACCTTAAGGCCACAGAAGCGCCACTACTGGGTGCAGCAGACCGATAACAGCCAGGCCGCCATTTCAGTGAATTGGGCGCGCGATTTGTTCGTTGCCATGGGCAACCCGCTCGGCGAGGATGCCTGGAGCATGCGCATCCAGTACAAGCCGCTGGTGCGCTATATCTGGCTCGGTGCCCTGGTGATGGCCATCGGCGGCTTCATCGCCGCGACCGATCGACGTTATCGAGTCAAGGTCACGGTCACCACCAAGGCGACGGCAGCAGCACCGCCGAATCCGAAGCCGCAGGTGGGTATCGCCTGATGTGGAAGTTCCTGCTTCCTTTTGCGGCGTTCGTCGCGCTCGCCGTGTTGTTCGCCTTTGGACTTAGCCCCAGCCGCGACATCCACGCGTTGCCCTCGCCGCTGATCGGCAAGGCGGCGCCTATATTCGCGCTCACCGATGTGTTGGATCCCGCGCGCGTGGTGAGCAATTCAACACTGAAAGGCCAGGTCTATGTGCTCAACGTGTGGGCGACTTGGTGCGTCGCTTGCCGCGAAGAGCAGGAGGCATTGCTGGCGATTTCGCAGTCACATGTAGTACCCATTCTTGGTCTCGACTGGAAGGACGACCGCGAAAAATCGAGGCAATGGCTGCAACAACTGGGCAACCCTTACCAGGCAGTCGCCTACGATGTCGACGGCCGGGCCGCCATTGATTGGGGAGTATATGGTGCTCCGGAGACATACTTGGTCGACGCCAACGGTCTCATTGTCTACAAGTACATATCGCCGGTCACCGAAGCAGTCTGGCAACGCGAATTTCTACCGCGCATCGCCGCGGCACGCCGAGGCGGCGCGTGAATCGGCGCCCCGTTGCCTGCGCACTCGCCGTGGCGCTGCTCTGCCTGCTCGCCGCCGCCGCGCCCGTCACGCAAGCTGCGCCTGCCGTGCAAGCCGCGCTTGCTGCGGCACCTGCCGCGCTGGATGCACACGGCCAACTCCGAGATCCCGCCCTGCAGGCGCGCTTCGAGCAGATAACCAAGGAGCTTCGCTGTCTGGTGTGCCAGAACGAGTCCATTGCCGATTCGAACGCTGAACTGGCCGGAGATCTGCGTGGCCAGGTCCAAGAATTGCTGGTGGCTGGTAAGAGCGATGACGCCATATTCAAATACATGACGGACCGCTATGGAGAGTTCGTGCGTTTCAGCCCGCCGCTGGAGACGAAAACCCTGTTCATTTGGGGCGCTCCATTTCTGATGCTCGTGCTGGGCGGTGTCATCGTCTTTCGCATCGTGCGCAAGCGCGCATCGATGCCGCTGGACGATGATGCCGTCACCGGGCCTGACCTCAGATAAACACAATGAATACATTTCTCATTATCGCAGCCGCTATGGCCGCGATCGCTGCTGCAGTGGTCGCCTTGCCGCTGCTGCGCGATCGGCACAATCGGATAGCCGGTGCGGTTCTGGTAGTGCTGGTGATCGGCGCGGCCGCCGGACTTTATCCGCTCTGGTCCAATTGGAATTGGCACGCGTCTCCGCAGTCCGCGGATGCGGCAGGCGCACCCGACATCCCCGCCATGGTTGCCAAACTGGAAAAGCACCTGCGCGAGGAGCCCACCGACCTCCAGGGCTGGTTGATGCTGGGGCGCTCCTATCTGGCTTTGAATCGGCTGGACGACGGTGTCGCCGCTTACGATCGCGCGCATCGGCTGGATGCCAAGAGCGCCGACGCCGCCATGGGCCTGGGCGAGGCCATGAGCCTGCGAGCGGGCGGCGAGATTACGCCGCCGGCCGCACAATTGTTCGAGGAGGCCTTAGGGCTGGCGCCCGGCAACCCCAAAGCGCTGTTATACGGCGGTTTCGCCGCCGCTGCGCGCGGCGAGCGTGCGCTTGCGCGCAGCCGCTGGCTGGAACTCAAGAGTCTGCATCCGCCGGAAAAGATCGAGCAAATGCTCGATGCGCGCATCGCGGAACTGGGACCCCCGTTGGGACCCCCGTCGGTCGCGGACGCCAGCCCTCAGCCGACGCAGGCTGGGACGAGTGCGTCGCCTGCGGGGACGAGCGCGTCGGACGGGGCCTTAAAGGCGGCCGACGTCACTGTCACAATCTCGCTGTCACCCGAATTAAAATCGCGACTGGTATCGGAGGCTCCTTTGTTCGTCTTCGCTCGTGAACCCGGCAGCCGTGGACCGCCGCTCGCCGCCAAGCGGCTTTCAAGCAGGGCCATCGGCACTCAAGTTAGCCTGTCGCCGGCCGATTCCATGATGCCGGGACGTGTGCTTGCAGCCGGACAGCGAGTTTCCATCACGGCACGGGTGTCGTTCAGCGGGCAGCCCACGCCATCCAAGGGCGATTTGTACGGCGAACTGTCCTACGACGTGGGACGCGACGGGGTGCGAAATCTGGTCATTGATCGCGTCGCCGAGTAGTCCGTTCGATGAGCGTCGCAATTAATCTGATGGCGGGAAGAATCCTCGAGGAGCAACTCTTCCCGTATCCAAGCCTGCGCGACAAAGATCGGGAAGTCCTGGGGTTGATGCTCGATGCAATCGACCAATTCTTGGGCACTAAGGGCCGGGACTTCAAGCGCTGGGATCGCGAGGCGGAACAGCCGGCAGAATTCATTCAAGCACTGCGCGATCTGGGACTGTTTGGTCTAATCATCCCCGAGGAGCATGGCGGCTTGGGTCTGTCGAACGCCGGCTACGCGCGGGTGCTGAGCCAAACCAGCTCACATGACAGTTCCGTGTCGCTGACCATCGGCGCTCACAGCTCTATCGGCATGAAGGGAATTTTGTTGTTCGGCACTGCCGAACAGAGGGCGCGGTACCTGCCGAAACTGGCCAGCGGCTCGATGATAGCGGCGTTTTGCCTGACCGAATCCGGTGCAGGATCGGACGCGGCGTCGATTCGCACCCAGGCAGTCAAGAATGCCGATGGCACCTGGACTCTCAACGGCGAGAAAATCTGGATCACCAACGGCGGCATTGCCGATCTGTATACCGTGTTCGCTCGCACTTCTTCGGGGGCGGGCAAAATCACGGCATTTCTCGTTGAAGCGGCGTGGCCCGGTGTCAGCCACGGGCCGCATGAGGACAAGATGGGGGTGCGTGCCTCTTCGACCACCACGGTGAGCTTTGCGGATGTGCGGGTTCCGGCCGATAACGTGCTCGACACGGAGGGCAAGGGATTCAAGGTTGCCATGGCGATATTGAACAACGGACGTACGGGCCTGGGCGGCGGGGCGGTCGGAGGCATGAAAACGCTTATCGGTCTTGCGGCGCAGCAAGCGCAGTCGCGCAAGCAATTCGATACGCCCATCGCCGAATTCGGTCTGATCCGCGAGAAAATCTCGCAAATGACCATCGATTGCTTCGCCGCCGAAAGCGTCGTGTGGATGGTTGCCCACTACATCGATACCGGCTCGACGGATTATTCCGTGGAAGCGGCAATGAGCAAAGTCTTCGCCAGTGAGGCCTTGCAGCGCAGCGCCTACGAGGCGCTGCAGATTGCGGCCGGCAGCGGCTTCATGCGTGACTTTCCGTACGAACAAATCGCGCGGGACTGCCGAATATTAACCATCTTCGAGGGAACCAATGAGGTTCTCCGGCTGTATATTGCGTTGTCCGGCCTGAAGAATTTGGGTCGTTCCCTGAGCGAGCTAAAAAGCGCCGTGGATGATATTTTCAATAACCCTATTAAGGGCTTCGGCGTGTTGACCGACTATGCGGAAAAGCGCCTGACACAGGCGACGGGCGTGGGCCGCGACAAGATTTTGACTAAAATGGCGCAGCCGCTGCGTGAAGCGGCCGACGTCTACGAGCGATATACAGTGGAACTCGCCAAGGCGTGCGACTATTTATTGCGCAAGCACGGCAAGGCCATTGCAGATCGTCAGCATGACTTGAAGCGCATTGCCGACGTCGCCATCGATCTATTTGTCGGTCTATGCGTGCTGTCGCGGGCGGTTGCCTTGAGCAAATCGGCGGACGGTCAAGGCGCTCAAGCCGTCGGGATTGCGCGCATGTTCGCTCAGCAAGCGAAGCGGCGGATGGCGAACGCGGTGCGCCGAATCACGCGTAATGAAGATGAGGAGATGAACCGCTTGGCGGGGTTCATCGTGGACAAAGGAAGTTATCCCTGGGATGTCGTGTCATGAATGGAGCTGCTAAGGAATATCCGGAGGTCATGACGGCGGTCTCCCGTGGCGGGCGCGGTCTGTGGATCCGTGTGGCGATCATTGTCGCCGCTGCCCTATTCGTAGCGATCCTCGCCTGGCGCGTTACGCAGGCAGTGGCGGCCAAGCCTGTGGTCAAGGTGAACATCCCCACGGTGACCGTGACCCAGGCGGGGGTGAGCACGGTGCCGACTACGGTGAGCATTATCGGCACCATCGCGGCGCGGTACGACATGCCCATCGGGGTGGAAGGCGATGCGGGCCGCGTGGCCGCGATCTACGTTGAGGCCGGCGACCACGTGAAGCGCGGTCAAGTGTTGGCGCGCCTCAACGTATCGGTGCTGCAACCGCAGGTTGCCAACCTGCAGGCCGCGCTCGAGCAGGCGCGTGCCGAAGCAGAGCTCGCCGATGCCGAATACAAACGCGCACAGGCCGTCGGCGCCTCGGGCGCCTTGTCTGCGGAAGAAACTCAGCGCCGCCGGTCCACAGGCGTGACGGCCGCCGCCAAAGTCAAAGTCGCGGCGGCACTATTAGCCGAGGCGCAGGCGCGCTTGGCGCGTGCCGAGGTGCGTGCGCCATCCGACGGGGTCATATTGACCCGCAATGTCGAGGTCGGACAAACGGCGACTCCTGGAGGCGAAGCCCTGTTCCGCCTTTCGGAGGGCGGCGAAATCGAACTGCGCGGACAGGTGGCCGAACAGGATTTACCGCTATTGAAGCTCGGCCAGGTCGTGAACGTGCGGTTGACGGGCACGTCGCAGGTGTACCAGGGTCATGTGCGCCTGCTGCCGGCGGTGATCGACCCGCAAACCCGCCTCGGCATGGCACGAGTTTCACTCACGCCGGATCCGAATCTGCGTCCGGGCGCCTTTGCGCGCGCCGAGGTGACGG
>JBDUBO010000131.1:0-9767 GCA_040004115.1 Gammaproteobacteria bacterium | reverse complement strand
GCGCCTGCCCCTCGGCCCGCGCCTGCCCCTCGGCCCGCGCGCGCTCCTCGGCGCGTCCCCGCTCCGCGTCGGCCTTCTTGCTCGAGATTTCTTCGAGCATCACCTTAAGCCATTCGCTGATCATTCCGACGCTTCCGCCGCGGCAGGAGTGACGATGGCGTCGACTGCCTTCACGGTATCCGGGTGGTAGCCCGGCCGCGCCTTGGCGTACACGCGTTTGGCAAATTCCGCGCCGGACGATGTTTTCATCAGATCCGTGTACAGGGGCTCGATCAGCAGGCGGCGGCCGATGCTAGTTAAATACTCCTCGAGCCGCGCGAAGCCCGGCTGATAATTGTTGCGGATCACGAGTTCGAGCCAGCTGCGCTCCAGCTGCGCATTCTGACTGTGCGTGAACCCGTACGCCTGATCCAGATCCGCCAACTGCTTGACGCTCAACGCAGCGGGCATGTTGTCCAGGAAGTACTGCCACTGCTGTGTGACCCAATCCAGCCCGAACGCCTTGCTTGCCAGCTGACCTGAAACCCAAGCCGTCCGCGCAGCATCCACCGGCTGGAACGCACTCGACACCGGCAGCACGGCATCCGACGGAATACCCGGCGCATGCTCCCAGGCGAGCACTTGGCTAAGGCTGACGACGCCTGGGTACCGCTCCAGCAGATTCTGCACGAGGTAGTCGTTGAACTGCTCGGTGGTGATGCTCTTGAACGCGAAGTGGTCGAAATAGCCGCGCAAGAAGTCATCGAATCGCTCGCGGCCGAATTTCGCGTCGAGATAGCGCAAAAACAGCCGGCCTTTTTCGTAGGGCACTGCGCTGAACGCGAGGCCCGGATCGCGATCGCGCAGGTCGACGGCGAGTACCTGATCTTCGGGCTTGAGCTTCGCCAGATCGTCGCGCAAGGCTTTGAGACCAAGCACCGCCTCCATGTCAGCGCGCTGATCGCCGTATACCGCACCGATGATCCTGCTCTCCAGATAATCCGCGAAGCCCTCATTCAGCCACAGATCACGCCAGGTCGCATTGCTCAGCAGATTTCCCGACCAGGAATGCGCCAATTCGTGTGCGATGACCCCCACCAGACTCTTGTCGCCTGCGATCACGGTGGGCGTGATGAAGGACAGCCGGGGATTCTCCATGCCGCCCATCGGAAAACTCGGTGGCATCACCAGAATATCGTAACGGCTCCAGCGATAGGGCCCGAATAATTTCTCGGCAGCCGCCATCATCGCTTCGGTGTCGGCGAATTCCTTGGCGGCCGCCTTGACCACGGATTTTTCCGCATACACTCCCGTTCGCGGCCCGGTCTCCTTGAATTCCAGATCGCCCACCGCCAATGCGATCAAATAAGAAGGTATCGCCTGCGGCATGACGAAGGAATATTCGCCATTGCGCTTGGCCTTCGGATCGTTCTCCGCGCTCATCACCGCCCGCATCTTGGAATCGGTGTGAACCATGGCCTTGTACGTGACGCGCACCTGCGGCGTGTCCTGCAGTGGGATCCAGGAGCGCGTGCCGATGGGCTCCGAGTGCGTGTACATGAAGGCCCTATTGCGGCCGGCGGTTTGCTTCGGCGTCAACCACTGCAACGCCGCGGCCGTGGGCTGCGTTTGATAGTCGATCTGGATGGATTCGGCGGCCATGCGCGACGGCGGCAGCTCGATGACCAGCGCGGCGCCCAGGATGGGATCGGGCCGCTCCAGGTGAAAAGGGCGGCTCACCCAGATGGTTTGATTTTTGGACGTGGCGCCCAGCACATCGTTGGACTTCTGGCGGACGTCGTTGATGGTCAAATCCTTGGTGTCGAGCACCAACTGGGTCGCCCGCGGGTCCAAGCGTTTCAGATCGAGTGTGGCGGTTCCGTCGATGGTTTTGTCGACGAGATCGATGCGCAGATCCAATTCGATATGCGTGGTGCGAAACTGATTCACGTTGGCGAAGGATTGGTAGTCCACGCCGGGTTCGATGGCGGAGGAGTCACCACCCAACTGTACGCTGCCCGCCGTAAAGCTCACGCCGGCGAGCAGCAGGCTCAGAAGGCAGAAGCGCGGCCGCAATGCCCGCATTATTGAACAGCGGCTTGCGTCTGCGGTGGAACGGGCGGCGCTTCGGCCTTGCCACCGACCAATTCCTTGAACGTCTTCTCGTCCACCAATAAACCGGTCTTGCCGTCCCAATTCGAGCCCGTCGGCAAGCTATTCTCGACCAGCAAAGAGTTCGAGATCACATCGTCGACGCCGCCGCGACCGCCGGTCACGGGTACGGGCACGGCGCGCGGTGTGTGCGCCAAATCGCCAACCCGCTGCCAATCGATTTCCTTGTCATGGTCGGAAATTTTCTTTTGCAATTTTGGATTCAGCAGATTCGCGAGCAGCCGCTTGCGGTTCTTGCTCCAATCCCGCGAATCGTCCTCCATCACGGTGTAAGCCTGCATGTACAGCGTGCCGTCGCGCCAGCCGAACAGGTAGGGCTGGTTGACCACAGTGACCTTGGTGCCGATCGGAATCATGTCGAAAAACACTGCGATGTCTTCCGGATACAGACGCATGCAGCCGTGACTCGAGCGCATGCCGACGCCATAGGGTTTGTTGGTGCCGTGAATCAGATAGCTTGGCCAGCCCAGGCGGAACATGTACTGGCCGAGAGGATTATCCGGCCCGGCAGGCACTTGGGCGGGCAGCTTCTCGCCATCCTCGGCGTGTTCGTCGCGTACCGACTTGGGTACCACCCACACGGGGTCCTTCTGGCGGCTGACGATCTTGGTCGTGCCCTCGGGGGTCTTCCAGCCCACCTTGCCGATGCCGATGGGGTGGGTGTACACAATCTGCGGTTGGCCCTTCTTGTGCGGCGGATAGTAGAAAATGCGCATGGCCGCGACGTTCACTACGACTCCCTCGTGCGGCGCGGCCGGCAATATGAATTGCGTGGGTACGACCACCTCGCGGCCCGCACCGGGCAGCCAGGGATCGACGCCGGGATTCGCCGTCAGCATTTCCTCGTAGCCCACATCGAAGCGCCGCGCGATGTCCGGCAAGGTATCTTCCTTGCCGATCACGGTCTTCTGCACATAGCCCACCATGTCGCTGTTCGGATCGACTTCCGAGCGGTGCGTGGCGCTGGGGGTGGGCAGCTGCGGAGCGGGCGGCGGCAACTCCTTGACCACCGGCGGCGGTGGTGGCGGCTTGGGCCGAAACAGCGTGCAGCCGGACAAGGTCAGAACGCCGATACAGGCGGCCAAGCGTATGAACTTCATGACCCTATCTACAGCAAAGTCGGCCGGTCAGGCAATTGGTTACGCGCTTGCCCTGTGTGTGCTGAGCCGGCCGGAAAGTGCCGCGCCAGCAAATTGCCGATGGCGTCCACCCCTGCAATGGAGCCCGCCTCGAAGCGTCCCGCGCGGAAATGCTCTTCCATGAGGCGGCATACAGCTTCCCAGTCCGGCAAGCTGACCCGCCCCTCAAATCCCCGATCCGCGACGATTTCCACGTCCCGATCCGCGATTTGCACGTAGATCAGCACGCCGTTGTTGTGCTCGGTATCCCATACCCTAAGGTGCGCGAAGACGTCCAATGCCCGTGCGCGCGGTGCCAAATTGTTCAGAATGTGCAGCGGCGACAGCGCCGTTTCGATGGCGAAGCGTATCTCTCCGGCATGCGCCCGCTCGACCCGGCCGATGGCCTGCTCAATGGCGTCGAGCGCCGCGCCCGGAAACAACAAGCGCGTACGCCAGTGGGTCGCGGCAACATGGCGGATCAGGCGACCGATCTGCATTACCAGCTCCCCGAGGCGCCGCCGCCCCCGCCCCCGCCGCCACCGCCGCTGAAGCCGCCGCCCCCGCCGAAACCGCCCCCTCCGAAGCCCCCGCCGCCGAAACCGCCTCCCCAGCCGCTGCCGGCCGACCAGCCGCGGGAGTTCGATCCAGCCAACATGGCGAACAGGAAGGCCACGACCCCTGCGCCCAAACCGATGGGCAGCACGTGACTCAACAGCCACGCGATCCCGCCGGCCAACCCCCCGGTGGCCACCGATCCGAACAGTCTGCCGAACAGGGCACGCAGCACGCCGCTGCCGACGAATACAACCACCAGCAGCAGCGGCAGCAGGTGCCCCAGGCCGCTGCGGCGCTCCCATTTCTTGTCCGGCTCCGGCAGCGGCTCACCGTTGACCACGGCAATCATCCGATCGACGCCGGCTTCGACCCCGCCGTCGTAGTCGCCCGCCTTGAATCGCGGCGTAATGGCCTCGGCAATGATGCGGTTGGCGATGGCATCCGGTAACGCGCCCTCCAGGCCATAGCCCACCTCAATACGCACGCGCCTGTCGTTCTTGGCCACGATCAAATAAGCCCCATCCGACACGCCCTTGCGGCCCAACTTCCATGCATCCTCGACTCGAATGCCGAATTGCTCGATTTCTTCGGGCTGCGTGGTCGGCACGATGAGCACCGCGATCTGACTGCCCTTCGCAGCCTCCAGTTTCGCGAGCTTGGCCTCGATGCGCGTCACGGCCTCTCCCGACAGGGTGCCCGTGAGATCCGTGACTCGTGCGGTGAGAGGCGGCACCGCAACCTGCGCCTGCACCAGCGACGCCGCCAGCAGCAGGATCAGCCCTGCCCCCGCGCGCCCGATGCGGCGTAGACAAATCACTAGTGGACGGCGGATGCCGGCGCGAAATCCACGGTCGGCGGCTTGGAGATCACCGCTTCATTCTCCACGGCGAAGTTCGGCTTTGGCTTGTAGCCGAAAATCATGGCCGTCAAGTTGCCGGGGAAGGAACGCACGGTCACGTTGTAGTCCTTGACCGCCTGGATGTAGCGGTTGCGCGCCACCGTAATGCGATTTTCCGTCCCCTCGAGCTGCGCCTGCAGATCGCGAAAATTCTGGTCGGATTTCAGTTGCGGGTAATTTTCGGTGACTACCAAGAGGCGCGACAAGGCGCTCGATAGTTCCCCCTGGGCGGCTTGGAACTTGGCGAAGGCTGCCGGGTCGTTGACGAGCTCGGGAGTCGCCTGAATGGAGCCCACCTTGGCGCGTGCTTCGGTCACTCCCAGCAGTACGGAGCTCTCCTGCGCGGCATAGCCCTTGACCGTATTGACCAGGTTGGGGATGAGATCGGCCCGGCGTTGGTATTGATTCAGTACTTCCGACCAAGCCGCCTTGATCTGCTCATCCTGCGTCTGCAATGTGTTGTAGCCGCAGCCCGACAGCAGCAAGCACGCCGCCGCGGCAAGTCCTAACGCCAAATTACGCATGTAGCCCCTCCTGCCCCTCGGAAGTGGGGGCCTCGAAAGAGTTTAACACTGTGGCAAAAAAGAGCCCCGAGTGATGAGCTCGGGGCTTGAGATGCGGACTTCATGAAGGGAAGTAAAGCCCGCTTGGGGATCGATTCGACGGGACCCTAGTGCAAATGGTCCCACTGCAAGACGTGAATATCGGTTTCCTCGAGATCGAAGCTGCGCGCCAGCATGCGTGCAATGTCACGATCGCCGTCAACTTTGCTCGACCGATCGAGCAGTTCCACCACACCCCGATATTCGTTGTATTCGACTGCTCCTTCCGATTGCGCGATAAAGTGGGTGTAATATTTAACGCTCATGGGGGTAGAGCTTATGGCTCGCGGCGTGAGCAATCTGTGAACAAACGCTCAGTAGACTGCTTTCGCACCTGAACTGAGTTCACGTCCTCAAGAATGGATCGTCACTTTATTGCGCTGTGTCAAGATACCGCCCACCCACCCCGCCCGGCTCCAAGTACATCACTCCCGAAGGAGCCAAGCGGCTGCGGGACGAACTCGATGAGCTGTGGCACGACGAACGCCCGCGAGTCACTCAGGCTGTGGCAGAAGCCGCAGCGCAAGGCGATCGCTCGGAGAACGCGGAATACACCTACGGCAAGAAGCGCCTGCACGAAATAGATCGGCGGGTGCGCTTCCTGCGCAAGCGCCTCGAAGGCATGACCATCGTCGATCCGCAGGCCCCCTTGGGCCGGCGCGATCCCACGCGAGTGTATTTCGGCGCTTGGGTGCAAGTCGAGAGCGACACCGAACTACGTTGGTATCGGCTGGTCGGGCCTGACGAATTCGACATGGCGGAGGACTACATCAGCATGGACTCGCCGCTGGGCCGCAGCCTCTTGGGCAAGCGCATCGACGACGACGTGCAGGTCTCCCTGCCGGGAGGGGCGACCACCTTCACGGTGGTCGCCGTCAGCTACGCGCTCAGACCACCCGCACGTTCTTGAACTGCCAGGGATCCGCCATATCGAGATCCTCGGCAAATAACTCGCCCCGCTGGTGCAGCGGCGTCCAGTCCGTGTACGCACCGACCACATTTCCCAAGTAGGGCAGGCAGATTTCGAGCGGGCGCTTAAAATCCATGTCATCGGGCTCGACGATGCCCCGATTCGGATTCTCCATGGCCCAGATCATGCCCGACAGGGCCGCGATGGTGACTTGCAGGCTGGTCGCGCTGTTGTGCGGCACCAAGTTGCGCGCTTCCTCGATGGATAGCTGCGAGCCATACCAGTAGGCATTCTTTTTATGGCCCGCCAGCAGCACCCCGAGTTCATCGATGCCGGCGGTGATCTCGTTCATCATGATGCGTTTGCGATCCTGCAGATGCCAGTTGTTGCCTGCAAATTCATGGACTGACAGGACCGCGTTGTCGCTCGGGTGGTAGGCGTAGTGGCTGGTGGGCCGATATGCCACCCGATCGCCGTCCATGACGGTGTAGTAGTCAGCCAATGAAATCGCCTCGGAATGCGTGATCAAGAAACCGTGAAAATGTCCCGCCTTCGGCGTCCAGGTACGGACCCGGGTACTCGCACCCGGACGATTCAAGTAGATGGCGCAGCCCGATCCCACCTGGTGACGGCCGCCGTCCACCGGAAAATGCTTCTCGTGCGTACCCCAGCCGAGTTCGGCGGGCTGCGCGCCCTCGCTGACGAAACCGTCCACCGACCACGTGTTGACGAATTCATTCGCCGCCTTGGGAACATTCGAGACTTGCGTGTCGCGCTCGGCGATGTGCATGACCTTGATGCCGAGTTTCTGGGCGAGATTGGCCCAGGCTTCGCGGCTCGCGGGCATTCCCGCATCCACTCCGGTGTCCTTGGCGATATTGAGCAAGGCCTGTTTGACCAGGTGCGATACCAAGCCGGGATTGGCGCCGTGCGTGAGCACGGCCGTGGGCGTCTCCTTCGCCCCGTCGCGCAATTTCAACGCGTCCAAGCGCATGGTGTAATTGCTGCGCGAATCCACCGAAGCCTTCGGGTCCGTATAGCCGCCGGTCCAGGGTTCGATACAAGTATCGAGATACAGCGCGCCGCGTTCACGCGCCAATTGAACAAGGGCGACGCTCGACACGTCCACCGACAAATTGAGCAGAAAGTCCCCGGCACCCAACAGCGGCTCGAGCACCTGCCTATAGTTGTCCGCGGTCAACGCAGTTTTGATGAATTTCACGCCAAATTGGTCGGCTTCGCTGCGTCCGCTGTCCTCAGCGGTGACGATGGTGATGCGATCGGACGAAGTGCCAATGTGACGCAAGATCAATGGCAAGACACCCTGTCCGATGCTGCCGAAACCCACAAATACGATCTTGCCCGCAAAATTCACATGCACTTCGTGTTTGCTCATAATTTCAGTCTCATTGTGGTTTGCTCTCTCATTTTGAGTCTTGCCCTCGTTTGGGATTGATTCTGGAC
Source organism: Gammaproteobacteria bacterium (assembly GCA_040004115.1). Classification (GTDB taxonomy): domain Bacteria; phylum Pseudomonadota; class Gammaproteobacteria; order Steroidobacterales; family Steroidobacteraceae; genus Bog-1198. The sequence goes on along the minus strand of JBDUBO010000131.1, from coordinate 2,066 downwards.
GTCATACCCCTACACAGGGGCGCCGCCAGCCTACCTGGCGCCTAGCTCTCGCGCCAATGCGGCGGATAAGTGCGCTCGTAGCCGGGCAGCGACTCGATACGCTGTATCCAGCGCGCGAGCGCCGGATAGTTGCGCTCCATCGGCAGGAATCGCGCACCCAATTCTGCGGCGGCGCTCCTGTCCAAGGCGCGGCGCAGCACCTGAATCCACGGGAAAATCACCATGTCGGTGGCGGAGTAATCGGCGCCGACGATCCACTGCTCCTTGCTCAAGCGCCCCTCGATGGTGCGCGCCTCGCGCCCCACCACGTGCATGGCATCGGTGAGCTCGTCGATATTCTCCGCAACCTGTCCGGCGAAGATCGCGTCGGTGATCTTGAGCAGCGACGGTTCGGCATAGGCCATGAATTCGCAGATGACCCGCATGATGACCCCCGCTTCCTCCGGCGTCGCGCCGAAGATCGGCGCCTGCGGATACTTGACGTCGAGGTAGTACAGCACCGCGAGCGATTCGAACACCACATAGTCGCCGTCCTTGAGCACCGGCACCCGGCCCCGCGGATTGAGTTTCAGCATTTGCGGCGATTGCTGTTCCTGCTTGTCGAAATGTAGCAGCTGCGACTCATAGGGCAGCCCCTTGTGCTCCAGCGCGAGCAGAACGCGCCAAGAGAACGGACTGCCGCTGCCCCAGTAAAGAGTGAGTGCCATGGCGCGATTGTAGCGGATGCGCTTCGCCTGGCATCGGGCTAAGCTCTGGAAAATGTCCTATCGCACCTTGATCGGCACCGACAACTTGCGGGCACTGCTGGGCACGCCGCGACTGGCCGTGATCGACTGCCGCTTTTATCTCATGAAACCCGACGCCGGGCGGCAGGACTACCTCGAGTCGCATATTCCCGGTGCGCGTTACGCCGACTTGAATCGCGATCTGTCGGCACCCATCGGCGCCGACACCGGCAGGCATCCGCTGCCGAACCCCGAAGACCTCGCCCGGCGCCTAACCCAGCTCGGAATAAGCAGCGACAGCCAAGTGGTCGCCTACGACTACGCCAACGGCTCATTCGCGGCGCGGCTCTGGTGGCTGCTGCGTTGGCTGGGGCATGACGCCGTGGCCGTGCTCGACGGCGGCTTGCAGGCATGGATTCAGGACGGCGGCCCACTGCAGTCAGGCGAGCCGCCCGTGTCGGCCGCCCCCGGCACGCCGAGCGCTCGGCCCGTCGCGCCGCGAGGCGACGGGGTCGCCTTAGACGGGGTCGCCAACGACGGGGTCGCCAACGACGGGGTCGCCGCCGGCGTTGTCACCAGCGCCGAATTGGAGCGTGCGTTATTCGCGACCGCGGCGGGCGCCCGCAAACCCCTGCTGGTCGATGCGCGCGCGCCGGAGCGTTTTGCAGGAGCAGTGGAGCCCATCGATCCTGTTGCCGGTCACATACCCGGCGCCGTGAATTATCCCTTCTCCGCCAATCTTGACGTAGATAATCGCTTCCTGCCGGCCGCGGAACTCAAACGGCGCTGGCTCGAACGCCTCGCCGGGACCGCGCCTGAAAACCTCATCGCCATGTGCGGCTCCGGCGTCACCGCCTGCCACAATCTGCTCAGCCTCGAAATCGCCGGCCTCGCCGGCGCCAAGTTGTACGCGGGATCCTGGAGCGAGTGGATTCGCGATGCGCGGAGGCCCGTCGCCCGCGGTTGACCAGCGCAGCCGCGGCGGCCGACCGACGAGGCCGACCAATTCATTTACTTGCAGCGTGAATTTGTTAATGTGCGCGCGTGAACACACCCGCCAAGCTTCTTCCCGTCAACCTCGCCTGGAAAATCGAGCAGTCGCTCGACCTCTACCAGGTGGAAGCCTGGGGCAAGGGATATTTTTCGATCAACGAACAGGGTCACGTGGTGATCCGGCCCAGCATGGATCCGGCGCGCGAAATTGACCTGGTCGATGTGGTGCAAGGATTGAAGGCCCGCGACTTGCACACGCCCGTGGTCATCCGCTTCTCCGACATTCTCGCGCATCGCCTGCGCCACATTGCCGAGGCCTTCAGTACGGCCATCACGGAGAACGGCTAC
>JBDUBO010000039.1:0-30982 GCA_040004115.1 Gammaproteobacteria bacterium | reverse complement strand
CGGCCGCGCCGGCACTCGGTTCCGGTGCTCCTGAATCGCCATCGGCGGCGGCGCCGCCGGCCTGCAGGGTGAGTACGGCCAACGCCTCAAAGGCGGCGCCGTTTCGCGTCACTTCGACCAGGCGGCCGGTGCGGCCGTCGGCCAAACGCAGCGATTGTCCCACGCGCCAATCGCCGCCCGGCAAGGCAACGCGGTACAGACGCCGCTTGATGCGCCCGAGATGCTGGGTGCGGGCGATGATTTCCTGTCCGGTATAACAGCCCTTGCTGAAGCTGATGCCGTCGAGCAGATCAAGGTTCAGCATTTGCGCGACGAAGGCTTCCCGAGTCGCGGCATATATCTGCGGCAGACCGGCGCGAATGTCCGCCAGGCGCCAATCATGTTCGATTTGATCTGCTGCTGAGGGGGCACCGGTAAGCCCGCGCGCCGCCAGTGCATCCGCAGCCCCGAGGATCCAGTAGCGGGAGGGATCATGGTTGACGACGGCAACCCCGATGGCGTCCGTTTCCAGAAAATTCGCGGTCGATATCGGGACGCCCAGGCCGGCAGCATGAAGCGGCTCGGCGCCATGCCGACCTGCGACCGCGAACAACTCGCCGGCATCTTCGATTTTCACTTTGGCCCGAAGCACGAACTTGCGCAGGCTGTCCATGGTCGGTTCGGCCAGTTCGCGCGGCAGGAGCGCAATGACCCCGCTGGAATGGGGCAGCAGGTGCATGAGTGCCAGAACTCGCCCTTGCGGGTTCGAGTAGGCAGCGAACAGGGCGTGGCCCTGCGCAAGGCGGCGCGTATCGTTCGAGATCTGACCCTGCAAAAAGCTCAAGCTGTCGGGTCCGGTGAATCGCAATACGCCGAGGTATGGCAGACGGCCTGATTGGGGAAGTGCGTCGATGGTCATCGCCTGATGTAGTGGTTGCTCGGCCTATGAAATGGGTGCAGGGATACCGATGTCAACCCTGCGCGAAGCGCTGTTTTCTGGCAAACTTTAACCTGTGACGAAGTATTCCGAGGATCCGAACCGAATCAGGCCATCCAGCGAGCACTTGCGGGCGGATGGGCCGGCCGTGGCGCCGGCCCCCAAGGCACGCGAAGTGGGCGGGCGCGAAGGCCCCGAGCCGACTCGATTTGGGGACTGGGAGCTGCGCGGCCGCTGTATCGATTTCTAACCATGCCCCGTCCCCTCACTTGCAGTCGCCAGGAGCGATGATGCCCGCACGCGACCGTCCGACTTCACCTCATTTGCAAATCTATCGTTGGCAAATCGGCAACAGTCTGTCGATCTTGCACCGTTTGACAGGTATCGCCCTGGCATTTGGCCTGCTTGCGTTGTGCTTCTGGCTGATGGCACTGGCCGGCGGCGAGGGGCCCTATGCTCTGGTGGCGCGGGCATTCGCAAGTCCGCTGGGACGGATCGGCCTCAGCGGCTGGACTTTCGCTTTTCTGTTCCACCTTTTGAACGGCGTGCGTCATCTGTTTTGGGACGCAGGCATGGGCTTCGAACGCACGCAGCGGCATACGAGCGGCTGGTTCGCCGCGCTCGGCGCCCTGGGTTTGACGCTGTGCATCTGGGTGTTCATTTGGCGCTCTGGCTCATGAGTCTGCGCAGCCCCATGGGCCGCGTTCTGGGATTGGGTTCCGCCAAAGAAGGCACTGCCCATTGGTGGGGACAGCGGGTGAGCGCCGTTGCGCTGATTCCGCTGACATTGTGGTTTGCGATTTCCTTGTTCATGCTGCCGGCGCTCGACTACGGTACGGTTCGCGCGTGGCTGTCGGTACCCTTGAGCAGCCTGTTCGCGGTGCTTTTGGTCGCCGTGCTTACCTATCACTCGTATCTGGGCACCACCGTTGTGATCGAGGACTACGTGCATTCCGCCGGCAGCAAATTGCTGTCGCTGATGTTGCTGCGATTCCTGTACGTGGTCGTGGCCGGCGCCGGCATCTTGGCGATTTTGCGGGTCGCGTTCGGATCTTGAAGGCTATGAGCGAATACAAATTGATCGACCACACCTACGATGTGGTGGTGGTCGGCGCCGGCGGCGCGGGATTGCGCGCAACCTTCGGCCTCGCCGAGGCGGGTTTGTCCACGGCGTGCCTGAGCAAAGTTTTCCCTACACGCAGTCATACCGTCGCCGCACAGGGCGGAATCTCTGCGGCGCTCGGCAACATGGGCGACGACGATTGGCGCTGGCATATGTACGACACCGTGAAGGGGTCGGACTGGCTTGGCGATCAGGACGCCATCGAGTTCATGTGCAAGGAGGCGCCGTCCGCCGTCATCGAGCTCGAGCACTACGGCGTGCCCTTTTCGCGCACCGAGGACGGCAGAATTTACCAGCGTCCGTTCGGCGGGATGACCACGCATTTCGGCAAGGGCATAGCGCAGCGCACCTGCGCTGCCGCCGATCGCACCGGCCATGCCATGCTGCACACCCTGTACCAGCAATCGCTGAAGCACGAGGCGAGTTTCTTCATCGAGTATTTCGCGCTGGATCTCATCATGGAAAACGGTGAATGCCGCGGCGTCATCGCTCTCGACATGACCGACGGCACCTTGCATCGCTTTCGCGCGCACAGTGTCATATTGGCCACCGGCGGTTATGGCCGAGCGTGGTTCACTTGCACATCGGCGCACACCTGCACCGGCGACGGCGGCGGGATGGCGCTGCGGGCCGGCCTGCCGCTGCAGGACATGGAGTTCGTGCAATTTCATCCCACCGGCATCTATGGCGCCGGTTGTCTTATCACCGAGGGCTCGCGCGGCGAGGGCGGATATTTGACGAATGCCGCCGGCGAACGATTCATGGAGCGCTACGCGCCGAATGCCAAGGATCTCGCATCCCGCGACGTCGTCAGCCGCGCAATGACGGTGGAGATTCGCGAGGGCCGCGGTGTCGGTGCGCTCAAAGATCACATTGAGCTGCATCTGGAGCACTTGGGGCCGGCCGTCATCAAGGAGCGGCTGCCCGGCATCGCCGAGACCGCACGAATATTTGCCGGAGTCGATGTCAATAAGGATCCGATTCCTGTGGTGCCGACCGTGCACTACAACATGGGCGGCATCCCATGCAATGTGCACGGCGAGGTTGTGACGCGTGCGGGCGGCGCCGACACGGTGGTCCCCGGACTGATGGCCGTGGGCGAAGCGGCCTGCGTGTCGGTACATGGTGCGAACCGCTTAGGGTCAAATTCGCTGCTCGATCTAGTGGTATTCGGACGCGAAGCGGCGCGGCATTGTGCGCGAGTGGTGAAGGCGGGCACGCCGCATCGTGCCTTCAAGACGGACGCCGCGGACGCCGCGCTCGCGCGCCTCGACAGGCTCAGGTCGGCGAAGGGTTCGCAGCGAACGGCGGACGTGCGCTTGCGGATGCAGCGGATCATGCAGAGCGACGCCACGGTCTTTCGCACCGGAGAGTCCTTGAACGACGGCAAGCGCCGCCTCGCGGAAGTTGTCGCCGCCTTTGCCGACGTTGCAGTCACGGATCGTTCGCTCATCTGGAACACCGATCTGATCGAGACGCTGGAACTCGACAATCTGCTGGGGCAGGCGATCGCGACCATGCATTCAGCGGAGAATCGCAAGGAGAGCCGCGGCGCGCAGGCGCGCGAGGACTTTCCGAACCGCGACGACCAGAATTGGTTGAAGCATTCGTTGTGCTGGGTCTCGGAAAAAGGCGACACGCGCTTCGATTATCGGCCCGTGCACCTGAATACCTTGACCGACGATGTGCAATCGATTCCACCCAAGGCGCGGACCTACTAGCCGCGCATCCGGAGCTTTTGATGGCAGAATTTTCGCTTCCCGCCAATTCCAAGGTGCGCAAGGACGGCCGCGTGTTCAACGCGCCGGCCGGTGCGAAAAACGTCCGTGTCTTCAAGATTTACCGCTTCGACCCGGAAAGAGCGGAAAATCCACGCCTCGACAGCTATGAGCTGGACATGGATGCCTGCGGGCCGATGGTGTTGGATGCGCTGATCAAGATCAAGAATGAGATCGATTCCACGCTGAGCTTCCGGCGCTCCTGCCGCGAGGGAATCTGCGGTTCGTGCGCCATGAATATCGACGGCAAGAACGGCCTTGCCTGCGTCAGCGCATGCGCCGACGTCAAGCACGACATCAAGATATATCCGTTGCCGCACATGCCCGTCATCAAGGATTTGGTCCCTGACCTCACGAACTTCTATGCCCAGTACGCCTCCATCAAGCCCTGGCTGCAGACCCGCACGCCGGCGCCGCCCGACGGCGAGCGCCTGCAATCCAAGGAAGATCAGGAAAAGGTCGATCGGCCCTCGGCGTGCATCCTGTGCGCCTGCTGCTCCACCAGCTGCCCCAGCTACTGGTGGAACAGCGACCGCTACCTAGGCCCCGCTGCGCTGCTGGCGGCCTATCGGTGGATCGTCGACAGCCGCGACGAGGCGGCCGGAGAGCGACTCGACTACCTCGAGGATCCGTTTCGGCTGTACCGCTGCCATACCATCATGACTTGCACAGAAGCCTGCCCGAAAGATTTGAATCCCGCCAAAGCCATCGGCGAAATCAAGCAGATGATGCTTCATCGCCGCCAATGATGGGCGCTGTGCCCCCCCTGCTTGCAGTCGATCCCAGGGAGTTTGGCAAGCTGCGCTGGCGCTGCCGCCGCGGCATGAGGGAGCTCGATGTGCTGCTGGCGCGCTACATGGATGAACTTTTCTGCAATGCATCGATCGCGGAGCAGGAAACGTTCAAGCTGCTGCTGGAGACTCAAGACCCGGTTCTTTACGGCTACTGCCTGGGATCGGAGCCACCGCCACCGAAGTTCCTGGCCCTGATCGAGCGGATTACGTCACATCGGCGCCCTTAGGCCGGTGCCTGCCGCTGCTAGAATCCCGCGCTGTGCACCAAGTCACGTTTAATCACGGTCGGTTTCGGAAATTGTCGAACTTTTCAAGCGCGAGTCGGTCTATTGCGACAGGCTTGGCTGTCGGCCCGGCGGTTTGGGATCACGCATGAGTGTCGAGGAGAGTGATCTCAAACTGGTCGAGAGGGTCCAGCGCGGAGAGCGCGCGGCATTCGATTTATTGGTCCTGCGATACCAGCACAAGGTGCTGAAATTGATAATGCGTTACGTGCACGATGCAACCGAGGCTGAAGACATCGCACAGGAGGCTTTCGTCAAGGCCTACCGTGCGCTGCAGTCGTTTCGCGGCGATAGCGCGTTTTATACCTGGCTGTATAGAATCGCGATCAATACCGCCAAGAACGCCCTGGTCGCCACGAAACGCCGGCCGATGGATTACGATTTGGATCTTCAGGACCCCGAACAGTACGACTTGCACGCCCGGCTGGCTGAATCTGAGACTCCTGAGGGCTTGCTGCTCACCGATGAGATCCGCGACACGGTGAACCGCGCGATTGAGAACTTGCCGGAGGATCTTCGAACCGCGATCGTGCTGCGCGAGTTGGAAGGCCTGAGCTATGAGGACATCGCACAAACCATGGATTGCCCCGTGGGTACCGTGCGCTCGCGAATCTTTCGAGCACGCGAAGCGATAGACAAGAAGTTACGACCCATATTCGACGGCGGCCTTGGTCGGCCTGAGGACACATGAGCGAACAAATTCGTGAACAGGTTTCGGCATTTCTCGATGGTGAATTGCCCAACTCGGAAACCGAACTGCTGTTGAAGCGACTCAGCCGCGACGGTGAGCTGCGCGAAAGCTTCGGCCGCTACACCCTGATCGGCGAAGCGATGCGCGGCACGAGTTCGCTGTTGATGGCGAAGGGCTTCGCGGGGCGCGTGAATCTTGCCATCGACGGCGAACCGCTTCCTGCCAATGGTGTGCTTTCGCAGGCTCGCGCGTCGCGCTGGTGGAGACCGTTCGCCGGCGCCGCAGTGGCCGCCGGCGTAGCAGTCGTGGCGGTGGTCGCTCTGCAGCAGCGGGCGGTCGCGCCCACGCTTCAAGCGGGAGCCGCGTTGACTGCGCAGAACGCCGCAGCTGTGCCCAGCCGCGTAACGGGTACCGCAACGGCTGCCGTAACGGGTACCGGGCCCATTCCGAGTTTCGCCCTGGCGCAGGCGCCACGCGAGGCCATTTCCTATACGGTGCCGACGGTCTCGTTGGCCGCGCCCTCGGGCATGCCACCGGCGCGCCTGACCAATTATGTGTTTGCGCACAGCCGCTATTCCTCTGGACTGGACCAGCGCGGAGTGCTGGCGGATATGCTCATCGAGGCGGACGAACAGCCTGCCAAAGTCGAAGAAGCGGCGGCACACGACGCCCCATGACTCGGGTCGTGCGCAATAGGGCCAATTGGCTCCTCCCCTGCGCCGTTGTCGGGGCCATGCTCACGTCGCTGCCGCAGCGTTCTTTTGGCGCCGATGATGCGCGCGAGTGGCTGCAGAGAATGAATCAGGCCTTGGCGACCCGCAACTACGACGGCACGTTCTTTCATTTAAGCGAAGGCCGCGTGGAGACCATGCGCATCGTGCACCGGGTGCGGGCCGGACGGGTGATCGAACGGCTGCAGTCCCTGGACGGCTCCGGGCGCGAGTTCGTGCGCAATAACGGCGAACTGACCTGCTACCTGCCCGACCAGCATACGGTGTTGGTCGAACCGCGGCCCGATCGCGGACCGTTCTTAGGGTCGCTGCCCCAATTCGGGGCGGGAGTGAACGAGTTCTATCGGATCGAGAGCTTGCCCTCGACACGCGTCCTCGGCCGTGCGGCGCGCGTCATTGCCGTCAATCCCAAGGATCAGTTCCGCTTCGGCTATCGACTTTGGCTGGACGAGAGCACGGCAATGCCCCTCAAGACGCAGCTCTGCGATTCCCGCGGCCGCGTGATTGAACAGATCTTTTTCGCGCGGCTGGACATGCCGGAGAACATTCCGGACAGCGATCTCGCACCGACGGTGCGCACGGACGGCATGCGCTGGGTGCGCCAGGGTCCCTCGCACGACACGGCCTCGCCAACGCTCTCGGCCTTTCGCGCCAGTGAATTGCCGCCGGGATTTCGTTTGACCGTGGCCGGCGCCCAGACCATCGGCGAGGCCAGCGTTCCCGCCAGTCATCTGGTGTACTCGGATGGTCTGGCCACCGTCTCGGTATTCGTCGAGGCGCCGCACAGTGCACCGGCCGGTGCCGATGCCGTGCCGAACGCGCCGGCCGAGCCGCCGATGCAGGGCCTGGCGCGGGTGGGTTCGGGATATGCCTATTCCACCGTCGTGCAGGGGCACCAAGTCACCGCGGTCGGCGAAGTGCCCGCCCAGACGGTGGAGTTTATTGCGCACTCGGTGCGATCCTCGGGCGTCGCCGAGCTGCCGCGCCCCTGACCGGCACTTGCCGATGGCCCCGCGCTTCTTGCTCTATTCACGCCCGGGTTGCGGCCTGTGCGAGGAGATGCTGGCCGAACTACGCGCGCTGCCGGGGGTGCAGGGGTTCGGCATTGATGTTCTGGACGTCGATGCCGAAGCCAGCACGAGGGCTCGCTACGGCCATAAGATTCCAGTACTGCTGTTCGCAGGAGAACTCGTATGCCACGGGCGCCTGGATGCCGACGAAGTGGATAAGACCCTCGCTTACCATCGCCGACCGGTATAATAGGGAGTTTGGCTTAAGCCAAGGCTCCTAGGCGTCGATGAAGAATATCCGCAATTTTTCCATCATTGCTCATGTAGATCACGGCAAATCGACGTTGGCTGATCGATTCATACAAGAATGCGGTGGCCTCGACGCGCGGGAAATGCAGGCCCAAGTGCTCGACTCCATGGATCTGGAGCGAGAGCGGGGCATAACCATCAAGGCACAGAGCGTCACGCTCGGCTTCAAATCGGCAAGCGGCGAGCTGTATCAGCTGAATTTCATCGACACCCCGGGGCATGTGGATTTCTCCTACGAGGTATCGCGATCGTTGGCGGCGTGCGAAGGCGCCCTGTTGGTGGTGGATGCCGCCCAGGGCGTGGAGGCTCAGAGCGTTGCCAACTGCTATACAGCCTTGGAACAGGGGCTCGAGGTGCTTCCGGTCATCAACAAGATCGATCTGCCCTCGGCCGATCCCGCGAAGGTCATTCACGAAATCGAAGAAATCATCGGCATTCCCGCAGATGATGCGGCGCTGGTCAGCGCCAAGACCGGTCTGGGCGTTCCGGAGCTGCTGGAGCAGCTCGTCAAGCGCATACCTGCTCCAAAAGGCGACCCGGACGGCCCTCTGCAGGCACTCATCATCGATTCCTGGTTCGACAACTATGTCGGCGTCGTCTCTCTGGTGCGGGTCATGAATGGTGCATTGCACACCGGAGCCAAGATCCGCGTCATGTCCACCGGCCGCAGCCATCAGATCGACAAGCTCGGCCGCTTTTCACCCAAGCCCGTGACGCGCGCTTCCTTGCTGACGGGGGAAGTGGGATTCGTCATCGCCGGCATCAAGGAGATCGACGGCGCGCCGGTCGGCGACACGATCACCCTGGAAAACAACCCCGCGAAGGCGCCGCTCGAGGGCTTCAAACAGGTCCAGCCGCGGGTGTTCGCGGGACTGTTCCCGACGAGTTCCGACGACTACGAGCAATTTCGCGAAGCGCTCAAGAAGTTGAAGCTCAACGATTCGGCGCTGCATTTCGAGCCCGAAGTGTCCACCGCTCTCGGATTCGGATTCCGCTGCGGATTTTTGGGACTGCTGCACATGGATATCGTGCAGGAGCGCTTGGAACGCGAGTATGACCTTGATCTCATCACCAGCGCGCCCACCGTCATCTACGAGGTGCTGCTCACGGACGGTTCGGTGATCAACGTCGACAATCCGTCCAAGTTGCCGCCCCAGGATCGCATCTCCGAGCTGCGCGAGCCCATCATCACCGCCAATATTCTGGTGCCTCCCGATCACGTGGGCGCCGTGCTGACGTTGTGCAGCGAGAAGCGCGGTGTGCAAAAAAAGATGCTGTTCTTAGGCAGTCAGGTTTCTCTGCAGTATGAGTTGCCGCTCGCCGAAGTGGTTCTTGATTTCTTCGATCGGTTGAAGTCGGCGAGCCGCGGCTACGCGTCCTTCGACTACGAGTTCAGCCATTTTCAGGCGGCGCCGCTGGTGAAGCTCGATGTGCTGATCAACGGCGACGCTGTCGATGCGCTGTCGCTCATTGTCCATCGCGACAATTCCTACAACCGCGGCCGGGACCTGGTCGACAAGATGCAGGAGCTCATCCCGCGCCAGATGTTCGATATCGCCGTGCAGGCGGCCATCGGCAGCCACATCATTGCGCGCGCCAGCGTCAAGGCGATGCGCAAGAATGTGCTCGCCAAGTGCTACGGCGGAGACATCACGCGCAAGCGCAAGCTGCTCGAGAAGCAGAAGGCCGGCAAGAAGCGCATGAAGCAGGTGGGCCAGGTGGAGATCCCGCAGGAGGCTTTTTTAGCGGTCTTGCAGGTCGGCAAGAAAACCAATTGAAATCACCGGCGACAACGCCTCTACGAGTCTTTTTCAGATGTTATTTGGGGGTATTGCGTGAATGATGGCGACAACCTTTTTATAGGTCTCCTGTGCGCTGGCGCGGTGTGCGTGCTGGTGATATTGCTGGACGGCTGGTTCATCAGGCCGAAGCGAGACCCCGGCTCGATCAGCGTGGAGGAACCGTGGCTGCCGCGAATCGCCGGCTATGTGCTGGTGGCGCTTTCGCTCGCCATGCTGTGGCGCCTGTTTCGCTACGAGGCCGTCGACTTCAGTCTCATGCTGGTCGTGGTCGGCGCAATTTCCGGACTCATCTGGGCGGCGGATCAGGTCTTCTTTGCGCGCCGCCGCAAGCGCAATGCCGCGGCGGCGGGCACGGCCCCCGAGCGCGTGCGAGAACCCATCGCCGTCGAATATGCCCGCTCATTCTTTCCGGTCATCGTACTGGTGCTGGTGATCCGCTCGTTCCTGTTCGAACCGTTTCGCATTCCATCCGATTCCATGATGCCGACCTTGTTCGACGGCGATTTCATCTTCGTCAGCAAGTATTCCTACGGTTTGCGCCTGCCGGTCATCAACACGCTGCTGCTGTCGACGGGCACTCCACAGCGCGGCGACGTGATCGTGTTTCGCCTGCCTCCCAACCCGAAGATCAATTACATCAAGCGCCTGGTCGGCCTGCCGGGAGATCGAATCACGGTCACGGAGAACAACCAGCTGAACATCAACGGCAAGCCCGTGCCGCAGGAACCAGGACCGACTTACACGGGGCCGAAGCAGGATGTGTGGAACTATGTGGGCGCGGCCACGGCTTTCGAGCAGCTTGATGCCAAGCGCCACCGCATCATGTTTTCCCAGGGCAGCGCCAAGGCCGGCGAGTGGGTGGTACCTGCGGGACATTACTTTTTCATGGGCGACAATCGCAACAACAGCAAAGACAGCCGGTTTCAGGATGAGATCGATGCCCCTGGATACGTCCCGGCGGAGAATCTAGTGGGTAAAGCGGTGAGAATTTGGCTTAATCTTGATACTCGTGACGGACCTCTCTGGCGAAGAGTGGGGAAAGCGATTAACTAGGGGACAGGGACATGAAACAGACTATGCAGCGGCATCAGCGTGGCATTACATTTATCGGGTTGCTCTGCCTGCTCGCGCTGGTGGGAGTCATCGGCTACGCGGTCATTCGACTGATTCCGGTTTACTTGAACTACATGAAGATCGCTCGCACCATGGAAATGACGGCTACCGAGGTCAAGGGTGACAATCCTGATCCGGGCAACATTCGGCGCATCTTGGAGCGGCATTGGGCGATCGAGGACCCCACCGCGGTCGACGTCAAGGACATTGAGGTCACCAAGGGCGATACGGGGGTTGCGATGCACGTCGTCTATGACGATGTGGTTCCCTACATGTCCAATGTTTCCCTGTCGGTGCACTTTGATAAAACTGTGAAGGTGCAGTGAACCCCCAGCGCATATCGGACGCACTGTCGGCCTGGGTCGGGCATTCGTTCGGCTACGATTTTTCACGGCCGGAGCTGTGCCTTGCCGCGATGACTCACCGCAGTGCCGGCGCCGAGCACAACGAGCGGCTGGAATTCCTGGGCGATTCGATTCTTAACTGCAGCGTGGCGCGCATGCTCTACGATGCGCATCCGCTGGCCGATGAGGGGGCGCTGTCGCGGCTACGGGCGACGCTGGTCAGCGGCGAGACTCTGGCGCAAATCGCCGGCGAACTCAATCTCGGCGACCACCTTCGTCTCGGGCCGGGGGAGCTTAAAACCGGCGGCTTTCGCCGCGCCTCGATTCTGGCGGATGCCTTGGAGGCTCTATTGGGAGCGATTTTTCTTGATTCGGGATTCGATGCGGCGGCGGCTGCGGTGGCGAAAATCATGGGTCCCCGCATGTCGGATCTGCCGGCCGCGGACGCGTTGAAGGACCCGAAGACGCGCCTGCAAGAGGCGCTGCAGGCGCATGGACTGGCATTGCCGGTCTACACGCTGACCGCCGCGACGGGCGATCCGCACCTGCAATCGTTTACCGTCACCTGCGAAGTTCCGGTATTCGGTCTCGCGGCCGTGGGCGAGGGCGCCAGCCGCCGCCGCGGCGAACAACTGGCCGCCGCGAAACTGCTCGAACTGCTGCCACCCGAGATGCGCAGATCGCCATGAGCACTGCAGCGTTTCGCTCCGGGCATGTGGCCATCGTGGGCCGGCCGAATGTCGGCAAATCCACCCTGGTGAATGCCTTGGTGGGACGCAAGGTGTCCATCGTTACCGCCAAGCCGCAAACCACGCGGCACCGCATCTTGGGTGTGGTCAATCGCCCAGAGGCCCAACTCGTGTTGGTGGATACTCCGGGACTGCACGAATCGACGCGCCGCGTGATGAATCAATATATGAACCGGGTTGCCATTTCATCCTCCCAGGATGCCGATGTCATCCTGTTCGTGATCGAAGCCATGCGCTTTACAGACGAGGACGAGTGGGTGTGGGACCGCGTTCGGGGTCTGAAACAGCCGTTATTTCTGGTCGTCAACAAGGTCGACCGGGTGTTCCCCAAGGAACAGCTGCTGCCCTTTCTCGAGGAGATGACGCAGCGCATTCCGGCGTCGGGGATCATACCGATATCGGCTTTGCAGTCCGACAACCTGGATCGGTTGGTCGACATCATCGGTTCACGCCTGCCGGTGTCGCCGCCGCTGTTCGCTTCCGATGTCGTCACCGATCGCGATGAGCCGTTTCATGCGGCCGAAATCGTCCGCGAGAAGCTGACCTTGAAGTTGCGCGAAGAATTGCCGTATGGCATCAATGTGCAGATCGAGCGCTTTGCGGACGAGAACAACCGCATCATGATCAATGCCGTGATCTGGGTCGAGCGTGCCGGGCAGAAGGCCATCGTCATCGGCCAGGGAGGGGAGCGGCTGAAGGAGATCGGCCGGCAGGCGCGCATCGAACTCAATGATCTTTGGCAGCGCTCGGTGCATCTGGAGCTGTGGGTCAAGGTCAAGGAAAACTGGGCCGACAGCGAAATGGCGCTGCGCCAGTTTGGGTACGACACATTGTGATGGGCTTAGGCAGGCCGCCCGCCGCTGGGCCGCCCGCACGGCGCGTGTGGCTGGCGCCGGCCTACGTGCTGCACCAATACGCCTACCGTGACACCAGCCGCATCGTCGAAGTGTTCACTAGCGACTACGGGCGGCTCACGCTGTTCGCGCGCGGCGCCAACGGGCCCAAGTCTCAGCTGCGAGGTGTGCTGCGGCCGTTCCAAAGAATGCTCGTGTCCTGGTCCGGCAAGGGTGAGGCCTGCCAGCTGGTGACTGCGGAAATCGACGGCCGCATCACGGGTCTCGCGCCAAATCGGCTCATGAGCGGATTTTATCTGAACGAATTATTGTTGAAGCTCACGCAGCGCTGCGATCCGCATCCGGAGATCTTTCTGTCCTATGCGTCCTGCATGCAGGCACTGTGCGAGGGTGCCAGCGAGGAGCCGGCTCTGCGCCGTTTCGAGAAGCACCTGCTGAACGATTTGGGTTATGGCTTGGAACTCGCGACCACCGGCGAGGGAGCGCCGGTGCAGGCCGATCGCTACTATCGATTCGCCGTGCAAAGCGCGCCGCAGCTGTGCGTGGCCGAGTCCCCGGGCGCGGTCTATGGGCAGTCACTGGCTGATTTGCAGGCGGAGAGCTTCCGCGACACCCGATCGCTACGCGACGCCAAGCGGATGTTGCGCGCGGCAATCGATGCCTGCCTCGATGGGCGCTCGCTGAAATCGCGCGAAGTCGCTTTGGCTCTGCGCCACCGCGCGCCGTCAAACCGGTCGAGCGAGCCCGTGCAACGGGACGAGTCCGCGTACGTGGAGGGTTCATGAGCGGCGGCGTTCTGCACGCGGGGATGGCTCTGGGCGTGAATATCGATCATGTGGCGACGCTGCGCCAGGCGCGCCGCGGCCGTTATCCCGATCCAGTGTACGCGGCGCTGGTTGCCGAAGAGGCGGGCGCGGACAGCATCACCTTGCACTTGCGCGAGGATCGGCGGCACATCCAGGATCGCGACGTGGCAGCCATGCGCGACGCCTTGCAGACCCGAATGAATCTCGAGATGGCGGTCACGGATGAGATGATACGCATCGCGCTAAACGTCCTGCCGCAGGATTGCTGCCTGGTACCCGAATCGCGCCAGGAGGTCACCACTGAAGGCGGTTTGAACGTGGTGGGACAGGCTGCGCGAATTGCCGATGCCGTCAAGACACTGGGAGCCGCGGGCATTCGCGTGTCCCTGTTCATCGATCCGGATCCGGAGCAAATCGAGGCGGCGCAGCGAATCGCCGCCCCGGTGATCGAATTGCACACCGGTAAGTATGCCGATTCCACGGGCGCCGCGCGTGCTCGAGAATTCGAAAGATTGTGCGCCGCCGCGAAATTTGCCGACCGCCTGGGACTGGTCGTGAACGCGGGCCACGGCCTCGATTATCACAACGTCGAGCCCATCGCCGCCATTGCGGAGATCGTCGAACTCAATATCGGCCATGCCATCGTGGCGCGTGCCATAGCCGACGGGCTGGCGAAGGCCGTGCGCGACATGAAGCAACTGATGCGCGCAGCACGCGCCTGATGATGGCGCGAGCTTGAGCAGGATGGCGCGCGCTTCATGATCTTCGGGATCGGCATCGATGTGCTCAAGGTCGAACGCATTGAGCAGGTCTACGAGAAGCATGGTGAACGCTTTCTGTCACATCTTTTGATGCCGCAGGAGCGCGCGCAGTTCGAGCGGACGGCGCGGCCGGTCAGGTTCATCGCGATGCGCTTCGCGGCCAAGGAGGCCATTGTCAAAGGCATGGGTACGGGTTTCGCGCACGGCGTCTGGATACGCGACGTGGGGGTGGTGCAAAATTCTTGGGGCAAGCCCGAGGTGGTGTACTCCGCGCGCGGCGCCAAGGTGCGCGAGGCCTTGGGAATTGGCGAAGGCCATGTGACATTGACCGACGAAGCGGGGCTGGTGGTCGCCGTCGCCGTGCTCATGCGCCGCGCGCCAACGGACGCATCGGCATGAACACCCTGGTATTCGACATCGAGACAGTGCCCGATACGGATTTGGGCAGACGTCTGTACGGGCTGTCCGGTCTTTCCGATGAACATGTCGCGCAGATCATGTTCACCAGACGCCGGCAGGAAACCGGCAGCGAGTTCCTATCGCATGAGCAGCATCGTGTCGTCGCCATTTCGGTGGTAATGCGCTCCAGAGACTCCCTGAAGGTATGGAGTCTCGGCGAAGA
This sequence comes from Gammaproteobacteria bacterium, assembly GCA_040004115.1. GTDB lineage: Bacteria > Pseudomonadota > Gammaproteobacteria > Steroidobacterales > Steroidobacteraceae > Bog-1198. The sequence goes on along the minus strand of JBDUBO010000039.1, from coordinate 16,295 downwards.
GGTGTCTTCCGAGAAGGATTTGATCGAGCGCTTCTTCGACGGCTTGGACAAGTTCACTCCGGACCTGGTGTCGTGGAACGGAGCGGGATTCGATCTGCCCGTGCTTAATTATCGCAGCCTGCTGCATGGCGTGACGGCCGCCCGCTACTGGGAGACCGGCGACTCGGACCACAGTTTCAGGTTCAGCAATTACTTGAGCCGCTTTCATTGGCGGCATATGGATCTGATGGATATTTTGTCCGGCTTTCAAGGCCGCGGCAGGGCGAGCTTGAACGACATTGCGACTTTGCTGGGGTTTCCAGGCAAGGTGGGCATGCACGGCGCCGACGTCTGGCCGGAGTACTTGAAGGGGGGCCTCGCGCGCATTCGCGCCTATTGTGAGACGGATGTACTCAACACCTATTTGATCTTCTTGCGTTTCGCGCTGCTGCGCGGACATCTGAACGCGGCCGAGCATGCCCTTGAAGTCGCGCGCGTTCGAAAATTGCTCGACGATTCACAGGCCGCGCATTTAAAGGAGTTTGCGTCGGCGTGGCTCGCGGCCTGAAGCCCTCGGAGATACGGGAGGCGGACGTCGTGGATCTTGCCAGTGACGGCCGTGGTGTCGCGCGTGTCGATGGCAAAGCCGTCTTCATCGACGGTGCGCTGCCGGGCGAGCGCGTCCGCTATCGCGTGCTGAAACGCCGCCGGCAGTTGGATGAAGCGGGACTTGTCGAAGTTCTCGTCGCCTCGCCGGATCGCGTGGCGGCGCGCTGCGCGCACTTTGGAATTTGCGGCGGCTGCTCGCTGCAGCATTTATCACCGGCCGCACAGATTGCGGCGAAACAACAGCAGCTGCTCGACAATTTGCAACGTATCGGCCGGGTGCAGCCCGAGCAAGTGCTGGCGCCGCTGCGCGGACCCGAGTGGGCCTACCGGCGCCGTGCCCGCCTCGGCGTCAAGTATGTGCACAAGAAGGCCCGTGTGCTGGCCGGCTTCCGCGAACGTGAGAAACCGTATCTCGCGGACATACAGCGTTGCGAGGTGTTGCTTGCGCCCCTGGCCAATTTGCCGCGGGACCTTGCGGCGCTGGTGGAGACCCTCGCGTTGCGCGAGAAAATACCCCAGGTGGAGGTTGCGGCCGGGGATGAGTCGAGCGCCTTGGTGTTCCGCGTTATGGAGGCGCCCGGCACGGCGGATATCGAAAAGATTGCGGCCTTCGGCGTCCAACACGGAGTGCAGATCTTTCTGCAGAGCGGCGGCCTCGACACCGTTCGCCCGTTGTCGTCCGTCCAGGCGCCCACTGGGGAGCATCCGCCCTTGAGTTATGCCGTCGACGCCGGCCGGGTGGTCATCGAATTCGGACCGGTAGACTTCATCCAAGTCAATCGCGAGATCAATGCGTCGATGGTGGCTTCGGCAATCGATTTGCTGCAGCCTGCCGGCGGCGATGCCGTGCTCGACCTGTTCTGCGGCCTGGGAAATTTTACCTTGCCGCTGGCGCGCCGCGCTCACCGGGTGGTGGGGGTGGAGGGCGATTCGGTGCTGGTAGGCAAGGCGCGGGCCAACGCCCTGCGCAACGACATTGGCAATGCGGCATTCTTCATGGACAATCTATTCGAACCGGCGCAGTTCGGTGATTGGGCGAAGCAGCGCTACGATTTGGTCCTGCTTGACCCGCCGCGCGCCGGCGCGGCTGCACTGCTCGAGCGGATGGCGCATTGGCGTCCACGCCGAGTCGTGTATATTTCCTGTCATCCGGGGAGTTTAGCTCGGGACGCTGAGATCTTGGTGCATACCCAGGGGTTCAAGCTGACCTGTGCAGGGGTGATGGATATGTTTCCGCATACGACGCACGTCGAGTCGATCGCAGTATTCGAGGGTCCTGCATGAGCTTGGGTCCGCTGATGGTGGACATCGCCGGCACGGAATTGAGCGCCGAAGATGTGGGTGTGCTCGAGCACCCCCAAGTGGGCAGCGTCATCTTGTTTTCGCGCAACTACCGCGATCCGGCCCAGGTCGCCTCACTCACTGCCGCCATCCGCGCCGTGCGCTCGCCCCACCTTTTGATTGCCGTGGATCATGAAGGCGGCCGGGTGCAGCGTTTTCGCGAAGGCTTCACCCGTCTTCCCGCCGCGCGCCTCTTGGGCAGGCACTTCGATGCGGATCGGCGCGATGGCCTCAAACTGGCGCAGTCGGTGGGTTGGCTGCTGGCCAGCGAATTGCGGGCCGTCGGGGTCGATTTCAGCTTTGCTCCCTGCATCGACCTCGACTATGGGGTGAGCGAGATCATCGGTGATCGTGCGTTTCACAGCGATCCGGATACGGTGGCGGCGCTCGGGGTCGCGACCATGCTTGGCATGCGCGAGGCGGGGATGGCGGCCGTCGCCAAGCATTTCCCCGGCCATGGCGCAGTGGTTGCCGACTCGCACGTCGCGCTGCCGGTTGATCGGCGCGAGTTCGTCGATTTGGAGGCGGATATCCGGCCTTACCGTGCGATGATCGACAACAATGTCGCCGGCATCATGGGAGCGCATGTGGTGTTTCCCGCAGTGGATGAACTGCCGGCCAGCCTGTCGCAGCGCTGGATCTCGAGGGTGTTGCGCAACGAGATGGATTTTCATGGCTGCGTGTTCGCGGACGATCTCACCATGGCGGGGGCCGCGGCTTTCGGCGATGTGGTGGCGCGCGCGCACCTTGCCCTCGCTGCAGGTTGCGACGTCCTGCCCATTTGCAACGATCGTCATTCAGTAGAATTGGCCTTAAAGGCGCTTGGAACACATGTCGGTTCGGCGGCGTCGCAGGCACGGCTGGTACGGATGCGGGCACGCGGGGAGGCGCCGACCGACCTGCACGCGAATGTGCATTGGCAGGAGACGGCGGGGCGGATCGCCGACCTGTCGGCCGTACCGCCATTGGTACTGACGGAAGGAAAGGCATGACGGGCTTTGATCTGAATTTGTATCGCCGCCTGGTCGAGACCTCCCCTGAAGGAGTGGTGCTCGTGGATGCGCAAAATCCCGAACGCCCGGTCGTGTACGTCAATCCTGGGTTCGAAACGTTGAGCGGCTATTCGGCAGCGGAACTGTTGGGCCGCAATTTGCGGCTGTTGCAGCGGGACGATCGAGAGCAGGACGGTCGCCATCGGCTGCGTGAGGCAATGGAGCGGGGCGAGACTTGCCGCGTGCTGCTGCGGAACTACCGCAAGGACGGCACGGTTTTTTGGAACGAGATGACGGTGCTGCCGCTGCTCGGCGAGGATGGCCGGGTCACGCATTTCGCGGGTCATCACCGAGACGCAGGCGAGCGTCTGCGCATCGACCCCAAGGTTACGCGCGATTCGTTGAGCGGCGCGCATCAACCGACTGCGGTGGCGATCCGCGACGATCGCCTGACAGGCCTCTTTACCTTGCCCTATCTCGAGGAGTTGTTGAAGCGCGATTGGGCGGTCGCACAGCGCGAGAGGCGCAGCATTGCGCTGTTCGCCATCGACATCGACGCCCTGGACTTGTACAACACCACATTCGGCAGGGGCGCCGGCGACTCGATGATTCGCCGCGTGGCGCATGTGGTGTCCGGATGCCTGCGGCGCTCGAGCGACGTCACGGCGCGGTTCGACGGCGGCAGCCTGATCGCATTTGCGCCGGGGCTCACGAACGAGCAGGCGCTGCGTGTCGGTCAACTCATGGCTGAAAGGGTCAGAGACATGAGAATCCATCATCCGCGTTCGGCGGTCTTGCGCTATGTCAGCGTCAGCGTCGGAGTGTACGCGGCCATTCCCGGCTCTGCCGACAACCCCGAAGGGCTGCTGCAGAAGTCGCAGATCCAATTGCAGGTCGCGAAGAAGTCCGGGCGCAATCAGGCGGCCTGACCGCCAGACTGGAGGTATGCCCATGCATTTTACTCGCGCCATCGCCCGTCCGCCTGCTCGAAGCTTCGCAACGGGATTATCAAGCGCGGCCGAAGGCGCACCCGACGTCGACCGAGCGCTCGATCAACACGCGGCCTACGTCGGAGCGCTGCGCGATTGCGGTCTGCAAGTCAGGCTATTGGAACCCGATGAAGCGTTTCCCGATGGCACCTTCGTCGAGGATACGGCGATAGTCACCGCGCGCGGCGCCGTGCTGACGCGGCCGGGCGCGCCTAGTCGCGCCGGCGAAGTACATGGAATCGCCGCGTGCCTGCGGACTTTCTTCGCGGACCTGATGCTGATTGAGCCACCGGGCACGGTGGACGGCGGAGACATCTGCGAGGCGGATGGACATTTTCTGATCGGCGTCTCGGCACGCACCAATCCGGACGGCGCGGAGCAACTGACCGGGCATCTGGCTCGAATGGGGTATACCGCGAGCGTCATCGATATCCGGGCCAACGCGGCGCTGCTGCACCTCAAGAGCGGCATCGCCTATTTGGGCGACGGCGCCTGGGTCGCGGACAGGGCGGTAGAAGGGGAGCTGCGATCTCAGCGCGCCGTTGAGGTCCGCGATCTAATCCTGGTGCCTGCGGCCGAGGCCTATGCCGCAAACTGCGTTCGGATTAACGAGGTGGTATTCGCGGCCGCAGGTTATCCGCAAACGAGTGCGGCCCTCGAGTCCAGGGGCCGTCGCATAGTGACACTCGAGATGTCGGAATTCAGAAAAATGGACGGGGGTTTGAGCTGCTTGTCGTTGCGCTTTTAGGGCGAGACCTCGTAGAAAGCGTGTCCGGCGCAAGCGTGAACTGCTTCTCATTCGCGCGTTCCCTGACGCTGCGCTCGGTCTGAAACAAGACATCGGCACGGCTGCACAGCGAGATTTCTGTTACGAAGGGGCGGATGAATATCCGCACGAAAATGATTTCGCTCCTGGCGCTGTTGTTTGCGGTCCTGATCGTTCTCGAGATCGCGGTCCAAAAACAGGTGCTGATGCCGAGCTTCGCGCAGCTCGAGCGGGAGGACGCGGAGACGTCGATGAAGCGCATCGGCTATGCGCTCGATATGACGCTTGAGAGCCTGGAGTTGTCCGCATCGGACTGGGGCAATTGGGCCGACGTGTATCAATTCGTGCAGTCGCCCAATCCGGCGTTCGTCGATGCGAACATTACCCCCGTGGCCTTCAAACAGCTCAAGGTAAATGCCATTCTCATCGTCGACTTGCATGGCGACTATGTGCTGTCCAGTGCACGCAACTCTGACACTGGTGAACTGTTGGATATCGACCTCGCGGCGCGCAAGGCCTTGCCGCCCGACTTTCCATGGCGTAAACAGTTGAGCGAAGGCAAAGCCGCGAGAGGGCTGCTGCGCACCAATAGTGGCGTCATGATGATAGCCGCGGCGCCGGTGCTGGACGGCAGCGGCGGCGGACTACCATTGGGGATGGTGCTCATGGGCAGGCTGCTGACCCCGGCTCAGGTACAGATGATCGGCTCTCAGGCGCAGGCAGATCTCGCGATGTCGCGGGATCCGCTCTTAGCGGGCAACGAACGGATTGCCGAGACCGCCACGGCGACGCAGGTTTCCAAGACGTTCACGGATATCTATGACAGGCCCCTGATGAGCTTTAGGGTTGCGGTTCCACGCAGGATCACCGAGCGCGGTCAGGGAGCGGTGACCTACGCGTCGCTTTACCTGATTGCGGCGGCCATCACCGTGTTGGCGCTGTTGGTGGTCGCTCTCAATCGTATTGTTTTGAAGCCTCTGGCGCGGGTGACCCGGCATGCGGTGGCGATCGGCGAGGGCACGGACCTCGCGGCGCGGCTAAATCTTCCGGGGCGCGATGAGGTCGCGCTATTGGCACGCGAGTTCGATCGAATGGTGGAACGGGTGGCTGATTCGCGCCGGCAACTCGTCGATCAGTCGTTCCACGCCGGATTTGCAGAATTGGCCAAAGGGGTGCTGCACAATCTCGGCAACGCCATGACACCTCTGGGCGTGCGCCTTTCGAAACTAGGCGACCGCCTACGCGATGCGCCGGCGGGCGATGTGGAGCTGGCTTTTGCCGCTCTTGCCGAAGAGCCCGCCGGAACTTCGCGCCGAGCCGACTTGGAGGAATTTTTACGCTTGGCGAGCCGGGAATTGGCCGCCGGCGTCAAACAGGCGCAAGGCGATGTCGCCGTGGTGCAACGCCAGACCGCCATCGTGCAAACTGCGTTAGCTGAATTGATGCATTCCACGCGCAACGTCCACGTGGTCGAATCGGTGCGCCTGCCCGAACTCGTGGCTCAGACGTTGGAAATCGTCCCCGATGCCGCACGCCTGCGGCTGATCGTCGACACAGACGAGTCGTTGCGCAAGGTCGGCGCGGTGCGGGTGGCACGCACGGTACTGCGCCTGATCCTGCAGAACCTGATCATCAATGCCGCAGATTCAGTGCGCGATGCGGGCCGCGTCCGCGGTGTGCTGCGCTTCGCCGCCGAAATCGTCCCCGGCGATGACAGCGAGCAGCTGCATTTGCATTGCAAGGATGATGGCGTGGGAATCTCAGCCGATAATCTGCAGCGCGTCTTCGAGAAGGGATTCTCCACCAAATCGCGCGAGACCAACTACGGAATCGGCCTGCACTGGTGCGCCAATGCGATCGGCGCGTTGGGCGGACGCATATGGGCGGTGAGCGACGGCCCGGGATTGGGTGCGTCCATGCATTTGATGTTGCCATTGCCGGCGCGATTGGGCGCGCCGAATACTTAGAGTTGCGTGAGGTTGCCCGTGTCTGACAAAAAGAGATTGCCGATTCGCGTTCTCATTGCCGACGATGAAGCGGAGGTGCGTGACGCCTATCGGCAAATACTCCTCGATACCGACACGAGCAGCGAAACGGCGATGTTTCACAATTTGCGCGAGCGCCTGTTTGCTAAGAACGCGCCGGAGCAAGTGGCCAAGATGCTCACGCCGAGCGAAACTACATTCGCACCCGTGTTCTGCGCCGGAGCGGAGGCGGCGGTCGCAGCGGTACGCGACGCGCTGGCCGCGAACGAGCCATACGCCGTCGCATTTATCGATATGCGAATGCCGCCCGGTCCCGATGGAGTGTGGGCTGCGGCGCGGATTCGAGAGCTCGACCCCGCCATCGAAATCGTGGTGTGCACGGCCTATTCGGACGTTGACCCGCGCGACATCGGCGGGCTGGTGCCACCCGAGGAAAAGCTCTCGTACTTGCAGAAGCCGTTCCATCCGCATGAAATCCGCCAGATGAGCATTTCGCTGGCAAGCAAATGGCGCGCTGAACATCGCATCGTGAGGCTGGCGTATTTCGATGCATTGACGGGTTTGCCGAACCGTGAACAGTCGCTCAATCGCTTGAGCAGCGCGCTGGCCGCGGCGAAGCAGCATGAGCGCATGCTGGCGGTCCTGTATCTCGACCTCGACAATTTCAAGCGGGTCAACGACACCCTGGGTCACGCGGTCGGCGATGAGTTGCTGTGCGTGGTTGCGGCCAGATTGCGCACCTCGTTGCGCGCCGAGGAGCGCGCGGACGATTCGCCCACGCCGCGTTCCAGCCATATCGCCCGGCTCGGCGGCGACGAGTTCATCGTGATACTGCCGAACATACGCTCGGCGGATGATGCGGCGGCGGTGGCGGCGCGCCTGATCGCGGAGTTGAAGGAACCGATGCGTCTCGCTCTGCATACCTTGGTCGTCACACCGAGCGTGGGCGTGGCGATATTCCCGGCGGACGGTGTGGAAGTGGACACGCTGCTGCGCAACGCGGACCTCGCCATGTACTTCGCGAAGCGCAAGGGCCCCGGCATGCTTGCATTATTCGATGCCACGATGAACGACGCAGCGCTGCGTCGCTTCACGTTGGAGGCGAAGTTGCGCGGTGCCCTGGAGCGCGGCGAGTTTACATTGCATTATCAGCCGCAGTTCGACGTGCGCAGCGGCGGAGTGTCCGGCATGGAGGCGCTGCTGCGTTGGACCAACGACGAGCTGGGCGCGGTAGCGCCCGCGGAATTCATTCCGGTGGCGGAAGAGTCGGGTCTGATCTTGAGCATCGGAGAGTGGGTGCTGCGAAGTGCCTGCCGTCAGGCCAAGGAATGGGTCGATGAGGGACTACCCGTGGCGCGTATGGCCGTCAATGTATCGGGCCAGCAATTCGTGCTCAGGGATTTTCCGCAATTGGTGGCCGGCATCATCAAGGAGACCGGCATCCAAGCCTCGATGCTGGAACTGGAAATCACCGAGTCCGTGGTGATGAAGGACGAGGCGTGGGCGGAACAGGCATTGGCGCAGCTCAAGGCGCAGGGTGTGATGCTGGCCATCGACGACTTTGGGACCGGTTATTCGAGCTTCGGCCGCTTGCGCCACTTTGCCGTCGATCGGTTGAAAATCGATCGATCATTCATGACCAGCCTCATGGAATGCAGCGACGATCGCGCCATTGCCGCCGCCATCATCGAAATGTCGCGCTCGCTGCGAATCAATGTCACGGCGGAGGGGGTCGAGAGTTTTCCGCAGTTGCTGTTCCTGCAGGAGCACGAATGTCATGAGGCACAGGGTTTCCTGTTCAGCCGCGCTCTGCCGGCCGGCGACGCCCACAAGCTGTTGCGCCGGGCCGCGGAAGCAACGGCCGGCACCCGCACGCAGCGTTTAAGGTCGCTCATCGGGTAGACGACCCTGCGGCCGCAGGCTGTTCTTGCCCGATCGGCAACGCGGCCTGCGTTACACTTCGAGGCATGGCGATTTGGCCGCGCAACCTCGGGCGACCGCGATGGATCTAGGACTTGAGACTCGTCACGCCTTGGTGACCGGCGCCTCGCGCGGGCTCGGCCGGGCGATCGCGTCGACTCTGGCCGCGGAAGGTGCGCAAGTGGTGGCCGTGGCGCGCAGCCTGGAGCGCTTGAACGCACTGGTGGCGTCAAGTTCGGGCGGCCGCGGATCGATTACGGCCCGCGCCTGCGACCTGGCCGACGGCTCGGCGATCGAAGGGCTCGGTAAACTCCTGCAAGAAGTGGATATTCTGGTGCTCAACACCGGCGGTCCTCCACCGGGCCCCGCCGCAGACACGGCGGATGCGGTCTGGAGCAAGCATTTCGAGGCCATGTTCTTGAGCTGCATCCGCTTGACCCGCCTGGCGTTGCCCGGCATGCGCGAACGTGGCTTCGGCCGCATCCTGGCGGTCGTTTCATCGGGAGTGATTCAGCCGATCCCCAACTTAGCGATATCCAACGCCCTGCGCGGTGCACTGGTCGGCTGGGCCAAGTCGTTGGCCGGCGAAGTGGCGGCCGAAGGGATCACGGTCAATTGCATCGCCCCCGGGCGTGTTGCCACGGATCGAGTCGCCGAGCTGGATCAGGGGCGCGCCAAGCGCGAGCACCTGGACATCGCGCAGGTGGAGAAGGAGGCGAAAGCCGCCATTCCGGCGGGGCGCTACGGCGACGTGGCCGAGTTCGCGTCGGTCGCCGCTTTTTTGGCCAGTCCGCGTGCGTCGTATATGACGGGGGGCGTCATCCGCGTGGACGGCGGCATGATCCGCAGCGTGTAGGCACACCGAAATGCGAGGGCCTCGCCGGGTGCCGTTCGAGGTCAGGCGAGGCGCGTAAAACCGTCGGCGCTCCATGACTCGCTGTTCACGCCGTGGTGTACGAAGAACAGGCCGTCGGGATCGTAGCGGGATTTCACCTTCAGCAGTCGCGGGTAGTGCTCGCCCCAGAATGCACTCTGCCACTGCGGCTCGAAGAAATTACTCTCGGAAACATAACAGGCGAAGTTCGGCACGACCTTGCGCAGCTCGGCCATGGCGCGGTGAATGCCGGCGGCATCATCACGGGCTTCGGCTACGTTGGGTTCATGGCCTGCCATTCCCGGATACGCCGGCGGCTCCTCCGCGGCGATGATGGCCAGCGCGAATGCACCGAGAACGGCCGGGTTCGTGGCGGTGTTCTTTGCCGCAATGAGAGCCTCCGGCGGTGCGCCGGCAAGTCCCTTGTTCAGATGCAACGACACCTCCCACTGTTTCGCCGCGGCATACAGCGCATCCGCGAACGCCGGCAGGTGTTGGTCATTCAGCAGCGTTTCCGGCAGCCAGACCGACTCGTACCCGTGCAGCACCTGGCCGGACTGACCGGCGTCGCCTGCCCAGAACAGATTTCCGGAAGGGGCGCCGGGACGGTCGTCGGCCTTGGCGACTCCCGGGATTCGTTTCAGGAATTCGGGATTCCAGAAACCGCGTGCGGGAAAGTCGACAATGCTGGGTTTGGCGATGAAGGAGAAGTCCTCGGGAGCATCGGCGACGGCGTCGAAGAAGCTCTTCCAGATGGCTTCGCCCGTTGCTCGATCGATCCCCTGGGAGACCATGTGGATGGCGAGCACACGGTTCTCTTTTAGCGTAATTTGCTCGCCCCAATGTGGGTTCTGCAGGTGGTCGCGATAAAAGCCCAAGGTGTTGCCAATGAGCTTGCGAAAGGCGGCGTCGGAATTGGCCCGGATAACCGCGCTCACCAAGCCAAAGAGCTCCGGCAATTCATGGGTTTCGAGCGTGAGCCGCGTGACCACGCCGAAGCTTCCACCACCACCGCCCTTGATGGCCCAAAACAATTCCGGGTTACTGCACGTGTTCGCTATCAGGACTTTGCCATCGGCCGTCACGACCTCGGCCTCCAGCAGGCTGGCCGCCGCGGTGCCGTAGCGTTTCGAGAAGCTGCCGAAGCCGCCGCTTTGGATCAGTCCGGCCACGCCCACTGTGGTGCATCCGCCGCCTTGAACGTAGCGCCCGTGGCGGGTGGTCACTGCGTCGTAGACCTGCATCCAGATGGCGCCCGCGCCGACCGAGACGGCGTGCTTGGGCGTCGCCGCTGCGCAGCCGCCGGGCAGGAAGGCATCATGCACCGTAATTGAGTTCATGTGCCGAGTCCAAACGAGCAGCGAGTCGGCGGCATTCGAGGTGCCCTGGTAGCTATGGCCGCCGCCCTTGACGACCAGGCGCAAGCTCCTGTCCCGCGCAAAATTGACGGCGGCAAGCACATCACTCGTGCTTTCGGCTGCCACCGCATAGACGCTGGGCGCAAAGGTCCACGCATCCACCCAGCCCAGTGTCTGAGTAAGTCCGGGTTCGTCGCCGATGTAGTAGGGATTGTGCAATTCCGTGAACACCCGCGCGCATTCTTCGCCGCCCGCCGAGTTCAGGCACGCCGTCAGCGGTGTGCGAACCTCGATGAGTCTGCCGCCGACGGACTGATTCAGGTTGTCCCAGTCCCGTTGCTTCGGCCAGGCCGGGTCCGCGGGCCGCAGCCGCCGCTTGATTTTCTTTGCCATGGCCCGCGTTGAGAATCCCGCCCAAAGCAGCGGTAGCGCGGCCAGGTTTCTGAGCAAGCTGCGTCGGGTGTTCAAGCTGGCTGGCCTGCTTGCGTGGGGTGATGCGCGAGCCAGTGCCGCGCAATGCTCTCGCGGTTGCACAGCCAGACGGCATCGTGGCGTTGAATGTGATCGAGCAGGCGAGCCAGGGCGCCGATCCGGCCCGGGCGTCCGATGATTCGCGCGTGCAGGCCGATGCTCATCATGCGCGGCCGCCCTTCAGTGCCCAGGCGGTACAACCAGTCAAAGGCGTCGCAGCAGTACCTGAAGAACTCGTCCGCGGTGGCGAAGTCACCGCCGCGCTGCAAGCGGCTGTCGTTGTTGTCGAACGTGTAAGGAACGACCAAATGTGCACGCCCCGCGACGCGGGTCCAGTAGGGCAGGTCGTCGTTATAGGCGTCGCTGTCATACAGAAAGCCGCCGGTCTCCACCACCAGCCGTCGCGTGTTGGGGCCTGGCCGACCGGTGTACCAGCCGACAGGCCGGCGGCCGATCAGCCGCGTGATCACATCGATGTTGCGCAGCATGTCGGCGCGTTCCGTCGCTTCGGCCACGAATTGATAATCGATCCAGCGCTGGCCATGGCAGGCGACTTCGAATCCGCTGCCGACGATCTCCGTAACCGCTTCGGGGTTGCGCTCCAAGGCCATGCCCACGGCGAAAACAGTGGCGTCCACGCGCCGCTCACGCAGAATTCGCATGATCTCCCAAAAACCCACACGGCTGCCGTATTCGAAAGTCGATTCGACGTTGAGGTTGCGCGCGTTCGGCAATGGATCGCCGCCGACGTCGGTCAGCACCGATTCCGAGTGCACGTCGCCGTGCAGAATGCTGCGCTCGCCGCCCTCCTCGTAATTCAGCACGAGGGAGACGGCGACTCGGGCATCGCGCGGCCAGCGCGGATGCGGCGGCTGCGAACCGTAGCCGATCAGATCGCGCGGATATGAGCCCGCAATATGTGGTTCAGAGAGTTCCATCGCTTTCCTTCAATTTCCGGCGCGGCGTTCTGCCGCGATCCAATCCATGTAGGCGTGCAGGGCCTCGCGCACCGGCCGGGGCTTCCAGCCGGTTTCGGCGCTGATGCGCGAAATATCGTAGGCGCCCCACATTCCGTCGCGCAGGCTCTCGTCCTGAAGAATGTCGGCATCCCCGGCCGTGGCAAGTTCGGCATGGAAACCCGGAAATTTTTCCGCCGCCCAGTTCACCAAATCGCCCACAGTCGCGGTCGTTCCCATCGCAATGTTGTAGGAGCTGTAGCGCAGCGCCGGCGTCCGCAGCAACGCAATGATGCCGCGCGCAACGTCCTCAGCGTGAATATAGTCACCGACGGCGGCAAGGGTATTCACGCGCACGCGTTTTTCGCCGTCCACGGCCAGATGCGCGATGCGATTCGGAACATGCCGAAAATTCCGGCTCGACGTCACGCGGTCCATGGTGCCGTACACCGAGGACAGGCGCACCGAGGTGGTCGACAAGGCGAACAGATCGCCGTAGCGTTCGGTGATCAGCTCCGAGGCGAGCTTGGAAATGCCGTACAGCCGCCGCGGCATGACGTATCCATCCTCCGGCAGAGGCTCGCCGGGACGGTCCGGACCGTGGTGCTTGTACACCGCACCGGAACTCACGTAGATGAATCGCGGCGGCACGCGGCGTGTGCGTGTCCAGTCGAGCACGGCCACCGTCCCCATGACATTCACATCGATGATGTGACGGGGATTCTCGGCTTCGGGCTCGCGCTTTGCCTCCGCGGCCGTGCCACGCGACAGCGGTGTGACGGTGGCACCGTGGACGATGTGCGTAATGTCCACGCCGTCGAGCGCCGGCGCCCAGCTTTCCGGCCGGGTCACGTCGGCAACCACGATATCGAGCCGCCGCCTGACGGAGGCAAAATAACGCACGGCGGCGCGGTCCGGCGCGGCGGCATCAAGCACTACCAGGCGCTCGTCCGGATAGGCGTCGAGCCACGAGCGCCCGAGCACACTCATGACGAAGCCCGTGGCACCCGTCACCAGCAGTGTCATGGCGGGGGGAAATTCAGCAACAGCCCGAGCAAGGCCTGCGTCGCGACAGCGAAGTCCTGCAGCGTCATGGCCTCATCCGGATTGTGACTGCCGTGATCGTTGCGCACGAAGATCATTCCGGTCGGAATCCCCATCTTGGCGAATACGGCTGCGTCGTGGCCGGCGCCGCTGGCCATTTCGAACGGCCGTTCGAGCTGATTGCGCAATGACTCGCGCAGCTGTGCGTCCATGACGGCCGGCGGCGAGTCGCTGGTGTCGCCCAGGTCGAAGCGCACGCGATACGCCTCGCCGATGCGCAGGGCGGCCCGCCGCGCTTCATCCGCAACGGCATCCATCGTGGCGTCGGAGATGCTGCGCAGGTCGATGACGAAGTGAGTCTCACCCGCGATCTTGCTGGGCCCGTGCATGGCGGGGTCGGTATAAAGCTCTCCCGAGGTGATCACCAGATCCGCTCCGGCCTGTTCTTGCTGCAACCAAACCGCTTCCAGATGGTGCAGCAGCGCGACAGTCGCGGCAACTGCGTCGTGGCGGTGCGCGCGATTGACGGCGCCCGAGTGACCATAACGCCCGATGCAGCGGGCATTGCGGAATCTCTTGCAGCCCCGAATACCGGTCACCACGGCGGCCGGCAGACGCTCGGCTACCAGCGTCGGGCCCTGTTCAATGTGCAGTTCCAGATAGGCGCGGATCCGCGACCGGTCGAGCAGCGGCCGACGATCCCGAATGGGTTGCGGGTCGAAACCGTTCTCGATCAATGTGGCCTCGAGACTGCGGCCGTTGTCCGAGCGCGATATCGACAGGCAGGCCGGGTCGAGCAAGCCGAAGGCGCCGCCGCTGCCGAGATAGGCGATGTCGAACCAGGCTGACTCTTCGGCACGAATACCCATGACCGTGGTGTCGGCGTGGGGCACCATTCCCGCCTGCTTCAGGGCGGCCAGGATGCTGAGACCCGCAACCACGCCGGCCGCGCCGTCGTAGTTGCCGCCTTGCGGAACGCTGTCCAGGTGCGATCCCATCATGATGCACGGCGCCTGTCGGTCGCGGCCGGGAAGCGTCATCGATAGATTGCCGATGGCGTCTATGGAGACATCGAGACCCATCGCATCGGCGGCGGCGTGCATGATGTCGTGTGCCGCCTGTTCGCCGAGGCCGTAGCTATCGCGCACGATGCCCCGTCCATGCCGAGTATTGCGGCTGAGGCTATCGAATAGCGCCGCCGCCAGCTTAATATCGGGTTGCAGTCGTTCGCTCAGCATGTTGCCATGCCATGGTAACTCAACCAAGAGGGATTCCAGAGAGTGAGCAGCCTACTTGCCGGAAAAGTCGCCGTCGTCACCGGAGCAAGCTCCGGCATAGGCCGGGCGATTGCCGCGAGCTTTGCCGCCGAAGGCGCGGTGGTGGTCATCGCTGATGTGGTCGCGGAGCCGCTGGAGGGCGGTGAGTCCACCCTTGAGTTCATCGCCCGAGCGGGCGGCGCGGCCACATTCGAAAAAACCGACGTCGGCAGTTGGGACGACATCGACGCGTTGATCGGCAGGACCGTGGCGCGCCACGGCCGGATCGATGTGATGGTGAACAATGCGGCGATATTTTCCGGAACGGCGCTGCTCGACACCAGCGCTGCGCAGTGGGAACACGTCATGTCGGTCAATCTCACGGGCATGTTCAACGGCTGCAAACGCGCCATCCAGCAGATGATCACTCAGGAGCCACGCAACGAGGTGCGCGGCCGAGTCATCAATCTAGGGTCGCAGCAGGGAATAGTGACCGCGCCCCGCGACACTCCCTATGGCGTGAGCAAGGCGGGAGCGATCTACCTCACCAAGCAGATCGCCGTGGACTATGCGCAGGATCTCATCGTCTGCAATTGCATCTCTCCCGGCAAGATCGTGACCGGCCATCCGGGGCTGCCCATGGATCCGGCTCTGCTCGAGAACGCGCGCCGCCGCACGCCTTGGCCGCGCCTCGGCCGGCCGCAGGATATCGCCAACGCTGCCGTCTTCCTGGCGAGCGACCGCGCCACATACATCACGGGCTCGAATTTGGTGGTCGACGGCGGGTGGCTGGCGCGCTAGGGGCATGACGGCCGGCCAATGACGCGCGGCGAGCGTCAAAGCGAGGTCTTAAGGCCGGCGGCTCAGCGATTGGGTATGGAGTACAGCTTGCCGTGGAAGGGCGGCTTGTCGATTTGATCCACTGCGGTGACGTAAAGGGTTTTCTCGTCGGGGCTGAAGGCGAAGTTCGGCACCTGCAGCGAGGGCAGCGTCAATTGCCGGACTAATTGCCCCGCGTCATTGACAATAAAAATCACTCCCGCCAATGGCACATTCGTTTCGCGAGCGCTCTGGCCGATATAGATTTCGCCGCGCGAATCGATTTTCACGCCGTCGGGCCAGATGTGCACCGCATGCTTGGCAAGATCGTCGAGATTGACGAAGATGCGCCGGTCGGTGAGCGATCCGTCGGCGGCGATTTTGAATTTGAGCAGCCGGTTCTCGTCGGTTTCGACCAGATACAGGATCTTCCCGTCCCTGGAAACCGCCACGCCGTTGGCGTTGTGCACGTCGCCGGCCTTCAAGGTGATTACTCCATCCGCGGCGATGTAAAAAACCTTGCCGTCGATGGCGTCGCCGTGACTGCCCGAGGTCGTGAAATAAATGCCGCCGCGGCCGTCGGGCGCCAAATCGTTCGGGCCCACGAATTTATTGCCATCCCGGTCGTGCGTGTAGGCGGGCAGTACCTTGCCGTCAGCGGCCATTCGCCCGATGCTGCCGTTGTCGTAGCAGGTGGTAAGAAATTCAGCATGCGCCGCGGGCACGACCGCGGACTGGCCACAGCCTTTTTCCGCGGAAAAAACCGCGTTCTTTTTACCGTCCCAGGTCATGACGGCGTTTCGGCCATACTCCACGTAGTACAGTTTTCCCTGGAACCAGATGGGCCCCTCCGGATAGTAAGCGTCCGCGTTGAGCACTTGTATACCGCTTGCGGCATGAGACGGCAGGGCGGCGATGCAGGCCAGCAGGGAGGCG
>JBDUBO010000130.1:0-9977 GCA_040004115.1 Gammaproteobacteria bacterium | reverse complement strand
TCCCGCAAGCGGCCGCTATTTTCGTGAACTCGGTCAAATCGAAGTTATCGGGATGCTGCACTATCGGCGTCGTTGACAGAGCATTCCCGCGCGAACGCCGCGGGCTTTACAAAAGAGGACCATCGATTGATCGCCCGCACGCACCTTGTGACCCGCCGCGCATCGCGGCAACTTCGGCAACGTTCATGATTCAAGACGCGAACGATTTTGCAGACGGTCATGACCTGTCCGCCGACGTCTGCATCATCGGCGCAGGTGCCGCGGGCATCTCCATGTCTCTGCAACTCCTCGATACCGGAATTAATGTGCTGATGATTGAGTCGGGCGGAATGTCGGAGGAGCAGGACAGCCAAGCGCACTACGCCGGCACGGTTGTGGACGAGCGACTGCACAGTCCACCCGATCGCTATCGGCAGCGCCGCTTCGGCGGTACGACCACGATCTGGGGCGGGCGCTGCATGCCGTTGGATCCGATCGATTTCGAAGAGAGGTCTTACATGCCGCATAGCGGCTGGCCCGTGAATCGTGGTGCGCTCGAGCCCTTCTATGCGAATGCGAATCGCCTGTGCGAGGCGGGCGAATTCAAATATACGAGCGAGGAGTCGTTCGATCCGCCGCCGCGTCCCATGATTGAAGGTTTCCAGGGCGCGCACTTTACCACCAATTCTTTGGAGCGCTTTAGCTGTCCCACCGATTTCGGCGCGCGCTACGGGGCACGCCTGCGATCCGCGCGCAACGTGCGCGTGATCTTGCACGCCAATTTGACCGAATTGCACTTGAATACCGCCGGAGGACATCTCGAGTCGGCCACGGTGCGCACCGTGACGGAGCGGCGCTTCACCGTCCGGGCGCGCCAATTCGTGCTGGCGGCAGGCGGCATCGAAGTTGCACGGCTGCTGCTGGCAAGCCGTGACGTGCAGCCGCAGGGCATCGGCAATCGGCACGACGTGGTCGGGCGGTATTACATGTGTCATATCGCCGGCACGGTGGGTGCGTTATCGATCAATCGTCCCTTGAACGCAATCTGGAACGGCTACGACGTCTCCGATGAGGGAATTTATTGTCGCCGGCGGATCGCATTGACCGCGCGCGCACAGCGGCAATTCGGCATCGGCAACTTCGTCGCCCGCCTTCACCATCCGCGCATCACCGACCCTGCCCATCACAATGCAATCCTTTCGCTGCTGTATTTGGCGAAATTTCTGATTCCCTACGAATACGGCAAGCGGCTGCACGGCGAGGAGCGAGCCGGAGTGTCGAACTGGCTGAAGCACGTGCGCAACGTGCTAGGCGGCCCTTTCGACGCGGCAGGGTTTTCCTGGCATATGCTTCGCGACCGTAAGCTTGCGGATAGAAAATTCCCATCCATCATCATCAAACCGAAAGCCAATCTGTTCAGCCTGGATTTTCACTCCGAACAACAACCCAATCCCCACAGCCGGGTGAGACTGGGCGACCAAGTCGATGCGCTCGGCATGCAGCGGATCATGATCGATTGGCGCTATGCTCAGACCGACGTAGATACCGTCAAGCGGGCCATTGCGCTGTTCGCGGCGGACATCGAGGCAAATGAATTAGGCCGGTTCGACTACGATCCGTCGATCTTGGAATTCGAGATGACTCGCTATGGCGCCTACGGCGGACATCACATCGGCACGGCGCGCATGGGCACGGATCCCCGCAGCAGCGTCGTCGATGCCGAATGCCGTGTCCACGGGGTCGATAATCTCTGGATCGCGAGCGCCGCCGTGTTTCCCACTTCAAGCCAGGCGAATCCTACCTTGACCGTAGTCGCCCTGGCGCTTCGCCTCGCACACCGCTTGCGCAGTCAGTGGAGCGCGGAATGAAGCAGCGGATTCTTGTCCTGGGAGCGCGCAATTTTCTCGGCCGCCGGGTGCTCGCAGCCCTGCAGAACAGTGGCTGGGCCGAGCCGATCGCCGAGCATCCAGCACGCGAATGGCGGGAGTCGCTCGTGGGCCTGCATGGCATCGTCAATGCCGCGAGCGGCAGCGCGAAGATGATCAGGTCGCAAGCCCGCGCCGCGGCCGGCGCCGCGCTGGCGGCGGGGCCGGAGGCGCGTCTCGTGCATGTGAGTTCGATGACCGTATACGGATCCTTGGACCGGAGAGTCGACGAGACAAGTGAACTGCTCTCCGACTTGGGTGAGTATGCATCGGCGCAGATCGACGCCGAACGGATCGTGGGGTCGCATGCCAACACAGTCGTGTTGCGGCCCGGCTGCGAATATGGGCCGGGATGTCCGCAATGGAGCGAGCGCATTGCGCACCTGTTGTTGGCTCGCCGGCTCGGCGACCTCGGGGCTGCCGGCGACGGCTGGTGCAATCTGACCTATATCGATGATCTCGTTGGCGGCATTCTTAAGTGTCTGAGGCAAGCGGATCTCGCGGGAGAGACGTTCAACTTGGGCGTGCGCTCGCCGCCGACCTGGAACGAGTATCTGGTGCGATTCGGGATCGCGCTGCGCGCCGTTCCCGTGCGGCGCATCACGTCGCGACGGCTCAAGCTCGAAACCCAAATCCTATCCCTGCCGCTCAAAATGCTGGAAATGGCGGCCCATCGGCTCCCGCGCACCGGCCGGTTCAACATGCCGGCATTGACGCCGTCGTTGTTGCGGCTATGCGGACAGCGAATCGTGCTGGACGTCGCCAAAGCGCAAGACGTTCTCGGTATGCTTTTCACCCCTCTCGATGAGGGACTCGGGAAGGCAGCCGCGCCGCTGCGCCGCGAATCGGCTATCCGCCGCTGACCATCAGCGCCCTATAAGAAGGTCCACCTGGCCTCGATGCCATAGGTGGTGTCGTTGAACGTGAACAAATCCACGTTGGACGATCGGGTCTGGTGATTGAAAGACGCCTGCAGCAACAGCCGGCGAAGGGCCTGATAATTGACGCTGAGCAATTGGCTCGGCAGGCGGTCAACGCGCCCATCGGCGTTCGAGCCAGGCACTGCCTGGCCGACGAATGCGCTGTGGGTGATGCTGAAGCTCGCCGCTACTGCGAGTTTGTAGGTGGCCTGCCAATTGAGCCCTGCGGTAGCGGTGGTGTCGATTTCGGACGCGCCGGCAGCCACATAGGTGTTGACTGCGCGGACCAGCTGCAGGTTGACACTGGTCTTACCGGTCAGTTGACGGGTATAGCCAAGATTCCCGGTGAACGCCGAGGCACTGCTGCCGTTCGTCGAGGTTTGATCTCGCCGGGAGTATCCGGCGGCCGCATTCAGCTTGGTCAAAGCGCTGGCGGAATATTTGAGCGTCAACTGAACGCTGTTCTGTGTGAAAGGACCGACATTCGGCGCTTCCTCGAGCTTGCCGTCGATGCGATCGAACGCCAGTCCATAGGTAAGATCGGAAGTACCGACATGGTCGAGCGCCAGGTGCGATCCGAGGTCGCGCTCGACAAAGTCCGGATAGCCCCGCAGCGGCGCATGCAGCGTGTGTGAGTACAGGCCGGTTTCCACCCGCCAATCGGGACTGACGTTTACGTTCATTTTGCCGCTGATGGTGCGGTCGACATTGATCGTCAGTTGATTGCTGTTGTCGAGCGCAAACGGCGCCATCGCGCGCTCCTGCCGGAAGTCAAACAATCCGTCGAGCAGCCGCGTCAGTTTCCAATTGAGGCTGACATCCGCCAGATACTCGCTGTGGTTCAGGTCGCTGTAATGATTGAATTCCTGGTGGCGCCCCTCTAGCTGGGCGGTCAGCTGCTGCAGGCCCCACAGATAGTTGCCATTGAGTCCGGCTACGTAGCGCTCGTCGGTATCGCCGAGCGTCGCATCGCCGTTCGAGGCCAACAGCGTCGCTGAATTCGGGGCTCGGAACACGTTGGAGTCATGTTCGACGCGTGCGTCGACATAGGGGTTAAATGTCATCTGCGCCCGAGAGAACTGCGGCGCGGCGATCGCCATCAGCCCAAAGACTGCGGCCCAAACGATGCGCAGGATTGCTACATTCCGCCTATTACCGCCGCGAGCCGCGCCGTCATTGCCGTGCTGGGATGATTCGATCATAGAGCCGCTCACCGATTGTCTTTACAGTCCTTAGAATACTATGGATCTGATTGATTTTTTTAGCAATTAAGGGTTCCCACGGCGGTCGGTTGCGGTCTCCGCCCCAGTCTTTGAGGATTCACCAAATCTATCGCGATCGAGGCCGAACAATTGCGATAGCGACCAATTGTGGCTATAATGGCCATATGGAAAAGGCTACAGTGTCCAAGCTTAAGAACAACCTCAGCGCGTACCTGCGAAAGGTCCGGGCTGGGCACGCAGTCGTCATCTACGATAGGGACGTCCCGATTGCCCGATTGGAGCGCATCGAATCAACCGGGCGTGGCGCCGATCGTTTGGCGTTGCTCAGCGCACAAGGAGTGACCCGGCCGCCACTCCGCCCGATGCTTTCGGCCAAACTTCGATCGTCCCTGTCGGGCCCAAGCGCCGGTTCAGCGCAGCTGCTGAAGGCTCTTCAGCAGGACCGCGCCGAAGATCGATGACTGCCAGCAGCTCATGAGGTTCTGGGACGCTTCTGCGATTGTGCCGCTTCTTGCAGAGGAACCCCTGCGTGATCGCGCCATTGCGTTGCTGAGGGAGGACGATGAAATGCTCGCCTGGTGGGGTACACCCGTCGAGATTGCTTCCGCTCTCGCGAGACGCGAACGTGAGCGTCTATTGACAGCCGATGAAGTAGCCGCGGCGCTGTCGGTCGCTAAAGAACTGTCGGATGGCTGGCATGAAATTGTGCCGAATCCGGCGGTGCGACTGACGGCACAGCGCATGCTCCGCATGCACCCGTTGCGCGCCGCCGACAGCCTTCAGCTGGCCGCCGCGTTGATCGCCGCCGATCATGCTCCCGCCAGTCTCGAATTCGTGTGCTTCGACGATCGATTGGCCTCAGCAGCATCGCGCGAGGGATTCCCGGTCATCGATCGGTAGCGTACACAAAGTGGCGTCCCCACGGGGATTCGAACCCCGGTTCTCACCGTGAAAGGGTGGTGTCCTAGGCCTCTAGACGATGGGGACGCATGCGTGACATCAATCAATCGAACAATCGCGAACAGAATTCTGGTGGAGCCAGGCGGGATCGAACCGCCGACCTCTTGCATGCCATGCAAGCGCTCTCCCAGCTGAGCTATGGCCCCACATGGAGGCGCGGGACGTTACCTGACGGTGACCAATTCGTCAAGAAAATGAACAAGCTACGCACTCCAGGCAGATCGGGCTTTGCTCAAACGAGCCAAGGTCTCGGCTTTTCCCAAAATGGCGAGCGTGGCGTCGATGGGCGGCGACACCGTCCCACCGCAGACCGCGAGCCGAATGGGTTGCGCAAGTTTGCCGAGCGGGAGGTCCTTTGCAGCGGCAACGCGGATGATGATTTGGTGAATAGCGGGTGCCTGCCAATCCGTCAATTGATCCAGCTGGTCCGCAACTTCGGCCAGCAGTGCCGGCACGTCGGCAGTCACGTGTTTGCGCACGGCTTTCTCGTCGTAACCAATAGGCGCGCGGAAAAAAAACACGCTGTTGAGCGCCATTTCCCGCACGGTCTTTGCGCGCTCACGCTGTGATCGGACTATTTCCTCGAGCTGCGCCTCGTCCGTTGCCAGGATCCCTTCACGGTCCAAATGCCAGCGCAGCACGGGAACGATGCGCGACGCGGAAGCCCGCATCATGTGCTGTTGATTGAGCCAGGTGAGCTTGTCGACGTCGAAGGCGGACGCAGATTTATTGACGTCGGTGATGTCGAACAGCTGGATCATTTCCTCGATCGAGAAGAACTCCTGGTCACCGTGCGACCAGCCCAAACGTACCAGGTAGTTAAGGACGGCCTCCGGCAGGAACCCCTCATCGCGGTACTGCAATACGCTGACCGCCCCGTGGCGCTTCGAGAGCTTTGCGCCGTCGGGCCCGAGAATCATGGGCAAGTGCGCATACACGGGGGCCTGACTGCCGAGGGCGAGCAACATGTTCAATTGTCGCGGCGTATTGTTCAAGTGATCGTCGCCACGGATTACATGCGTGATCTGCATGTCCATGTCATCCACCACGACACAGAAATTATAGGTGGGCGTGCCGTCCGATCGCGCAATGATCAGGTCGTCGAGTTCGCTGTTTTGAAACACCACGCGGCCGTGAACCACGTCATCAACCACCACTTCACCCGTAAGCGGGTTCTTGAATCGCACGACGGGCGCAACACCCGGCAGCGAATCGCTGCGCTCGCGCCAACGGCCGTCGTAACGCGGCTTTTCGCCGCGCGCCATTTGCTGCGCGCGCATCTGCTCCAGCTCTTCCTTGCTGCAGTAGCAACGATAGGCTTTGCCGCCGGCAATCAGCTCTTCGATGACATCCTTGTATCGGTCGAAGCGCTTCGTTTGATAGAAAGGCCCTTCATCATGCTCGAGTCCGGCCCATTCGAGGCCATCCAGAATCTGCTGAATGGCCTCGGGCGTGGAGCGCTCCAGATCGGTATCCTCGATCCGCAATACGAAGCTGCCGGCGTGACGTCGCGCATAAAGCCAACAAAACAACGCGGTCCGCAAGCCACCGATGTGTAAAAAGCCCGTTGGACTGGGAGCAAAACGAGTGCGGACGGTCATGGATAGTCTGGGAAAATTAGGGAGTGCAAAGTCTAGCAGACCCCCTGAAGGCGGCGCGGACAACCGCATACGGTCCCCCGCCGTTTGTTTTGTGGGACGGTCGATGCCATAATTTGAAACCGGCGAACGGGCGGTTAGCTCAGCGGTAGAGCACTGCTTTCACACGGCAGGGGTCACAGGTTCAATCCCTGTACCGCCCACCACTCACCAAACCCTAGAAAACAAGCGCTTCGACGCACTATCAACGGCCTATTTCCGGGCACCACTCATACCCTCGTACGGCCCACCGTACGGCCTTTCGATTCGGTAAAGCGGGGTTTTTTCGACGTTACGGCGTCGGTGGCGGCGTGTGCATACCGGTGAATACCGCGACCGCCAGCCCGCCTAAGAACAGCAAGATCAGCAAAGCCGGGATTGAGGCGAGGGCTGTCTTGATCTGCAACACCACCAGACACAGAAAGTGAATTTTAACGTCCGTCACGACGACTCGTTGTTCCTCACTCATACAAATAATCCCTCCTTTCACACAAGTTTTAATGCTCGATCACGCCAAGCTGCGCACGCTCGGCATCGCGAGCGACGACGGCGGCGAATGGCGGCAAGCGGTGGCATTCGCGGCCACACTGCGCGTCTTTCTGCACCCTCGTCGCTTCGGCAGGGCACCTAGCAAGCATATGCATGCAGCGCCGGCCGTTTTAGAGTCACCCTAGCAGCGCCAGGTCCCGCGCACGTGATGCTGTGCGCGGTGTAGGATGGTCCCATACATGGAACCCGCGCAGTGCGGCGCAGGCGTACCGCGTAGGGCGCTGCATCGTTACCGAAAGGAGCTATCGAATTGACTACCGCGCACACGCAACAAAATCTACCGCAGCTTAGGGCCGCTAACCTGGGGCAACAGATGACGGTGCGCATTGATAAGCACAACTCCAAGATCGGTGAGGTCGTTGACGTCCGTTGGGATGACAAGCTTGCAAAGTTTGAGGTGGACTTGGCCTGCGGAGTCAACCGCGTCATACGCACCTACAAGGTTGACCGCTTACCCTGCATGCGCTTGCCCTCGCGCACAGCCGGACGCTTCGCGTCGCGCAAAGCTCTAATGGACTTCGTCGGTGCCAAGCAGCGCAACCAGCAATGGGCTTGGTGCGGTGTTAATCACACGGACCGCCGAGTCTATTTCAGTATGTGGACTGACCTTAAGCACATGAGCACAGCTGGTACGGAGAGCTACACCATCCAGGAGCCGGACTGGGGCATTAAGGAGGGGCGCAAAGGGGCCTCGCGGAAGGACCACGATGAAAAGCTGGCTTTGGTCTTCGAGGGTGGCTACGAGGCTTGGGGGTACTTAATCGAGGGAGTTCACGGGCACCGTGTCAGGGATCAGGTCGCCAAGATCGAGGCCACTGTCACCAACCGCATTTTCCAATTGCAGCTAGCCGTGCAGCCGGATAAATCGATCCACGGCATTATCACTGGTGAGGTTCATTTAAAAATATAAGGATGTCTCGCGACTCAATGTCGCATTGGCGCTCGCCATGGGCGTGGCCGACTAGGAACGTCCGCCCTCCGCGTTTAAAAGAAGAACTCGACGCCGGCGATCGCGCGATGATCGACTGCTGAGTCGCCGGCCAGGCGGGCAAACATTGCGGAACCTGCAAACTTGCGATCGTAGACATAGCCCACATAGGGGGCGAAACGGCGCGTGACCTCATAGCGCATACGCAGCTCAAACCGTCCTTCGCTCAATCCGGCGCCGATCTCGCGCGCCCGATCGGGTTTGCCGTAGGCGTTTAACTCGATTTCCGGTTTCAAGATCAATCGCTGCGTGAGGTACAGGTCATATTCCGTTTTGAGCCGCACCGCCGTGCGCCCCTCCTCCCCCACATAGCCGGTGAGTTCCACATCGAACCAATACGGGGAGATGCCTTGCATTCCGAACGCGGCCCACTCGCGACTGGGGCCGCCGCTAAAATCGTGACGAACCCCGAACTGGGTATCCCAAAACGGGAGAATCGCGTGCGCCCATAGGACCTCGACTTTGGAATCCAGAGTCTTGCCCTGCAGGGCGGCGCCTTCGCTCTTGACCCAGAGCTTGTCAAAATCGCCTCCCACCCAGCCTTGCGCATCCCAGGCACCACCACTTTGAGTACCGGTAACGCCTTCCAGATTTTCAATCCAGATGCGGCGTTGCATGCCGCCATCGTCCATATCCATGCCGGGCATCATGGGCGGAGAGACATGTTGACTTAGCGCGGGACGCTCGAGCGCGGGATCCGGCGCGTGCGTCTCGGGCGAGGATGCGTCCGCCAGGGCGCTCGAGCTGCCGCCTAGCACCGCGGCAAGCATCAAGACGCCGGGCGCGTAGCGCTTCATGCCACGATCACTTCGCGGAACATCCCAGCTTCCATGTGATAGAGCAGATGGCAGTGATAGGCCCATTGACCCGGGTTATCCGCGCTGACCAAGTAGCTCAATTGCTTGCCGGGTTGCACGTTGAAGGTGTGCTTGCGGACCATGACCTCGCCGTTGGCGGCCTCGAGCTCCCCGAACATGCCGTGCAGGTGAATCGGGTGCGCCATCATGGTGTCGTTCGAGAGCACGATGCGCAGGCGCTCGCCGTGATCGAAATGCAGCGGCTCACTTTGCGAGTATTTCTTGCCGTCGAAGCCCCAGATGAAACGCTGCATATTGCCGGTTAAATGCAGCTGAATTTCGCGTGCTGCCGCTCGGGGATCTTGCGATCCACCGATCGTGTGCAGATCGGCGTAGGTCAAATTGCGCCGACCGTTATTTCGTAAGCGGGGGCCAGGATCATCTAGCGTCCGCGAGGGGTGCGGCACGCGCATATCGACGGACGGGTCGCGGCTTCGCATGTCTTTCATCGACATGCCTTGCATATTGCCCATCCCGTCCACGGGCGGCATCGCCTTCATGTCCATGCCCGGCATCGAGTCCATGCTTTGCATCGCGAGTTGCCCCGCCATCCCCATTTGATCCATACCCATGTCGGCCATCGTCAACCACGCTTTAGGATCGAGCGGCGGCACCTCCGCTTCCATGCCGGCCTTGGGGCTCAAACTCCCGCGTGAGTAGCCGGAGCGATCCATCGACTGCGCGAAAATCGTATAGGCGCGGTCGTCTTGGGGTTCGACGATGACATCGTAGGTCTCGGCAACCGCGAGGCGAATTTCCTCGACCGTCACGGGCTCAACCGACTGACCGTCGGCACTCACCACCGTCATTTTGAGCCCGGGTATGCGTACGTCGAAAAAAGTCGATGACGAGCCGTTGATGAAGCGCAACCGCACCCGCTCACCGGCTTTGGCGATGCCGGTCCAATTGTCGGCCGGCGATGCGCCGTTCATGAGATAG
>JBDUBO010000161.1:0-2976 GCA_040004115.1 Gammaproteobacteria bacterium | reverse complement strand
TTCGAATCCCTTCAAATCGAGCTGACACACCACGCTGTGATGCGCCTGCTTGATCAGGAACATCCGCGAACCCGGCTCCAACTGCTCCTTGATAAGCTTGAATTCCCGTTCGGTCAGGCCGAAGCCCCGGGTGTACTCTTCGAAATCCGCATCGGCGTTCGGAAAGAACACTTTCGTCGGCGTCTGTTCGACCAAGGTCCGGCTGATGGGGCTGTCGAGAACATCGCTGGCGCTTTGCGTCGCCAGACACATGACGCCATTGAGTTTTCGCCAGGTTTTGGGTGCGTCCTTGGCGAAACTCTCGAACGCCGGATCTGACAGCAGCCGCCAAAACTCGTCCATCCAGCACACCAGTCGGCGGCCGTCGAGCAGCCGGCGCACGAGATGGAACAGGTACAAGGTGATGGGTGAACGCGTCAGGGAGTGGTCGATAAACTCCGTTACATCGAACCCGATGACCGATCGGCCGGTCAAGCGTGATACCACGGTATCGCGGGGATTATCGAAAACCCAGGCGTAGTCCCCCCGGCAACTCTCGCACCAACGTGCGAGACGCGCATGCAAGCCTTCCGGATCGGTTGGATCGAGAAATTCGACCAGCCGCGACAAGCGCCGCACCTCCGGCGCGAGCGCCAGAGTGCCCCGCAATGCCTGGTCCAAGTCGGCCGCCTCGCGCACGCGGCCCGCGCGCGCCGCTGTGGATGCTCCGGAACTCAGTTCGATCAGCCACGCCTTCAGGAATTCAACATTTGTCGGCGTGATCGGCAATTGCAGCGGATTGAATCCCGTAGCAACGCCGTTCCTCAACGGAAGATATTCGCCCCCCATCGCACGCACCAGAATCTCGAGGCCGCGATCCTTGTCGAACACGACCTGCGTTACGCCCTGGCGATCCAGCATGGCAATCAAGAAGCCGATGAACACCGTCTTGCCGGAGCCGGTTGGCCCGCAGATGAGCGTGTGGCCGGTATCCCTGCGGCTCCCGCCATCAGGATCGCCGGGGTCGCTGGCGTGCAGCGAGAAATAATAGGGCGAGCGCGCGCTGGTAACGAGCAAGCAAAGCGCGTCGCCCCAGTGATTGCCGGACGCGCGGCCCATGGGATAGTTGTGGAACGGCGCCATCGCCGCGAAGTTTCTCGATGTGATCGGCGCCTTGCGCGGCCGAATCGGAAAATTTCCCGGCAACTGTGCCCAGAAAGCGGCCTCCAAGGCCAAGTCCTCTCGGGCAACCAACATGCCGGTATCCGCGAGAAGGCTTCGCGCCACCGCAATTTGATCATTCAGCGCCTTAAGCCTGCGTGCTTCGACAGGTTCACCGCCGGAATCCGGAAGGTCCGCAATTACCTGAAGCGATAAATGGTGGTCGCCCATTACGAACTCATTGCTCGTCAGCGCATCCAACGCATCTTTGAGCTCGGACGCCTGCGAAACGGCGAAGTCGCCGGCGTTCGCCATGCGGTTGAATTGACGCTGCAGCAAGGACTGGCCGGCAGCCTTGGTGAGAAAAGTAAAGGATTGAGTCAGGACGAAGCCGAACGGCGCCGACAAAAGACGGCTGTACATGCCGACCACGCTCGGGGTCGGATACTCTTTAACCCCCAACATTGCACCCACGCGCGTCATGGTCGGGGAACGGTATTCGATCGCCTCGGTGCCGAAGAATAGACGCGTCGTCGCCAGCGCCCGATTCAGCGGACCACCCGGCAATGGGCAGCGCTGCCACTCACCGTTGATCAGCAATCCGATGTATTCCAACAATGACGAACACCAGACACTTTCCCGGCGATAAGTCCCCAGAGCATCGGGTTCGTATCGCGTCAGAGAGGCGGCAAGAGTCTGCGCCAGCTTCTCGCACGCATCAAGCGCATCGGCGAGCGCCAGCCGCGAGGCATCGCGTTGCGCTCTCGACAGCAGATTGGATGCCAGCCCGGCGCCCACACCCGGCACCGGTCTATGCACTACCGCGAGGTACACCTCATTCGCCATCAGCGTCTCGGACGTGAGACGGCATCGATATCGCGTGTGGAGACCGTCGGCAAAGGGCCGGCTCGGCGCAGACATGGTGTTTCCCGCGGCAATCGATGCAAAACCGACCCGGCGGCGGATGACCTGGGTCCACAGCGCCACATGGGGAGTCCCGATATTTCGCCACAGGACATTGAGCCGTTCATGCCAGTTGTTGAGTTCTGCATCGTCGTTGCTTTCGAAACTGGCGCCCGCCAGTCGAAACACCTGCAGATAGTCGCCAAAAACCGTCCGCACCACCGTGGGCGCTACATGGGCGGTATAAGGAATCCGCTCGGCCACAGTAAATTCACGACGTATGACACTCATGTGTCTATGCATGACCACGATCAGGCACCCGCTCGAGGTGGAGTCAAAGGGACGTCGGCAGCGTCAGCACGGCGGCGGCCGCGGCCGCTTGGCAGATCTAGAACCAACGGGCAATAGCTGCTGGATTTCCACACGCGGAGATTGGCGAATAATGCGGGCAAGCGTGTTCGGGCCCAGAGCAACAGAAGATCGAAGAAGCGCGCATCCCGTGCACAGAGCAGCGCGCATACGCCGTGAATCGGCGCGCACAGCATCAAGGTCAGGAGGTTTTTCGTCAGGAGAAAAATCTCCATGCTGAAAACCAAGTTGAACAGAAGCGCCGAGTAGGTCACACCCCATCGCATCGGCGGGCGTGTCGCGCCCACGAACAAGGGATCGGCAATGAGTCCTGGATTGAGTTCGCTCAACGCTCTCTCCTAGACGCCGAACATGCCGCGAACCCACGTCACAATCTGAGGCGCTCCGAAGCCGATCGCTATCCCTAAAATTGCGCCGAGACACCACCCCCACGACATTCGATTCGCCATTGCCATGCCGCCAAGAACCATCACGAGAATAATGGCGATCGGCGTCAGCCAGGCGAGCAGATTGGTCTGTAACGCAGTCGCGCCCGTCATGAAAGGCGAGGCCTGCGCCATCGCC
>JBDUBO010000129.1:0-9992 GCA_040004115.1 Gammaproteobacteria bacterium | reverse complement strand
TGCCGTCTTCAGGGTCGCTGATCCAAAAGCGCAGCTCGATCTCGATACCATTGTCGGCAAATCGGATCACCCGGGCGACCGGATCAGGCTCCGCGGACACCCGCCGATGACGGCGGGCCGCTTCCGTCATCATGTGCATCGCCGCCCGAGGGTCATCCTGGTAGCTGATCTGCAGAGGAAGCTTGAGGCGGATGTTACGGTCGGCATAGCTCCAGTTCACAACCTCGGAAGTGATGATGTGCTCATTCGGGATCAGGGTGTCCACGCCATCACGATCCCGTACGACGACATATCGCGCGCGAAGCTCACGCACCACGCCGAAGCGCTCGCCGATGGTGATCACATCGCCCGGCCGAATTGAGCGATCGCCCAGCAAGACGAAGCCGCTGATGAAGTTCGAGGCGGTGCGCTGCATGCCGAGGCCAACGCCGACGCCGATGGCGCCGCCGAGCACCGTCAGTGCGGTGAGATCCACACCGACGGTGTTGAAGGCGACGAGGACCGCCAGCACGATCAGCAACACGCGCAACAGCTTGGCGGTGCCCACGCGAACGCCGATGGGTACGTGACTCAGCAGCATGAGCCGTCGCTCGACATACGCGCCGGCGTAGACTGCGCCGACGCCGAACAACAGAACGATGAGCGACGTACGCGCGGCATCCAGCAACGAGACGCGCTTGTTGCCGATGGGTATAGCCACGGCATCGATCATCTGCAGAACTGCGGGCAGCCAGCCGAGCAGTTGCAGTGCGAGTCCGAGCCACAGCGCCAGGGCGACCACTCGCGCCCCACGGCTTGCCAATGGCAACGCCGCGAGCTGACTTGCAACCACGATGAAGGTTAAAGCAATGAGCAGCCACAAAACGCCGAGCAGCGCTGCACCGAGCGCCAGGGTGTTGTCGATCCCCTCCAGCCGCAGCAGCGGCGCCGCGGTCAGCGCCAGACAGACGAACAGCCCCGACCCCAGGCAGCTGTCGGCGAACGCGCGCCTGATAGAAGCGATTTCAACGCCGACGTCGCGGCGCGCATGCAGGCGGGCGGCCAGCATGCTGATGGCCAGCGCCAACAACAACGCCAACCATTGCGGCCAAGCGCCGGGCTGCAGGGCGACGTCTCCCGTGTCCCTCAGAAGCTGTGTAACGGTGTGCCACGCTGCGTGCATATCGGATGCCTGATGAGGGGTGGCTATCTCAGCTGCGCCGTGCCGCCCATGTAGGGCACGAGCACCGACGGCACAACCACACTGCCATCTTCCTGCTGGTAATTCTCCAAGACGGCGACCAGGGCGCGGCCCACGGCAACACCTGATCCGTTCAAGGTGTGCACCAATTCTGGCTTGCCCGCCGCCGGATTGCGCCATCGCGCCTGCAGGCGCCGCGCTTGAAAGGATTCGCAGTTGCTGCAGGACGAAATCTCGCGGTAGCGTTGTTGCGAGGGCAGCCACACCTCGAGATCATAGGTTTTGGCACTGCTCGGGCCGGTATCGCCGGCGCACAACGCGAGCACGCGGTACGGCAGTTCCAATGCCTTGAGCACAGCCTCAGCATGGCCTGTGAGTTCTTCCAGAGCTGCGTACGAGTCCTCCGGACACACGATGTGGACCAGTTCCACCTTGTCGAATTGGTGCTGGCGAATCATGCCGCGCGTGTCCTTGCCGGCCGCACCTGCTTCCGAGCGAAAACACGGTGAATGCGCCACGAACTTGAGCGGCAGGCTCTCCGGCCCGAGGATCTGGTCACGGACCAAATTCGTCAGCGGCACCTCCGCCGTGGGAATCAGATAGAAGCCAGGATCGCCGCGCACTGAAAACAAATCCTGTTCAAATTTGGGCAGCTGTCCGGTGCCGAGCAGCGCCGTGGCGTGAACCAGGTAGGGCACGTAGGTTTCGCGATAACCATGATCGCCCACGTGCAGATTGAGCATGAATTGCGCGAGGGCGCGATGCAGCCTCGCCAGCGCACCGCTCAACACCACAAAACGCGCGCCGGAGACTCGACCCGCAGCTTCGAAATCCATGCCGATCCGCTCGCCGACGGCCACATGATCCTTGGGAGTGAAGTCGAATTGCCGCGGCACCCCCCAGCGCCGCACCTCCACGTTTGCCGACTCGTTACTGCCGTCGGGAACACTGGAGTGCAAGATATTCGGCAGTCCCAATTGCAGATCGGACACCTGCGCTTGAATTTCTTCGAGTTGCGTCTCTATCCGCTGCAGCTGTCCGCCCAGGGATTCGCTTGCCGCCAGCAGGGCGCTCGCATCCAAACTCTTCGCTTTGGCCTGCCCTACGGCTTTGGCGTTGGCATTGCGCTCGGCACGCAGGCGATCGGCTTCTATTTGTACCGCTTTGCGGCGCTCTTCAAGCGCGGCAAAGGCTGCCACATCGAGTACAAAACCGCGCCGCGCCAGAGCGGCGGCAACCCCGGGTAAATCGCTGCGCAGCAGCTTCGGATCGAGCACAGGTGTTTCCCTCAGCAACCAATCATTTGAATCACATCCCGGCCCTAAGATCCGCCGGCACCGCGCACCTGCCGGTCGCGTTCGCGGCGCGCGCTAAGCGCCTCGCCGATCTTGATCTCGAGCCCACGCGGCGCGGGAACATAGTATCGCCGATCCGGCATCTCATCCGGAAAGTAGCGTTCGCCGGCGGCGTAACCGCCGGGCTCATCGTGCGCATATCGATAGCCTTTGCCGTAGCCGATTTCCTTCATCAAGCGGGTGGGCGCGTTGCGCAGGTGCAAAGGTACCTCGAGTGAACCCAAGCTGGCGGCGTCCGTCGTGGCCGCCTGATAGGCAGAGTAGACAGCGTTGCTCTTGGCAGCACAGGCCATGAAAACTATCGATTGAGCGATGGCGAGTTCCCCTTCGGGACTGCCCAGCCTTTCGTACACCGCGCAAGCTTCCAAAGCCATGGTGAGCGCGCGCGGATCGGCGTTGCCGATGTCCTCGCTCGCCATCCTCAACGCGCGGCGTGCGATGTACAAGGGATCGCAGCCGCCGGCCAGCATCCGGCACAGCCAATACAACGCGGCGTCCGGATCGCTGCCGCGCACGGATTTGTGCAGGGCTGAAATCTGATCGTAGAAATTCTCGCCCCCCTTGTCGAAGCGTACATAGGTGCTACCGATCACCGCGCGCATGGTGTCCGTGTCCAGCCGCCGTGGTGCAGTCCCCTGCGAGTCCGTGTCATTTGGCGATTGCGTGCTTTGCGGCGAACTCAAATCCGCGGCGGTCTCCAGCAAGTTGAGCATGCGGCGCGCATCACCGTCGGCGGCGGCGAGCAACAGCTCACGTGCGCCGGCATCGATTTGCAGGTTCAACTCACCCAGGCCGCGCTCGCGGTCGGCCAGCGCGCGGTCGAGCACTTTACCGAGATCGGCTGCATCGATGGACTTCAACACATAGACGCGCGCCCTGGATAGGAGGGCATTGTTGACTTCGAAGGAGGGGTTTTCCGTGGTTGCGCCGACGAAAATCAGGGTGCCGTCCTCCACGTACGGCAGGAAGGTGTCCTGTTGCGATTTGTTGAAGCGGTGTACTTCATCGAGAAACAGCACGGTGTCGCGCGTGCCGCGCAAGCTGCGCGCCTGCTCTACCACCGCACGGATATCTTTGATGCCCGCCAGTACCGCTGACAGCGCGATGAATTCCGCCTTCGCACCATTGGCCACCAGGCGCGCCAGCGTGGTTTTGCCGGTGCCCGGCGGACCCCACAAAATCATCGAGTGCGGGCGGCCCGACTCAAGAGCGCGGCGCAGCGGCGCGCCCGCGCCCAGCAAATGCGACTGCCCAACGTACTCATCGAGAGATTGCGGGCGCAGCCGGTCAGCCAGCGGTCGATACGTGCCGTCGCTTGACCTCACTTGCCGCCGCGTCCGATCACGTCGACTCCCGGCGGTGGCACGAAGGAAAACAAATCCGGCGCCAAGATCGCGTTGCGCTTCGAATTGGAGAACGTCAGCTGGGTGATTTGATTGAGCTTGTCGGCCAGGAACATGGACCGAAGCTCGCCTTTCTTGTCGAATCCGATTCGAACCAGTTGAAAGTCCGTATCCGAGTGCTTCGGCACCAGCTGAAACCACTGCAAATCATCGCCTCGCGGCAGGGCCGTGACGGTGAACTGGGTGCTCACAGAGGCGCTGCCCGACAGCAGGCTCGCCGGCGTGCTCGCGAGACTGCCATCCATCTCGCGCACGTTCGCCTGCGACAGATCCTTGTCGTAAAACCAGATTTCCTTGCCATCCGCCAATATCAACTGTTCGGAGGGCTGCGAATAATCCCAGCGGAATTTGCCCGGCCGCTGTAAATACAGCCGGCCGGCGGCGCTGCGCAGCACATTGCCATGGCCATCGTCGATGGTCTGTTGGAAGTCCGCGGACCAGCTGGCGAGCCCGCTCATGTATTTCTCGACATCGGCGGCGGGCGACGCACATGCCGGTGGCGCGGCGCAGAACATTGTCAGGAACGCCAGCGCCACAGGCGCCGCACGATTAAGGACTGTCATCACTCATCCCTCGGGAGGCGCAGCACCGTAGATTTCACGGGCGCCGTTGGACTGCAACGGGCCCACCAAGCCGGCCGCCTCCATGGCTTCGACCAGCCGCGCCGCGCGGTTGTAGCCGATTTTCAGACGCCGCTGCACGCCGGAAATGGACGCCTTGCGCGTCTCGGTGACGATGCGCACCGCCTCATCGTACAGCGGATCGGCCTCCGCATCCGCGGCGCCGCCTTCGCCG
Organism: Gammaproteobacteria bacterium; assembly: GCA_040004115.1. GTDB lineage: Bacteria > Pseudomonadota > Gammaproteobacteria > Steroidobacterales > Steroidobacteraceae > Bog-1198. The sequence continues at coordinate 5,259 of JBDUBO010000129.1, read as the reverse complement.
GCCTCCTCTTCATCGGAGGGAAATCCGGGAATTGGAGTGCGCGGGCCTTCCAGAATTTCATCGATGTAGACCGGCGGCGACGCGGACTTGAGGCCTCCGACCACGCGATGTACCTCTTGGTCGGAGACGAAGGCGCCGTGCACACGGGTCGGGATGGACGTGCCGGGAGGCAGGTACAGCATGTCGCCGTGACCGAGCAGGGATTCCGCGCCGCTCTGATCGAGGATGGTGCGCGAGTCCACTTTGGCGGATACCTGAAATGCAATGCGTGTCGGTATATTCGCCTTGATCAATCCCGTAATGACGTCTACCGACGGGCGCTGCGTGGCCAGTATCAGGTGGATGCCGGAGGCACGGGCCTTTTGCGCCAGCCGCGCAATCAGTTCTTCGACTTTCTTGCCGACGATCATCATCAGATCGGCCAATTCATCGATGATGACGACGATGAAGGGCAACGGCGTGAGGTCCTCGACGTCCTCTGCGACCACACCCGGAACGCCTTGGGCGATTTTCTGCATGCGGATGGGGTCTTTGATGGGATTGCCGGCCTCCGCGGCGTCTTTGACCTTGCGGTTGAAGCCGCCGATGTTGCGAACGCCGAGCATGGACATGAGCTGGTAGCGCCGCTCCATTTCGGCCACGCACCAGCGCAGCGCATTCGCCGCTTGCTTCATGTCCGTCACCACCGGCGACAGAAGATGGGGAATGCCCTCGTACACGGAGAGCTCCAGCATTTTCGGATCGATCATGATCATGCGCACATGATCCGGAGTGGCCTTGTACAACAAGCTCAAGACCATGGCGTTGATACCGACGGATTTGCCCGATCCCGTGGTGCCGGCGATCAGCAAGTGCGGCATGCGCGCGAGATCGGCGACGATGGGCACACCGCCGATGTCCTTGCCCAGCGCCAGCGCCAGCGGCGAGGTCACATCGTCATAGGGCTTGGACTTGATGATCTCGCCCAAGGTCACGATCTCGCGTTTCTCGTTGGGTATCTCAAGGCCAACCACGGACTTGCCGGGGATGATCTCCACCACGCGTACGCTGATGGCGGAGAGCGCGCGGGCCAGGTCCTTCGATAGATTGCTGATCTGACTGACCTTGACCCCGGGAGCCGGCCGCAATTCGAAGCGCGTGATCACAGGACCCGGGAACACCGCAACCACCTCGGCTTCCACGCCGAAATCGCGCAGCTTGAGCTCGACCAGGCGCGACATGGCTTCCAGCGCCTCGTCGGAATACGATTGCTCGCGCGGGCCGGGCTCGTCGAGCAGCGACAGCGCAGGCAGTTCGCTGGACTTGGGTGCATCGAACAGCGGCACCTGCCGCTCGCGCTCGACTCGATCGCTTTTCTGCGGGACCGGAGCGGCTGCTTCGATTCGGGGCGGCGGCCGGCTGGCAACTTTTTTCTGCTCCTCGCGCACCACTTCTTGACGCGCCTGCTTGCGCAGTTGCCCCGAAGCCAGTTCGCGCCTCTGCTCCATGCGGGTGCGAACCCACTCGATGGCATTCAAAACCCAGCCACCGAGCTTGTCCATGATTTCGAACCAGGACACGCCCAGGAACAGCGCCACACCGGCCAACCATAGGCCGAGCAGCAGCAAAGTGGCGCCGAGAAAGCTCAGGCCATGTGCGGTGCCCTGCCCCGTCAATTCGCCGAGAACGCCGCCGGCCGTGTTCGGCAATGCCGAGCCATCCCAGTGCAGGGTCGCAAGGCCGCAGCTGGTCGCCATGGTCAAGATGAAGCCGGCGGCACGCAGCAGGGTATTGATGCGCGAGCGGGCATCGGGGAGCGCTTGCTCTTTGTGCACCAACCAGCCGGCGTACACCAGCATCAAGGGAAATAAATACGCCGGGCGGCCGAACAGGAACAGGAAGAAACCACCTAGCCAGGCACCCACCGGGCCAATCCAATTCCGGACCGCCTGCCCCGGTTCGCCGGTATCCGAGAATCCGGCGTCTTGCGCGTGATAGGACAGGAGGGCCAGCAACAAAATCAGAGCAAGCGCTGCCAATACCCACAACGTACCCTCACGCAAGCTGCGCGCCACGGCCGCGGAGAGCGCGTTCTTGTGCTTGGCTTTTCTTGGCTGAGCGTCGTCAGTCAACTGTAGACCTTTAATGATATTTACTTCTTAACTATTTGAATAATATGCGATAGTAACCCAGTCCAATGCGAGTCACCAACATCGCGCCGATGGATCTGCCGGACGGTGCCTGACCTTGATTGAACTGGCTGGCGCCCACAGATTTACTTACCATGAGCCGACAAAGAGATCCGGGAAGAGAGGCAAATTATACATGAGCGTCCACAGGCACAGTCCACTCCTCATCCTGGGGTCGGGTCCGGCAGGCTATTCCGCAGCCGTGTATGCGGCGCGGGCCAACCGTCATCCCCTGCTCATCACCGGCCTGGAGCAGGGCGGACAGCTCATGACCACCACCGATGTGGACAATTGGCCCGGCGATGTCGAACACCTCCAGGGGCCCGCCCTCATGGATCGTATGCGGCGTCATGCCGAGCGCTTCAACACGGACATCGTGTTCGACCACATCAATCGGGTGGAAGTGCGCCAGCGCCCATTTCGTCTGTTCGGGGACAACGGCGAATACACCTGCGACGCGCTCATCATCGCCACCGGCGCGTCGGCCAAGTACTTGGGACTGCCCTCCGAGGAGACATTTCGCGGCAAGGGGGTGTCGGCCTGCGCCACCTGCGACGGCTTTTTCTATCGTGGTAAGGCCGTGGCGGTGGTCGGAGGGGGCAACACCGCCGTGGAGGAAGCTCTGTACCTCACCAACATTGCCTCGCATGTAACCCTGGTACATCGCCGCGACAGGCTGCGCGCGGAGAAGATCCTTCAAGACCGCTTGTTTGCGCTCGAAAAATCGGGGAAAGCGTCCATCGTCTGGAATCACGCCATCGATGAAATTCTCGGCGACGAGTCGGGCGTGACCGGCGTGCGGCTGCGCGGCGCGGCGCCTGCGGCGGCCGCCGCGACCCGGACATTTGCTGTCGACGGCGTTTTCATCGCGGTGGGCCATCAGCCCAATACCCAGCTGTTCGAGGGTCAGCTGGACATGCGCGGCGGCTACATCGTGGTCAGGGGCGGCAGCGATGGCGAAGCCACGGCCACCAGCATTCCGGGCGTGTTCGCCGCCGGCGATGTGGCCGATCACGTTTATCGGCAAGCGGTAACCTCTGCAGGGACGGGCTGCATGGCTGCCCTCGATGCCGATAAATATCTTGAACGACTCGAAGCTGAGCCCCACGTCAAACCACGCGCCGCGCTCGCGTGACCCACAGCAAAGCGCGTTTCCTCGACAGCATTTCGCAGATTGATGCGGCCAGTTGGAATTCGCTGGTACAGGCAGGCCAGCCGTTCCTCCGCCACGAGTTCTTACTGGCAATGGAGGAATCAGGCTGTGCCGTGCCGCGCACCGGCTGGGCCGCGCGCCATGTGGTCATCAACGACACCGCCGGGCAGACCCTCGCCGCCATGCCGCTATATCTCAAGGCGCACTCCCGCGGTGAATTCGTGTTCGACTTCTCCTGGGCCAATGCCTACGCGGCACAGGGCCTCAGGTACTACCCGAAACTGTTGTCGGCCGTGCCCTTCACGCCGGTGCGCGGGCCGCGGCTCCTCGTCGGCGCAGCCGTCGACCCGGAACATATGCGCAGCATGCTCATCAAGGCCGCGACCGACTATGCGCGCAGCGAGCAACTCTCCTCCTGGCACGTGCTGTTCCCCACGGACGACGTCGCCGAGCGCCTGAAGTCCGCGGGGTTGATCCTGCGGCGCGACTGTCAGTTCCACTGGCACAACCAGGGTTACGAGTCATTCGACGCTTTTCTCACAACCTTCACCGCCGAGAAGCGCAAGAAAGCCAAGCGCGAGCGGCGCCGCGTCGCCGAAGCGGGCATCGAATTCGATACCTTGCATGGTGGTGACATGGATGACGCGCGCTGGGAGTCCGTGTATCCCTTCTACGCGGACACGTTCTACCGTCATGGGCATGAACCGTATTTGAATATGCAGTTCTTCAAGCGCATCGCCGCATCCCTGCCCGACCGGCTGATGCTCAAGGTCGCCCGGATCGGCCCCACGCCCATCGCCGTCGCCATATTCTTCGTCGGCGACGATGCGCTGTACGGCCGCTACTGGGGCGCCGGCGGCAATTACCACAGCCTGCATTTCGAGGCCTGCTACTACCAAGGCATCGAATACTGCATCAAGCACAACTTGCAACGCTTCGAGCCGGGCACCCAGGGCGAGCACAAGGTGCCCAGAGGTTTCGTGCCGACCATGATGAGTTCCGCGCACTTCGTCGCAGATCCGCGGTTTGCCGCCGCTATCCGCGACTTTGCCGTGCGCGAGGCTCGAGGGGTCGACAACTATGCGGCAGAGGTCAACGAGCACGTGCCCTATCATCGTGCGGCCGATGAGGAATTGCAGCTCTGAGCAGACTCGTCTGGTTGGGTGAGCAGGCGGACCCCAACTGGTTTCCGCCGTTGGAGCATGCCCTGCGCGAGCCTCCCGGGCTGTTGGCGGCCGGCGGAGACTTAAGTCCCGAGCGGCTGCTGGCCGCCTACGAGCGCGGCGTGTTCCCCTGGTATTCGGCGCAGCAACCGATTCTTTGGTGGTCACCGGACCCGCGCATGGTGTTGTATCCCAAGGAATTCAATTGTTCCCGCAGCTTGGCCAAAACGCTGCGCAATGGTCCGTATGCAACACAGGTCGATCAAGCCTTTGGCGCCGTCATCCGTGCCTGTGCGGCGCCACGGCGCTCAGGGTCTGATACCTGGTTGAACGCCGACATGATCGCTTCGTACGAGCAGCTGCACCAGCTCGGGTTTGGCCATTCCATCGAAACTTACGAGGCGGGAGAGCTGGCGGGCGGCTTGTACGGCATTCAGCTCGGCCAGGTGTTCTTCGGCGAATCGATGTTCAGCCTGCGCCGCGATGCCTCCAAGGTGGCATTGGAGCGCCTGGTCCAGGAGTGCCTTGCGCGCGACATCCAGATCATCGACTGCCAGGTGGCGAGCGGACACTTGGCCTCCCTCGGCGCTCGTGAGGTCTCGCGCAGCCAGTTTGTAACGTTATTGCGGCGTTACGCGCGGCGCAGCCCGACCGGCAGCTGGCACGCCGCCTAAAGCCGCCCACGCCGTAAATTGCATTAACAAGGGGCTTTATGCACAATGCGCCCGGTTTCCCGCATACCACAAGGACGCATGTCAAAAGAAGAGGCCATTCA
>JBDUBO010000128.1:0-10104 GCA_040004115.1 Gammaproteobacteria bacterium | reverse complement strand
TGTCGACGAACCACTGATCGGTGAGCAGGGGCTCGAGCACGGCATTGCTGCGATCGCCGCGTGGCACGGTCAGCTTGTGCGGCTCGACACGGCCCACCAGGCCGAGTGCTTCGAGGTCGGCGAGGACCCTCGAGCGCGCCATGCTGCGATCCATGCCTCGATACACTTCCGGCACTTCCTCGTTGAGCGAAGCGTCCGGGTTCATGATGTTGATCAGCGGCAGGCCGTGACGCTGTCCGACTTCGTAGTCATTAAAATCATGTGCCGGTGTGATCTTGACGCAGCCGCTGCCGAAGGCCGGATCGACGTAGGTGTCGCCGATGATGGGTATGTCGCGCGATGTCAGCGGCAAGCGGACGCGCTTGCCGATCAAATGCCGGTAACGGACATCGTCTGGATGTACGGCGACGGCGGCATCGCCCAGCATGGTTTCCGGGCGGGTCGTTGCCACTACCAGAAAGCCATCGCCCGAGGCCATGGGATAGTGCAGGTGCCACAGGCTGCCGGTTTCTTCTTCGGCGACGACTTCCAGGTTGGACAATGCCGTCTTCAATACCGGATCCCAATTCACCATGCGCTTGCCGCGATAAATGAGGCCTTCCTGGTACAACCGCACGAAGACTTCGGTTACCGCCTTGGACAGCCCGGGATCCATGGTGAAACGGTCGCGCTGCCAATCCACCGAGGCTCCGAGCCGGCGCATCTGGTTGGCGATCTGGCCTCCGGACTGCTCCTTCCACTCCCAAACCCGCGCGATGAATGCTTCGCGCCCGAGGTCGACACGGTTCTGACCGGCTGCATTCAATTGCCGCTCCACCACCATTTGCGTGGCTATGCCGGCGTGATCCGTACCGGGCTGCCACAGGGTATCGAATCCCTGCATGCGCCGATGGCGGATGAGCGCATCCATGATGGTGTCCTGGAAGGCGTGACCCATGTGCAGGGTGCCGGTCACGTTGGGAGGCGGAATGACGATCGAGTAAGCGGGTCCACGGCCGCTCGGAACGAAGTATCCAGCGGCCTCCCACTTCGCATAGATCCGCGATTCGATGTCGGCTGGCGAGTATGCTTTATCCATCAGGGCTTCGCCGCCTCCTCCGGCTGGTGAGTCTGCAACGCGACCTTGAGTTCGCGGTAGGTTTTGAAGCGTTCGCGGCCGAGCCGGCGGCGTTCCTCATCGGCATCGATCACCTCGGCAATGCGGGTGTAGCGTTCCCACTGCGCGGGCAGGCGCCGGCTCAAATTCACCAGCAGATCGGCGCCGGGCGCCGCCATGGATTCGAGCCACAGATGAACTTTCGTGGCGGGGTCATACGCGTGCGCATCGAGAGCAATCTTGTGCGGGATAAACGAATTATCGTTGAAGGTCCACAGCAAGTCATCGAGCGCGGAGGCCTCGGCCGCCGACTCGCTGACGATGTCGACGCTCATGTCCTTGAGATAGGCGATCTCGGTCAGGCGGCAGGCGAATATCCAACGTTGTTGGGCTGCGGCGCTTTTCAGTACATAGAAATCTACGCGCTCGGTCATGTCGCCTGGACGCGATTGAGCAGAAAGTCGACGAGCAAGGGCACGGGCCGTCCGGTACTGCCTTTTTGCGCGCCGCCGAGCCAGGCGGTGCCGGCGACGTCCAGGTGTGCCCATGCCAGATCCTTGGCGAATTTCGACAGGAATGACGCCGCCGTGCTGGCGCCGCCTTCGCGGCCGCCGACATTGGCGATATCGGCGAAATTGCTCTTCAATTGCTCGACGTATTCTTCGCCGATGGGCAGGCGCCAGACACGGTCGTCGGCGCGCAGGCCCGCGGCATTGAGCTCTGCCGCCAACGCCTCGTTGTTGCTCATCAGTCCGCTGAAGTGGTTGCCGAGCGCGATGATGCAGGCACCGGTCAAGGTTGCGACGTCGATTACCGCGGCCGGCTTGAAGCGCCGGCTGTAGGTGATGGCGTCGCAGAGAATCAGCCTGCCCTCGGCGTCGGTGTTGAGAATCTCCACTGTTTGGCCCGACATGGTGGCGACGATGTCGGCCGGCTTGACGGCGCCGCCGCTTGGCATGTTTTCGCAGGTAGGGACGATCACCACGAGGTTGATGGGCAATTTGAGCTCGGCGATGCTGCGCAAGGCGCCGAGGACAGTGGCGCCGCCGCTCATGTCGAACTTCATTTCATCCATGGCGGGCGGGTCCTTTAACGAGATGCCGCCCGAATCGAAGGTGATGCCTTTGCCGATCAGGCAGACCGGCGCTGCGTTCTTCTTGCCGCCGTGATACTCGCAGACGATGAGCCGGGGAGGCTGCTCCGACCCTTGAGTGACGGCAAGAAAGGCGCCCATCTTAAGCGCCTTGATGGCGCTTGCATCCAGCACCTTGGTCTTGATGCTGGGGAATTCCTTGGCGAGTGCTTGCGCACGAGCCCCCAAGTACGTAGGAGTGCAAATATTGGGCGGCAGATTGGCCAAATCGCGCGACAGCACGGTCCCGCTGCCGACTGCAGCGCCGATGCGCAGTCCCTCGGCTGCGGCCTTCGCGGCGCGCGCATCGGCCACTGCCACGCCGATGCTCGACAGGCGCGGCGCCTTCGGCTTGGGGCTGGTCTTCAAATCGGGAATTTTATAAAGCTGCATGGAAAAGATCTCCGCCACGGCGCGGGCGCGATATTGCACGTCCAGGTCCCCGACCGGCTCGAGGGCAAGGTATACGACTGCATCGCCGGCCCCGGTTTTGACCAGCGACTGAACCGCGGACTGCAGTGCCTTGCGGTACTGTTTGCGGCCGAACGCCGTGCGCACCCCCAAGCCGACCAACAGCAGGCGCGCTGCGGCGGCCCCGGCCGGCGCCGGCAGCAACAGGATGTCGCCGAGCTTCCCGGAAAAGTCCCCTTCCGCATGCAGCTTGGCGATCAGCCCGTTCAATTGAGTGTCGATCCGGCGCGCCGCCACGCCGAGATCACCCTCCTCATAGACGCCCACGACGGCGCAGCCGGCCTCATGGCGTACTTTGGCATCGACAATAGCCTTGAATTCCATGTCAAAAACTCCGTATTGGTCTGTTCGTGTCTACAGGGATGAGCAAATAGTTTACTAGATTATTCCAAAGCCTCTAAGCTCGATGCTTATGAAATGGACAGTGCAAAGATATGTGTTGCGCGAGGTCGTGCAAACGTGGCTTGCCGTGACCGGAGTTTTGGTGGCGATTCTGGTGTCGAACCAATTGTCCCGGGTGCTTGGCCAAGCGGCGGACAATCAGTACGGGAGGCGGGTGGTCTTTGATCTGATTGCACTCGGTGCGATCATGAATTTGTCCGTTATCGTGCCGGTGGGGCTGTTGCTGGCCGTCGTTCTGACCTTGGGCCGCCTGTACCACGACAGTGAAATGGCCGCGCTGCAGGCCTGCGGATTCGGTCCGGCGCGGCTGCTGCCGCCGCTGTTTGGATTTGCCGCCATCATTGCTTTGGGACTGGGCTGGCTGGTGTTCGTGCAAGTTCCGCAGGCCGATCGCGAGGCGCAATTGCTGCGCCAATCGGCCTTGAAAGAGGCGCAATTCGGCCAGCTCGACGCCGGACGCTTCCGTTCGTTCGGCGGCGGCGATGCGGTGTTCTACGCGGAACGAGTCGACCATGAGGGCGTGTTGCACAATGTATTCGTGCAGCGCGAGTCCGAGGGCCGAATCGAAGTGGCGCTCGCGAATACGGCCACCTATTCCAAGGCCGCCGCCAACGGCGTGCATCTCGTGACCCTGTTCAACGGCCGCCGCTACGAAGGAGTCCCAGGGAGCAAAGACTTTCGGGTCATCGAGTTCAGCGAACACGGCATTCCCATCGCCACCCCCGCGGATGTGGCGGGGACCAAGGATCCCGACACCAAACCCTCGCGCGAGCTGCTCGGCTCCGATGCGCCCGCCGACATCGCGCAGTTGCAATTCAGGGCATCTACGCCGCTTATGGCGCTTGTGCTGACCCTGATCGCTGTGCCTTTGAGCCGACTGCGGCCGAGGCAGGGGCGCTATGCCCGAGTCGGCTTTGCCATCGTGGTGTATTTCGTGTATTCGAATTTGCTGTCCGCCGCCAAGGTATGGCTGGAGAAGGGCGATCTGGCGCCCGCGATCGGCGTATGGTGGGTTCATTTGGCGGCCCTTGCTCTGGGATTGTACTTGCTGGTGCGAGACGCGAGCACGGCGTGAATATTCTCGACCGCTACTTGTATCGCACGGTGATCGTCTACGCGGCGATGGCCATGGGCGTGCTGCTCACGCTCGGCGCGTTGTTTTTGTTCATCAGTCAGCAGGGTGATATCGGCGTTGGAAGTTACAGCGCCGCGGACGCATTTCTCTTCACCTTACTCAATCTGCCGCAGTCCGCCTTCGATTTGCTGCCGATCGGTGCGATGATCGGCGCGCTGATGGGCCTCGGCAATCTCGCCTCGGGCAGCGAGCTCGTGGTGACGCGCGCTTCGGGGGTGTCGGTGTGGCGCATCGCCTGGCCGGTGGGACTCGCCGGCTTGACGTTGTCGCTCATCATGTACGGTATCGGTGAGTATGCGGCGCCGCCGATGGCGCAGTTCGCGAAGCGCGAGAAGACCACGAATAAATTGGCGGACGTGAGTTTTGCGGGCTCGAGCAGCGCCTGGGTGAAGGACGGAAACCTGATTCTGCGGGTGCAAACCGGCGAGGTCGACCGCGCATTCGGCGGGGTGTCGCTGTTCCAGCTCGATGGTCCCACCAAGCTGCGCTCGATACAGCGCGCCGAGCGGATTTCGGTCGCAGATCCGGGCCGCTGGAGCCTGCACAATGTGGCGACGACTCGATTCGAGGACGACCGTGTCGAGAGCGACCTGGTGAGCGGAATCATGATGCAGTCGCGGGTCAATCCTGAATTCTTAGGCTTGGCCGCCACCGATCCGCAGATGCTCACGCTGCGGGGCCTGGCCACGTATATCGATCATTTGCGCCGCAATAACCTCGAAACGGCGCCTTATGAGATCGGCTATTGGTCGCGGATCGCGCGTCTGTTCGCCGTGATCGTCGTGACGCTCCTTGCACTGCCTTTCGTGTTCGGCCCCTTGCGCACCACCGGCGCCGGCACCCGCACCGTCATCGGCGTGCTGCTCGGCGTGGTATTTTTCCTTATCACGGGCACCATCGAGAAAGGCGGTCAACTGTTCGGTCTGAATCCGGCGTTGGTCGGATGGTTGCCGACCGCTGCGATCGGCCTTTGCACACTGGTGGCTATTTCCAGGACGCGCTAGCCGGACGAATCCCATGGCTCGCCTGGCGCTCGCCTAGCGCTGCAGATGCACTACTCGCGTCTTCGATAGTCGATCGTGGAGCGCCGCATGCTCAGAATCGACATACAGCCACAGCACGCCGAGCGCTGCCGGCGCCCAGGCGAGCGCGCCGAATACGATGCGCAGCGCCGCGGCTTTGAGTGCCATGGGCTGACCTGAATCGGCAACAGCGCGCAGGTGCCAAGCCCGCATCCCCAAGGTCTGGCCGCTGCGCAGCCAATTAAGCAGGTAGTAACCTACGATGAGTGCCAGCAGTCCGCCGCGGTACAGATACGTCCAACCGCCCGCGGTCTCGGGCTCGACCGCGGTGCGATGATTCAGGAGCACGGCGCCGGAGGTAAAGATCACCAGCAGCGCGGCCAACAGCAAGCTGTCGTACAACAACGCGGCCGCACGGCGGCCGAATCCGGCACTCGTGCCGCTGATCACGACTTGGGTGCGAGCGGGAGTGTTTTCTTGGTCTCGGGCGGCGGTCCCTTCGGCACCAGCAATTGTTCAAGCGGGCGGAACACGGCGTCGAAGCGGTAGGCTGCAATTTCGAATGCACGGCCCGCGGTCTTGGCATTGAGCGCCGCGTCCTTGCTTGCCTGCACCTGAATCCAGTGCTTGTCGCCGCTGGTGGCGCCGGTGAGTGTAAGTACATTGCCGTCGGTGAGAGTGACGGTGGCGACGATGGCCTTGCTGAAATCGATACCGGCCAGCGGCGCCACGTCATCCGCCGTCAGTGCGCTGAAGGCGCTGGGCGAGGGCGCGAGCGAGGCGGAGTCCGCAGCCTTGCGTCCGGGCGGCACGCCATCGAGAGTGAAATCGGCGGCCGCCGCCGCTCGGCGAACGGTGTACGTGGGTCCGACAGCGGGCTTGACCGAGACGCTTTGCACAGTCGCCGCCGCGACATCGAGCAAGCGCGAATCGATCCAATAGCGCGGCTCGGCCTCGAATGAAATGCCGGGTTCGACGCTGTAACTGGTGTTCTCAACGCCGCGCCGCGCGAAGTTACCCTCGCCGATGGGTTTGCCGATGATGACGGTGTGCTTGCCGTCCTTGGCTGTGAAGCCGATTTCCGCACCGCTCGCTCCAGGCAAAGAGGGATCTTCGACACCGATAACGGGGAAACTCGCCGGATTCGAGGTCTTTTCCTCGACCACCTTGGCGTCGCTCAAGGCCAGCAGCAGCTTGCGCAACTTGGCTACGTCGGCGGGATAGTCAGCGCGCTCGGCCACGCTCCAGCGTCCGTCCTGGTTGTGCAGAGTCACTTTGGGAGCGGCGCTGCCCCGCCGCACAGTCAACGAAGACACGGTGTTGATCTCGGCCGCAAGACCGGGAAACAGCGCGCCGCCACGGGAGTCGCTCGGCAGATCGCGCCGCGAGCTTAAGTACAGCGCGCCGCAGATGGCGAGCACCGCGGCAACCAGCAGGGTGATGAATCGGCGGTGGCTCATGCGGCCCCCGCCGCTGCGGCTCTGCGCCGCCGCCGCAGCGACAGAACGATCACGCCGGCGAACGCCACCAGCAAAGGCGCGACGGCAATGTTGAGAATCTTAAGTCGTGTGTTCAGTCGATCGATGTCGACATCCAATCCGCGCTGAGTTTCGCGAAGCTGCTTGCGCACGCGCGCCTTCTCGGCGACGAAGCGCTTCAACTCAGCCTCCTGCTCCGGCGACAGTGCTAGCGAGGATTGATCGTTGCGCTTGCTCTGCAACTCGGTGAGCTTGACTTCCGTCCTCTGCAGCTCGGCTTGCAGCTCCAGGGCTTTGCCGCGCAAGCGATCGTCCGCTTGATGCCTGAGAGCTTCGACACGTTCAAACGGCCGCGAGAACGTCGCGCGCCCGCGAACGCTGATCAAGGCGTTCGAGCCGCTCAAATTATCGAGAATATTAGCCACCAAGTCGCCGTTGTTGGCGAATGCTTGTGCAACGCGCTGACCGAACAGCTCGCGTGTTTGCACCCACATGTAGTCCATCAACAGATCCGTGTCGGCGATGATGACAATGTTGGCGGGTACGGTGGATTTGGCCAGGTGCGCCACCGGCGGACCTGCGGCGGGCTTTTGATCCGATGGCGCGCCTTGCGGATACGCTGATTCCAAGAGGCCGGAAACCCGCGCCGCCAACGCATAGCGGACGCCCGTGGGCTTGAAGCCGTCGCGCAGCGAAGAGGGGTCGGTGAGTGCGGTGAATCGCTGGACTGGAATCGGCGCAGCGCTGGTCGAACTTTGCAGCAGTGCCTCGAAGCGGGTCCTGGCGCCGCGGTGCGCGGCGAGAAAGCCGGAAGTCGCGAGATTTATCTTGTCGAGCGACGCCGTCACGACGTCCTTCTGATTCATGTCGTTGCGAGTCAACCCCAAGATGCCTATGTGGCGTACCGGCGGCGCCTGCATGCTGGTGCGGACTTCCAGTCCGCGCTGCAGGTCGCCGATGACCTTGGTCGCGTCGTAGTCGACGCCCCAAGCCTCGAGCAGCGGCTTAAGATCGGAAGAGTGATCGGCCATCGCGCCGCCCAGCGGATTGGACGGATCTTGGCCGGCGGTGTCCGCACCCGAATTCGGATCGACGAACAACAATAATCGGCCGCCGCGCATCACGAATTGATCGATGGCGTACAGGGTTTTGGGCTGCAACCGCTTCGGGTGCACCAGCATCAGAACGTCGACGTCCTTGTCGATGTGATCGATGTCGGCGGTCAGAGTGCGCAGCGTGAACAGGTCTTGGAGTTGCGTAACAATCGGCCATGCCTCGCCCATCTGGCCCGTCGCGGGATTGAATTGTCCCGTCATACCCAGACTGCTCATAAGCCCGACGACCGGCTTCTTCTGCGTGCCCAGATCGTTGATGAGTTTCGCGACGTCGTACTCCAAGAACTCCTCGCGATCCGCCTGGAAACTGGGTATTGCCGACCGGCCGTCTGTGGAATTGGTGCCTGCGAGGCCGAAATACAGCGCGTCGCCGCCGCCGGCCTGCAGCGATTGCAGTCCGAATTCGCCGGCGCGGTCCTCCTCGTCGGAGAACGGCTGCGGATCCACGATGCGCAGGTGAATTTTCCCGCCGGCTCGGGCAGCGACTTCCTCCAGAAATTCGCGCACGCGGGTGGCGTAGGGCAGGAGCAGCGGCGCCTGCTTCGCGGCGGCTTCACGCGAGAAATAAAAATACAGATTGACAGGCTCCTTGAGGTCGGACAGCACCTGCTGCGTGCCGGGACTCAATGTGTAGAGCCGATTCTGCGTCAGGTCGAGCCGCAGGCCGCGCAGGCCCACGTTCGACAGCATGACCACACCCAAGAACAACACAGCGAGCGCGATCAGCCCGCCGACCCCAAAACCCATTCGTCGCCAGCGGCTGCCGTTCACTTATTCCGCCTTTTTCATGTCGAGTACCAAGGCCGTCGCGGCCAACCAGAAGGCGATCAAAGCGCCGAAATACACGATGTCCCGCAAATCGATGACGCCCTTCGAGATCGCTTCAAAGTGAGTGAAGAAACTTAACGAGGCGATCGCGTCCACGATGGACTGCGGCAAGACGCCGCGCACGAAATCTAGCACCAGTGGAAATCCCGCCAGCAAGAACACGAAGCCGACAAGCGCCGCTGTGATGAATGCAACCACTTGATTACGGGTGGCGGCTGAAAGGCACATGCCGATGGACAAAAAGCCACCTGCCATCAGCAGGCTGCCCAGGTAGGCCGCAACGATGGCGCCGTTGTCCGGCGAGCCCAAGTAGTTGACGGTGATCCAGACAGGGAAGGTGAGCAGCAAGGCGATTCCGGCGAAGCACCATGCCGCCAGGAATTTGCCCAGCACTGCCTGCCACAGCGTGAGGGGCAGGGTCATGAGCAATTCTATGCTGCCGCTGTTACGCTCTTCGGCCCATAGGCGCATGGATAGGGCAGGGATCAGCACCAGGTACAGCCAGGGATGCCAGCGAAAGAAGGGTTGCAAGTCCGCCTGCCCGCGCTCGAAGAAGCCGCCCACTTGGAAAGTGAACACCGCAGCCATCCCCAAGAAAATGACGATGAACACGTAGGCCAAGGGAGTGGCGAAATAGCTGCGCAGTTCGCGCCGGAAAACCACGAGTACTTTGTTCACGCGCCGGCCCCCAATGCTTCCTCGGATATGCCGATGCCGGGCGGCTGAGTGAGCGAGCGGAATACTTCATCGAGACGGCCTGATTCGAGATGCAATTCGGGCACATCCCAGTTGTTCCTGACAATGATGGCGCTGACCGCGGCCAGGGTGTTGGCACCCGGCTTCGGCACGGCAGTCAGCCGCAGCTCGCGTGCACCGGATTCCACTTGGGCGATTTCGGGAAGCAGGGCAATTTCCCGCCGTGCCGCCTCGAATTGCTCCGGCTTTTCGAAGCGCAGGCTGACGGCGTGGTGGTAGCGCGAGCGGGCTTCCAGCGCGCTCGGAGTTTCGTCGGCGACGATGCGGCCGTTGGCGATGATGATGGCGCGTGTGCACACTTCGTGCACCTCCTCCAAGATGTGCGTGGACACAATGACCAGCTTGTCCTTGCTCAGTTCGTTGATCAGTCGCCGCACTTCGTGCTTTTGATTCGGGTCGAGACCGTCGGTGGGCTCGTCCAGGATCAGCACCTGCGGGTCGTGTATCAACGCCTGGGCGAGGCCGACGCGGCGCCGAAAGCCCTTGGACAGGGTTTCGATGACTTGCTCGATGACCGGCGACAGTCCCAGCCGGTCCATGACGACGGCGCGCCGCGCGCGCCGCTTGTCGCCCTTGAGGCCGCGCACGTCGGCGACGAAATCCAGAAACTCACCGACGGTCATTTCGCCGTAGCTCGGAGCGCCCTCCGGCAGATAGCCCATGCAGGAT
>JBDUBO010000004.1:0-79392 GCA_040004115.1 Gammaproteobacteria bacterium | reverse complement strand
GCACGCGATCCCGCCATTGCGGCTGACTGAACATGTCCTCGGTGCCGTTCCCGTGGTGCACGTCGAAGTCGATGATGGCCACCCGCTCCAAGCCTTTTTTCTCCAGCGCATACGCAGCCGCGACACCGATATTGTTGAAGATGCAAAACCCCATCGATCTCGCCTGCGTCGCATGATGTCCGCAGGGACGCACCGCACAAAAAGCGTTCGCTGATCGTCCGGCCATCACCTCATCGACGGCCAGCACGCCTGCGCCCGCGGCGCGGCGTGCGGCGCTCAAGGAATAAGGATTCATCGCCGTGTCGGGATCGAGCTGCAGATAGCCTTCTGTCGGCGCATTCTCGAAGATCAGATCGACATAGTCCGAATGATGCACCCTCTTGATGTCCGCGGCGTCCGCCAAAGGCGCTTCCAGGCAGCGCAGTTCATCCAGCATTCCGGAGGCGCGCATTTGTTCGTTGACGGCACCCAATCGGGCCGGACATTCGGGATGCCCGGCGCCCATCTCGTGGCGCAGGCAATCGGGGTGGGTGATATAAGCCGTAGTCAATGCGATCCCGTACTGTGGGCTAGACGCCGCATTCTATACGCGAAGTGTGGACCGGCGTATACAGACCGCGCCCGGCTCAGCGCGAGGATCAGGCGAGCGCCAGATCGAATCGCGGCTGCAAATTGAGACCGCGCGCAATTTTCCACACGGCTCCCGTAATCGGAGCGAGCGACGGCTGATTGCGGGCGATCAGGCCGATGGCGCGAGTCTGTTTCGGCAGCAGCGGCCGCGCCTGCACGCGATTCTTGAGATCGAGGAAATTGAGCAGGCTGTGCGGCAGCACGCTAAACAGCCCCGCCTCGCTGACGTGGGCATACAGCGAAAACAGGGAGTCGGTCTCGAGAATGACGCTGGGCTGGACACCGGCGCGCCGAAAGGCCGCATCGATGACCTGTCGATTGCGCATCTTCCCCGTCAGCAGGCAAAGCGGCAGCCGCGCCGCCTGTTCCCACGTCACGGTTGGCTCCAGGGAAACCTTGCGATCGGCCAGCAGCACGTAGCGCTCGTCGAATAGATGCAGTTTCTCGAATCCTTCGATCACCGTATCATCGAGATAGGTAAGGCCGAGATCGAGCTCAAATTGGTCCAACTGCTTGACAATGGCGTCGGCGGTCAGAGACGACAGCACGTAGCGTATGTTCGGATAGGCGGCGATGCACGGAGCAGTCAGCAAGGCTGCGATGGTCATGGTCGTTGGAATGGCGCCGATTCGCAGGGACCCAGTCATCGATGATTTTGCGGTGGTCGCGTCCTCGCGCATGTACGACAGCGAAGCCAATGTCTGCTGCGCCCACACCAGAACGCGCTCGCCTTCGGCGGTAAGGCCCAGGAAACGACGTCCCCGCCGCACGATCATGACGCCGAGTTCCTTCTCCAAACTGCGGATCGCAGACGACAGCGCCGGCTGCGATACATGGCAGATTTCGGCGGCCTTCGCGAAATGCTTTTCGCGGGCCAGGGTGACGAGATATTCGAGCTGGCGTATGAACATATTGTGCAGCGGGGTTCATGGGTGGGCAGTGGGCGCGGCCATCCGCTTTGCGTCAGATTACCCCCCGGCGTCGCAGACAACCAGTCTCCGCCCTTGTGTAGAATCCGAGATCTAGGAGAACTCCATGCACGATTTGCCTGTTGAAATGACCGTAGTTGAAATTGCAGCGCCCGGCGGACCGGAGCAGCTGAAAACTGCCACGCGCCCGACTCCAAGACCCGGCGATGACGAGGTCCTAGTGAAGGTCGCGGCCGCCGGGGTCAATCGCCCGGATGTAATGCAGCGCCAGGGGCGCTATCCGCCGCCCGCCGGAGCCTCCGATCTGCCCGGTCTCGAAATTGCCGGGGAAATTGTCGCGCTGGGACCCAATGTATCGAGCCTGTCGATTGGCGACAAGGTGACCGCCTTGCTGTCTGGCGGGGGCTACGCCGCCTACGCGGTCGCCGCGGCGCCGTTGTGCCTGCCGGTCCCCGCCGGCATCAGCATGGTGGAAGCGGCAGCGATACCGGAAACCTACTTTACGGTCTGGACCAACCTCTTCGACCGCGGCCGATGCCAGCCTGGAGACATCGTTCTGATTCACGGCGGAACGAGCGGCATTGGCACCACCGCGATCCAACTGGCAACGGCATGGGGCGCGCGCGTTTTTGCGACGGCCGGCTCCGACGTCAAGGCACGGGCATGCGAGCGGCTCGGCGCCGTCCGCGGGATTAATTACCACACCGAAGACTTCGTCGAAGTGATGCGCGCGCAGACCGGCGGCAAGGGTGTCGATGTCACATTGGACATGGTTGCCGGCAGCTACGTCGCGCGCAATCTGGAGATCGCGGCGCTCGAGGGCCGCATTGTCGTCATCTCGCTTCTCGGCGGGTCGAAGGCTGAGATCAACATGGGGATGATCCTCACCAAGCGGCTCACGCTCACCGGATCCACCTTGCGCGCGCGAACGGTGGCGCAAAAGGCTGCGGTTGCCGCGGCGGTGCGCAAAAACGTCTGGCCGCTGCTGGCCGCGGGACGCGTGCGGCCGGTCATTCATGCCACCTTTCCACTGGCTGAGGCCTGCGAAGCGCATCGGCTCATGGAGACCTCCAACCACATCGGCAAAATCGTCCTGACGATTTAGAAAAAGCATGCCGCAGATGAGCAAGTGGACGTCGCTCCGGCGCGTTTGAGCCGCCGGCCGTAGGTGCTATAGTCGGCGCCCGCTTAATTTCAGGAGTCCACGTGTCCGATATCGGGATCGCCCAAAAAGCAACCTTGAAACCCATCGGCGAGATCGCCGCTCGCTTGGGAATCCCGGCTGCCAGCATTGAGAACTACGGCCACTTCAAGGCGAAGATTGCGCTCGATTACATCGAGAGCCTGAAAGACAAGCCGGACGGCAAGCTCATTCTGGTCACCGCCTTGAGTCCGACCCCCGCGGGCGAGGGCAAGACCACGACCACCGTGGGTCTTGGCGACGCGCTCAACAAGATCGGCAAGAAAACGGTCATTTGCTTGCGCGAGCCGAGCCTGGGCCCGGTGTTCGGCATGAAGGGCGGCGCCGCCGGCGGCGGCTATGCACAGGTCGTGCCGATGGAAGACATCAATCTGCATTTCACGGGCGACTTCAGCGCGATCGGCCTCGCGCACAACCTGCTTTCGGCGCTCATTGACAACCACATCTACCACGGCAATGAACTCGGCTTCGACGTGCGTCGCGTCGCCTGGAAGCGAGTCATGGACATGAATGATCGGGCGTTGCGCGACATTACGGTGGGCCTCGGAGGTCCCGGCAACGGCTTCCCGCGTCAGGACGGATTCGACATCGTGGTGGCGTCCGAAGTCATGGCCATCTTTTGCCTGGCGAACAGCCTGGTCGATCTCAAGGAACGGCTCGGCAACATCGTGGTCGGCTACCGCCGCGACTTGACGCCCATCCATGCCAGAGACCTCAAGGCTCAGGGGGCGATGACAGTACTGCTCAAGGAGGCCTTGAAGCCGAACTTGGTGCAGACGCTGGAGAACAATCCTGCCTTCATCCATGGCGGCCCATTCGCGAATATCGCGCACGGCTGCAACTCGGTGCTCGCGACCACGACGGCGCTGAAACTTGCCGATTATGTGGTGACCGAGGCGGGCTTCGGTGCGGATCTTGGCGCCGAGAAATTCATCGACATCAAATGCCGCAAATCCGGACTGCGGCCGGCCACGGTGGTGATCGTAGCGACCGTGCGGGCCCTGAAATTTCACGGCGGTGCGGATCTCAAGGAGATCAACAAGGAAAACCTCGCTGCGCTCGAGAAGGGACTCGCGAATCTCGAGCGGCATGTCAGCAACGTGCGCCATCAATACGGCCTGCCCTGCGTGGTTTCAGTCAACCATTTCACCGCCGACACGGATGCGGAGCACGCCCTGCTCGCGAAGAAAATGGCGGCGCTCGACGTGCCGCTGGTGCTCGCGCGCCACTGGGCTGAAGGCGGCGCGGGCGCGACGGATCTCGCCCGCAAGGTGGTGGAGGTCGCCGACAAGGGCGGACCGAACTTCCGTTTCGTCTACGACGAGAAGCAGACGTTGTGGGAAAAGGTCAAAACCATCGCCACCAAGATCTACGGGGCGGCGGACATTTCGGGCGACTCGAAGATTCGCGCGCGGTTCGATGAACTGCAGAAAACCTACGGGCACTACCCGGTATGCATCGCCAAGACCCAGTACTCGTTCTCCACTGATCCGGGTCTGCGCGGAGCGCCGAGCGGGCATATGGTCAACATCCGCGAAGTCCGGCTCGCGGCGGGCGCGGAGTTCATCGTGGTGGTATGCGGCGACGTCATGACAATGCCCGGACTACCGAAGGTGCCGTCCGCGGACAAGATCGACATCGATGCGCAAGGCCGCGTGGTGGGCCTGTTCTAGCCGCCTAGTATGGTGCCCACGGCAAGGCCCGCCTCAGCGCACAGCTGCAGTGCGGGCAGTTTCTTGCCGCCGTCGTAACGCAGCTTGGACACTTCGATCTGTCCGCCCTGCGCTGTGACGAAAATACCCTGCTCGCCGATAGCGGTGACAGCGCCGATGCCGCCTTTGACCTGCCCGAAAGTGCGCGCCGAGTGCTTGCGGGCGGCGTGAACCTGCAATTTCTTGCCCTTGAACGTGGTCCACGCGCCGGGTGCCGGATCGCACCCACGAATGAGGTTGTAGACCATATCGACGTGGGTATGCCAGTTGATGCGTGCTTCGGGCTCGCGGCACCAACCCTCGTAGCTCGCTTGCGACTCGTCCTGGGTTCTGGCGATTCCGCTGCCGTTCACCACCAGGTCCGCCGCTTCCTGCAGGGCCGCAATCCCCATCGGAAACAGGCGATCGAAATACACGCTGCCAAGCGTGTCGTCGGTACCGATGGAGGTTTCCTTCTGCAGGATGATCGGGCCCTCGTCGAGGCCATCGTTGGGCCGAAAGATGGTAAGCCCGGTCCGCGTGTCGCCACGGATAATGGGCCAGTTGATGGAACTCGGACCCCGATATTGAGGCAGCAGCGACGGGTGGTACTGAATCATGCCGTGGCGAGGTATCGAGACGAAGTCCTGCGGTGCGAATTGCAGTACATAGGCCATGACCCCAAGATCCGTCTCCAGGGAGCGCAAAGTCTGATGCGCTTCCTCGGCCTTCAGCGACCCGAACTGGTAGACAGGGACCCGGTGTTGTTCCGCCGCCAGCCGCAACGAATCGGCGGCAGCGCCTGGTTTTTCCGGAGCGCAGAACACGCCGGCGACCGAATCGCGCCGCGCCAGAAATGCCTCGAGAACCGCCTTGCCGAAGTCGCTCTGCCCTACTATGGCAATTCGCATGGTTGTCTCCCCGTCCAACTTGTAAATGATATCTCATATATCATCAATCAGGTTCTCGGGGTAGAATCAGATTAAAAGGGTCCGCGAGCGCGAGATCCGAGTATCAAAAGGAGTTCCGATGGCAGGTCGCAATTTTCTGTTCGTTCCCGGGCCCACCAACGTCCCTGACCGCGTCTTGCGCGCTATGACGGTCGCGATGGAGGATCACCGCTCCCCCGTCTTTCCGGAATTGTCCCACGCTTGTTTGAACGGCCTGAAGCCCGTGTTCAAGACGGTCACTGCCAGCCCCATCATCTTTCCGTCCTCCGGCACGGGATGCTGGGAAGCCGCACTCACCAACTGCCTGAATCCGGGCGACAAGGTCTTAGCGTCGCGCTTTGGCCAGTTCAGCCACCTCTGGATCGACATGTGCACGCGGCTGGGCTTCGAAGTCGAGATTCTCGACACTCCCTGGGGCGAAGGCGCTCCGGTTGAGCGCTACTTGGCCTCGCTCAGCGCCGATAAGCAGCACACGATCAAGGCCGTCCTGGTGTGCCACAACGAGACCGCCACCGGAGTCACCAGCGACGTCGCGGCCATCCGTAAGGCCATGGATAGCGTGAAGCATCCGGCGCTTCTGTTCGTGGACGCGGTGAGCGCGCTTGCCAGCATCGACTTCCGCATGGATGAATGGGCGGTCGATGTCTGCGTCAGCGGCTCGCAGAAGGGCCTGATGCTGCCCGCCGGCATGGGTGTGACCTGCGTCAGCCAAAAGGCGCTGTTTGCGGCCAAGAGCGCAACTTCGCGGCGCTGCTACTTCGACTACGGCGATATG
This sequence comes from Gammaproteobacteria bacterium, assembly GCA_040004115.1. Classification (GTDB taxonomy): domain Bacteria; phylum Pseudomonadota; class Gammaproteobacteria; order Steroidobacterales; family Steroidobacteraceae; genus Bog-1198. The sequence continues at coordinate 73,216 of JBDUBO010000004.1, read as the reverse complement.
GTGACCTCCAACGCCTCAGGCTATTTCCCGTACACGCCTTCCATTCCCATGTTGTACGGCCTGCGCGAATCCTTGGCCATGCTGGCCGAGGAAGGGCTGGACAATGTCTTCCACCGTCACAGCTATCTGGCCGGCGGTGTTCGAGCCGCGGTCATCAGCGGTTGGCAGCTCAAGCTGTGCGCAACCGCTGCGAAATGGCACTCCGATACCGTATCCGCCATCATGGTGCCGCATGACATTAACGGCGCCGAAGTCATCGCGCGCGCCTTCAACCGCTACAATCTGTCACTGGGCGCGGGACTATCCAAGGTTGCCGGCAAGTTGTTTCGCATCGGACACTTGGGCGATCTGAATGAACTCATGCTGCTCGGTGCCATTGCCGGCGCGGAGATGGCCATGCTCGATGTCGGCGTCAAGATCGAACCCGGCAGCGGCGTGGCTGCCGCGCAGAGCTACTGGCGCAGTCATCCCGCCGAGCGCGCAACCCAAAGCCCGGCAGCGGCGAAGGCCGGCATCACCGCATGACTTCGCGCGTGGTATTCCTGGACCGCGCCTCGCTCAAGGCCAAGGTGCGTAAGCCGGCTTTTGGCGGCGAGTATGTCGAGCATGAAAAGACCGCTATAGATGAAATCGTGCCTCGACTCGCGGGCGCGGCCGTCGCCATCATCAACAAGGTGCCGATGCGGGCCGAAACATTGCGCCAACTGCCGGAACTCAAGATGATCGCGGTGGCGGCAACCGGCTATGACATCGTGGACGTACCCTACTGCAGAGAGCACGGCATCGCCGTCGCCAACATTCGCAATTACGCCGTGCACACCGTGCCTGAACACGCCTTTGCGATGATCTTGGCGCTGCGGCGCAACCTGCTCGCTTATCGCCAGGATGTCGAGCACGGAGTGTGGAACAAATCCGATCAATTCTGCTTTTTCACGCACGATATCGGCGATCTTTACGGCAGCACGCTCGGCATCATCGGCGAAGGCGCCATCGGCCAGAGCACGGCGGCGATTGGGCGCGCCTTCGGTATGCGCGTGCTGTTCGCCGATCACCCGCCGCCGAAAATGCCCGGCGTTGACTTCACACCGCACGAGGAGGTACTGGCGCAATCCGATGTCATCTCACTGCACTGCCCCTTGCTGCCATCCACTCGCAACCTGATCGACATCGGCGCCTTTCGCACAATGAAGCGCAATGCCCTGCTCATCAACACTGCCCGCGGCGGTCTGGTCGACGAGGCGGCATTGATTCAGGCCCTCGATGAGGGGCTGATCGCGGGCGCCGGCTTCGATGTGCTGACGGTCGAGCCTCCCAAGAACGGCCACCCGCTACTCGACGTGCGCCGGCCGAATTTCATTCTCACGCCGCACATTGCCTGGGCCTCGGATGGGGCCATGCAGTTCCTGGCCGACCAATTGATCGACAATATCGAGCATTGGGCGGCCGGTAAGCCGCAGAACCTCGTGACCTGATGTAGCGCAGGCGTGACTTGATCTGGCGCCGGCGGACACGCATCATCGCGGTCCCATGAAGAAACTGCTGTACCAGTTCGATACTGACGCCCTCCCCTCGGTTTTCGACAACGTCGTTGGCTACGATGGCGGCGCCGATCGCATATCGCACTACGGCGGGGTCAATGCCCGGAATGTCGGCGGCCTCGTTGAGGGCGCGATCTTCACTCGAGGCCTCAAGGACAAAAAAAACACGGCCATTTTTATCGGCGGCGGCAACATGCTCGAGGGCGAAGCAGTGCTCGCCGCGGTCCGCAAGAAGTTCTTCGCCAAGTTCCGCGTCTCTGTGATGTTCGACTGCAACGGCTCCAACACCACGGCGGCGGCCGCGGTGGCATGGCTCGCGCACGGTCGCGCCCTCGCGGGCAAGCGAGCGGTCGTGCTCGGCGGTTCGGGACCGGTCGGTCAACGTGCCGCGGTATTGCTGGCCCGCGAAGGCGCGGCGGTCGCCATCACCGGCCGCAAGCGGGCCGTGGTCCAGGCTGCCTGCGACTCGATCCATGAGCGCTTCGGTATCGTGGTGGAGGCCATCGAAGCCCCGACCAATACCGAGCGCGGCGCGGCGCTAGCCGGAGCGCACATCGTGCTGGCAACGGGCGCTGCCGGCGTTACCTTGCTGGACGAGACACAGTGGCGGGACAGCCCCACCCTTGAGTTGATCGCAGACGCCAACGCCTCGCCGCCGGCGGGAATCGAGGGCGTGGGCCAAAGTGATCGCGGCGTGTTGAAGCACGGCAAGATTCTCTTCGGCTCGCTCGGCTTCGGCGCGCTCAAGCTGGCACTGCACCGCGCCTGCATCGCACGCCTGTTCGATCAGAACGATTTGCTGCTCGACGCCGAAGAAATATACGCCATCGCCAAAACGATGGTCGGCTAGCGCTGCGCCATAGGCGAACACATGATGATGACTATAAGTTCGGTCGAGAAATTTCTGGACGATCTTGCCAGCGGCAACCCGACTCCGGGCGGCGGCAGTGCGGCGGCCATCATGGGCGCCATGGGCGCCGCGCTCGTGTCCATGGTGTGCAATGTCACCATCGGCAAGAAGGGCTACGAAGCGGTTGAGGCCGAAATGAGATCCGTGCTCATCGAATCCGAAAGGGTGCGGCGGCGGCTGACGGCGATGGTAGCCGAAGACATCGCCGCCTTCGACAGCATTCTGGCGGCGTACAAGCTGCCCAAGGCCACTGAGGAGGACAAGGCGGGGCGCGCGGCTGCGATTCAGGCGGGACTGCGCCGAGCCACGGAAGTGCCCCTGGACTGCGCGCGTGTCTGCGCTGAAGTGATCGCGCTCTCGCGCCGCGCAAGCGAGCAAGGCTACCTCAACGTCATCAGCGACGGCGGCGTTGGCGTGCTGGCAGGTTTTACCGGTCTGCGCAGCGCCGCTCTGAACGTCTACATCAACGCGCCGGCTCTCAAGGACCGCGCCTTCGCGGAGCGGGCCACCGCCGAACTTGCGAAGCTGCTCGAGTTCTGCGGCGCGGAGAGCGAGGCGGTATACAAAATCGTCCGCGATAAATTGAGCTGACAGGCAACGGAGTTGGCAATGCCGGGCGGAAGGATTGACACCGAGCGCGCGTTTACCGCCTTAGGACTGGCCGTATTGACCATCTCGGATACGCGGCATGCCGGCAATGACACGTCGGGTGATTTACTGGCAGAGCGCATCGGCGCCGCCGGACATCACTTGCGGGCCCGTGCCGTGATGCGCGACGAGGTGGCCGGGATTCAGCGGCAGGTGAAGGCGTGGATCGAGGATCCCGGCGTCGATGTCGTCATCACCAACGGCGGTACCGGCCTCAGCAGCCGGGATGTGGCGCCGGAAGCGCTGCGCGAGCTCTTCGATCGAGAGTTTGAAGGGTTCATGGTGTTATGGCATCTTATTTCCTATGAATCCGTGGGCGTCTCCACCCTTCAGTCCCGAGCCTGTGCGGGTATCGCCGGCAATACGGTCATTTATGTGCTGCCGGGCTCCAGTGGCGCCTGTAGGGACGGCTGGGACAAACTGATCAGCTTGCAAATCGACAGCCGCCACAGGCCGTGTTCAATCGTGGAACTGCTCGGCCACAAGTAGTTCCACGAGTAGTTCCACCAGCAGCCGCCGATGACCACGCTCGCGGGCCACCGCCCTTTTCTCTTCTTTGTATCGGCGCGCGCGTTTTCGGAATTTTCATATCAGATCGGCACCGTCGCCATCGGATGGCAGGTCTATGCGCTGACGGGCAGCGCATTAGCGCTCGGCATGGTGGGACTGGTGCAGTTCATTCCGAGCGCACTGCTGGTGTTCGCCGCGGGCCACGTCGCGGATCGGTACGACCGCAGGCGCGTGGTGCAAATTTGCCAGTACGTCCAAGCGTCGACCGCCGGATGCCTTGCATGGGGCACCTTCAGCGGCTGGCTCAACGTCGTGGAAATCTTCACCGCCTTGGGCCTCTTCGGCATCGCCACCGCTTTTGAAAGCCCGGCGGCCGCGGCGCTGATACCCGCCGTTGCGCCGCAAGGGATGCTGCAAAAGGCCACTGCGGTCTCTACCGCCGCGTGGCAGGTGTCGGCCATCAGCGGACCTGCGCTGGGCGGGCTCGCATATGCGGTGGCGCCGGGCACGCCCTACGTGGTGATGGCCGTATTTTGGCTGCTATCGGGGATGCTGAACGGCGCCATCACGCTCGTCGGACCCGTCGCGGTAAAAGAACCGCCGACGGTTGCGTCGCTTTTTGCCGGTGTCAGCTTCGTACGCAGCAACCCTGCAATTTTGGGCACTATTTCGCTCGACTTATTCGCCGTCCTGCTGGGTGGTGCCACGGCGCTGCTGCCCATATACGCCCGCGACATACTGCACACCGGACCCTGGGGACTGGGTGTGCTGCGCGGCGCCCCCGCCGTGGGTGCGTTGATCATGTCCGGCGTGCTCGCCAGACACGCCATCGCGCGGCGAGCCGGCGTCCGGATGTTCCAAGCGGTGATTATTTTTGGCCTCGCGACCGTCGTGTTTGCGGTCTCGCGGTCGATCGGGCTGTCGATTCTCGCGCTCGCGATCATGGGCGCGGCCGATACGGTGAGCGTGGTGATCCGTATCGCGCTGGTACAGCTGTCGACGCCGGATGCGATGCGGGGCCGCGTGGGCGCCATCAATTATTTATTCGTCAACGCATCGAATCAGCTCGGTGAATTCGAGAGCGGCCTGACCGCGGCGCTTTTCGGGGCGGTGCCGGCGGTCATACTCGGCGGAGTGGGCACTATCGCGATTGCGCTATTGTGGATGAAGTTGTTTCCGACGCTACGCAACGTCGAGCGGCTGGAGTAGCCGATGCGACGGTCGAAGTCCCGCCGCCGGTGGCGCATTGCGAGGCTCTGGCCGAGTGTGCGCCTCAGGCGCAAGGCGTGGCGCGCATTTAGGCGTGCGCCGACACCGGCGCAGGCCTTGATCGTTCTCACGACTACCGTCCTGCTGTGGTTCGCGTTCAATTGGATGTTCCAGGTCATCCGCAAACCGTCGGAGCTTTTCTTTCCCGTCAGCAACACGCTCAACAAGATACCCTCCGAGACCTGGCGGCAGTACGCGCCCCTGTTTCGGAAATATTGCACCCGCGTAATGTCCCCCGAGTTGCTCGCGGCGCTGGCGCAGGTCGAAGGCTCGGGCAATCCGGTGGTGCGCACCTACTGGCGCTGGTCGCTCAACCCCAGGCCTTTCGACGTATACCGTCCGGCATCCAGCGCGGTGGGGATGTACCAGATCACCGACGGGACCTTTGCTGAGGCGAGGCGCTTCTGCATCCGCCATCACGCAGTCGTCGAGGACGGTGCGTGGAACGATTGGGACTCGTGCTGGTTCAATAGCCTGTACACACGGGTCATCCCAGCGCACGCCGTGGAACTCACCGCGGCATATCTCGATCGCAGCGTGGCAAGCGCGCTCGCACGCCATCATGTGACGTCAGTGCCCCTGGAGCGCGAACAGGAACTCGCCGCGGTAATTCATCTCTGCGGCGCGGGGGCGGGGGATGCCTTCGTGCGCCGGGGGTTGCGCCTGGTGGACGGTCAGCGCTGCGGAGACCACGAGGCACGCGGCTATGTCGCGCGCGTGAATCTCATGAAACGCGTATTCGAGTCCATTGCAAGGGCAGTCGCCCCGACGTAGCGTCAGCTCTCGCACCCTCCGAAGTGCGCCGTTGAATCTATTCGACCAGAATGGCGCGGAAATCATTGACGTTGGTGAGGGTGGGCCCCGTAATCACCGAGTCGCCGAGGGCGGTGAAAAAACTGTGCGCGTCGTTATTAGCGAGTATGTCCTGAGGGCGAAGGCCGAGCGACCAAGCGCGAGCGAGCGAGTCGGGCCCAATGCAGGCGCCCGCTATCTCTTCCTGCCCGTCGACCCCGTCCGTATCGCCGGCCAACGCGTGAATGCCTGCGTGACCGTCGAGTCCGATTGCCAACGACAGCAGATACTCCACATTGCGTCCGCCGCGACCGCTGCCGCGCACCGTGACCGTGGTCTCGCCGCCGGAGAGCAGCACACAGGGCGCGGCGAACGGCTGACCCCGCCCGGCGACCTGCAAGGCCATTCCGGCAAACACTTTGCCCACGTCGCGCGCCTCGCCCTCAATGGCGTCACCGATAATGTACGGCGCTACGCCTGCCCTCTCTGCTTCGCGCGCGGCGGCCTCGAGCGCCATCTGCGGCGTGGCAACGATATGCACCTCGGAATGCGCCAGCCGAATGTCACCGGGCTTGACTGACTCACCCCGGCCGCTCTCCAACACATCACGCACCGCTGCCGGCACCTCGATGGCGTAGCGGCGGATGATGGCAAGCGCATCGGCACACGTGGTCGGGTCTGCGACCGTGGGACCGGAGGCAATGTCGATGGGGCGGTCGCCGGGTACGTCGGAGATGAGCAGCGTCAACACGCGCGCCGGGTAACAGGCGGCGGCGAGCCGGCCGCCCTTGATGCCGGAGAGATGGCGCCGCACGCAATTCATTTCGCTGATGGTGGCGCCGCTAGCGAGCAGGGCGCGATTCATGGTTTGCTTGTGATCCAGAGTCAGGCCCGGAGCCGGCAGTGGCAGCAACGCTGAGCCGCCGCCGGAAAACAGGCACAGCACCAGATCATCCTCATGAAGCGCGCCCACCCGTTCGAGCATGCGCTGCGCGGCATGCATCCCCGCCGCATCGGGTACCGGATGCGCCGCCTCGGCGATTTCGATGCGCTCGCAGGGCACCGCGTAACCGTAGCGCGTGACCACGAAGCCCGAGAGTTCGCCCGCCCAATGCCTCTCGACGCAGCGAGCCATCGCCGCGGATGCCTTGCCTGCACCGATGACAATCATGCGCCCGCGTGGCGGCTCGGGCAGATGCGGCGGGATGCACAGTTCCGGCTGCGCGGAGGCAACGGCCGCATCGAACATTCTGCGCAGAAGCCGTCGTGGTAGCTCGGTAATTGTCGTGCCCATCGTCTAGGACCACTCGAGAAGTTCCCATCGAAAGCCGCTTTCATCATAGGGCTGCACTATGAGCGAATCTTCGACATAGTAGCTGCCCTTGCTCTCACGAGCCACCCAACGGCCGACTTCGGGTGCGAACCATACCGTTTCCTGCCGCACAGAATCCGTCCGCGCCAGTTCGGCAGTTCGGAACTTGATCAGGTTGGTAAAACGAAGCGTCTTGAATTGGCCGGCAGGCACGGTGATCGTCTCCCAGGCGCGCGCCTTCATCGTCTGCTCCCACGGCAATCCCTCCTGGCTGAGCGGCGTCTTGTACTTGGTAGTGATCTGAGTCCGCCAGCCGGGTTGCAATTGCTGCGGCCACAGGGGAATCGGATTCTCGTAAACCTGGACTTGGGCCCAATGAGGATCCACCAAGACCATGCCCCAAGGGTCCTGTATCTCGGGCGGCAATTCACCGCTGGGCGCGTCACGGCGAACGACATACTTGCGTAAAAATTCCGCGCCCCATCGTGAGTTCGCACCTTTCGCGTCTTTGATCGCCTCGGCGCTCGAATCGATCTCAATCTTGCTATTGATCGCGGCGACCCGGTCGACCTGAATGTCGACGGTCGCTCGGGTAAAGAGGTCATGCTTGGCATAGCGCCAAGATTGGCCCACAACCGGCGGGCGAATGGCGGGCGCGGGCATTGTCGCCACGGCTCCCGGTTGGCGTAGTGCGCAGCCAACCGATAACGCAGCGGACGAAAACAAGAAGAATCGTCGAGTTACCTGAGCCATAAGCCACTCCAATTAATACTTCCTGCTTCTGATCATCCGTTTACCTAAGGGATGGACGGCGCTTTCTTTAGTAGACGACCGCAAATCGCCCGGATGATTCCCCATCGTGAATTGAATTTAGCATCAATCGACGCTCGAGCTTGGGCACAGTACGTTCACCAGCGAGCCGATTCCATCGATGCGCACTTCGACGGTGCAGCCATCCTTGATCGATCCGATGCCTACCGACGTGCCGCACGCGATCACGTCGCCGGGCAGCAGCGACATGTCGTGGGAAATTCGGCTCACCAGTTCCTCAGCCGGTATGATCATGTCCGACAGGGGATAGTTCTGGCGCTCGACCCCATCGACCTTAGTGGTCACCTGCAGGCGCCGCCACTCCAACCCGGTGGCGATGACTGGACCCAAGCAGCCAAAGGTGTCGTAACCCTTCGACCGGCACCACTGTGGGAAATCCACGTTCTCGTTCAATACCTCCGACGCCGTCACGTCGTTGACGCAGGTGTAGCCGAAGATGCGCTCTGCCGCATCGTTCGGCGCTACGTCCTTGCACGGCTTGCCGATGACGATGCCGAGTTCACCTTCGTAAGCAATCTTGCCGGTGTAGCCGGTCGGCCTGCGGATCGGTTGGCCAGGACCGATGACGGAGGTGCCCGGTTTGATGAGAAACAGCGGATGCAGCGGCGCCGATTTGCCGAGCTTTACCTTGAGCGCGTGGAAGTTGTTCCATAGGGCGACGATCTTCGAGGGCGCGCACGGGCTCTCGAGCGTGAATGCACCCGGCGCGAGCGTGCGGCCGGCAGGCCGTGGCGTGCCGAACATGTCGCCCTCATATTCGGCGACATGACCGTCTGCGAACATGCCGAATCCGGTGCGGCCGTCGTTCGATCGAAAACGCGCCCAGCGGGTCATGCCCGGGTCAGTCTCTGGCGCCAGACTCGGGCGCGCATGGCTACAGCACCGACTTGAGCAACATCGCCATTTCCGCAGGGTTTCTCGTGACCTTGATCCCGCATTCCTCCATGACGGCGAGTTTCTCTGTCGCCGTGCCCTTCCCCCCGGATATGATCGCGCCCGCGTGACCCATGCGCTTTCCCGGGGGCGCAGTGACCCCGGCGATGAACCCTACCACCGGCTTCGTCATGTGATGCTTGATCCAGCGCGCGCAGGTCTCCTCGTCGTCGCCGCCGATTTCCCCCACCATGATCACCGCGTCGGTCTCGGGATCATCGTTGAACATCCGCATGACGTCGACATGCTTCAACCCGTTGACCGGATCGCCGCCGATGCCGACGCAGGTCGATTGTCCTAGCCCTAAGTCCATCAATTGGCCCACCGCTTCGTAGGTGAGAGTACCGGAGCGCGAAACGACTCCGATGCGCCCCTTTTTGTGGATGTGCCCGGGCATGATGCCGATCTTGATCTCATCCGGAGTGATCACGCCGGGGCAGTTGGGTCCCACCAGGATGGTCTTGCTGTTACGCATCCGGTTGCGGGTCGCGACCATGTCGAGCACGGGTACCCCTTCGGTGATGCAGATGACCAGGTCGAGCTCGGCCTCCACCGCCTCATCGATGGCGCTGGCGGCGAATGGCGGCGGCACATAGATCACGGACACTGTCGCTCCGGTTTGCTCCTTGGCTTCCCGCACGGTGGCGAAAATAGGGATGCCATCGAATTTCTCCCCAGCCTTGTTCGGGTTGACGCCGGCGACGAAACAGTCCTTACCGTACGCATAGTCGCGGCATAGCCGCGTATGAAAGGCGCCGGTCTTGCCGGTGATGCCCTGCGTCATGACCTTGGTATTTCTATCGATTAGAATACTCACGAATATTGTTCCTATTTTCCCGCAACTGCGGCGACGATTTTCTGCGCCGCATCCGCCATGTTGTCCGCGGAGATGATCGGCAGCCCCGACTCGCGCAGCTTCTGTTTGCCCAAATCCTCGTTCGTGCCCCTCATGCGCACCACCAAAGGAACGTTGAGCTTCACCTCCTTGGCAGCGGCAACGACGCCATCGGCAATCGTGTCGCAGCGCATGATTCCGCCGAAGATATTCACCAGAATCCCTTTGACGGCGCGGTTCTTCAGCATCAGCTTGAACGCTTCGGTGACTTTCTGCGCCGTCGCGCCGCCGCCGACGTCGAGAAAATTCGCGGGCTCCGCGCCGAACAGCTTGATGGTATCCATAGTGGCCATCGCAAGCCCCGCGCCATTGACTAGACAACCGATATTGCCGTCGAGCGATATGTACGACAGTTCGAACTTCGACGCTTCGATTTCAGCCGGATCCTCCTCGTCGAGATCGCGCATGGCGACGATCTCCGGATGCCGGAATAGCGCGTTGGAATCGAAGTTGAGTTTGGCATCGAGGGCGAGCACTTTTCCGTCGCCGGTGATGATCAGCGGGTTGATCTCAGCAAGTGATGCATCGCACTCGACGAAGGCACGGTACAAGCTGTGCATGAAATTGCGGGCCTGCGCCACCGCTCCATCCGGCACCCCGATTTTCCGTGCGATGTCGTCGCCTTGCGCGTCTGTCAATCCAGCCACCGGATCGATGGCCACCTTATGGATCTTCTCCGGCGTGTGGGCGGCGACCTCTTCAATTTCCATGCCGCCTTCCGAACTCGCCATCAAGGTCACTCGCTGCGTGGCGCGATCGACCACCATGCCCAGGTACAGTTCTTTGGCGATGTCGGCGCCCTCTTCCACCAGCAGCCGCTTCACCAAGCGGCCTTCGGGACCGGTCTGGTGGGTGACGAGCGTCATGCCGAGAATCTTTGAGGCGAACTCATGCACTTCTTCGAGCGACTTGGCGATTTTGACGCCGCCGCCTTTGCCGCGGCCTCCGGCATGGATCTGCGCCTTGACGACCCAGACTTTTCCGCCGAGTGCGCGCGCGGCGGAGTCCGCCTCGGCGATGGAAAAACAGGGCATGCCGCGCGGCGTGGCGACCCCGTACTTGCGAAGAATTTCTTTCCCTTGATACTCGTGGACGTTCATGGCTTGGCCTCGTCAATCGAATGAAACTAATAACGCCCCACGGCGTTCATCGCGCAGGGACAACCGGCCGCGGGGCGGCACGCAAGAATCGGTTCAAGTCACGCCGCGGACGGCCGTGGGCCGCTCGGCGTCTTGCCCTCGTCCAAGGTCTTCGCCAAGAGCTTCGTCAGCGCATACACCGTATCGAGGTGGGGAGTCGCTGTGTCGGTCAAGCGAGCCAGTTCCACTACCGAACCCAGCAGCGCGTCGATTTCGAGCGTGCGTGCAGCCTCGACATCTTGCAGCATCGAAGTTTTGTGATGCCCCACCCGTTCCGCACCTGCAATGCGCTTCTCGAGAGTTACGCGGAAGGTAACACCCAGTTTGTTGGCGACGCTCTGCGCCTCGGTCATCATGGCTGCGGCGATGGCGCGGCTCGGCGGATACTGACAGATGCCGGCGAGCGTTGCGCGCGACAGTGCACTGATGGGATTGAACGTCAAATTGCCCCAAAGCTTCAACCAAATCTCCGCACGGATATCGCCCAGCACCGGAGCCTGCAAGCCGGCGTTGACGAAGCATTCCGACAAACGCGCGACACGCTCACTCGTCGTACCATCCGGCTCGCCGACGGGAAATCGATTGCCTTCGACGTGTTTGATGACTCCGGGCGATGTCAATTCGGCGGCCGGATACACCACGCAACCGATGATTCGCTCGCACGGAATCTGCTCGCTGATCAATCCGCTCGGATCGACGCTCTGCACCCGAGTGCCGGCCAGTGCGCCGGGATATCGATGAAAGTACCAGTAGGGAATTCCGTTTTGCATCGGAACCACGCTGGTGTCAGGTCCGAATAAGGTAGGTACCTCGCGCGCGACCGATTCCACTTGATGCGCTTTCATCGCAAGGATGACCAGGTCCTGCGGTCCGGCGGCGGCATAGTCGTCGGTCGCCGTGACCTTCGCAACAGACTCTTCTTTGCCGTCGGGCGAGATCAGCCGGATACCGCGGCTACGAAGCGCCTCCAAATTTCCACCACGCGCGATGAAGGTTACGTCTTCTCCGGCGAGCGCGAGCCGGATCCCGACGTAGCCACCGATCGCACCGACACCGATGATCGCTATCTTCAATGTTGTCCGCCCGGAAACGCAAGAACGTCCGCCCGTCTAGGCGAAATCCGATAGTGGCGCGGCCCGGGACTCAATCTCGTCCCAGGCCGCGCCGCTCGACATTCTCCGCCTTCCTTATCAACTGCCGCCTAAAACTTGTAGTTCACACCCACCGAAGCCGACTTGGGCCTGCAGCCGCCCCACGTGGTGTTGCCGGCGCTGGTGTAGTCAATGATGGGCGAGGTTGTGCCATCGTGGCAGTCAGTCTTGATGCCGTGACTACCCGAACCCAGATCATAATGCGAATTGCCGTGGTTGATGGTCTCGGCGAGGTTGACATACCAGTACAGCTGTTTGTCGAACTTGTGTTTGTACGCGAACGTGACCATGTCCGCATGGTCGTCCTGGTTGTTCGGGTTGTAATTATGCTGCCCGCCCGGGTCGCCCGGTGTTCTCGTAGCATGCGCCCAACCGAGGTTCAGGTTGTCTCTTGCACCGAGATTCTGGGTAACCGCCAGCCAGTAACTATTGCGTTGCCGCTCGTTCTGGTACTCCAGGGCGTCGGGAAGCTTGCGCGTCATGCGTTCCAGAAGGGCGTTCACGGTCAGGCCGAAATCGAAGACGTACTGGCCGCCGACCTTGAATGCAGCTTCGTCGCCGATGTCGCCGGTGAACTCCGGGGTCGCGTTGAGGCAGTAATAGGTGGCGTTACTGGGTGCAGTCGCGCATGAACCGGTTGCGCCGTAAGCACTGCCGACGAAATTGTAAAGACCCCAATTCAGGTACTGCGACAAGGGCCCGCCCCCGCCCGCGGACGGGTCGCCTTCATTCAGCATGTTGGCATACCCGGGAGCATTGGATCCGATGCCGTCGCTGTTGCGGTTGGCGTGCTTGTGCAGTTCGTATGCCGCAGTCAAGTACAAGTGCTCGGTTTCGAACTTCAGGTCCATGCTGTAGGCGTTGTCGAAGCCGCCGTCGTCGCAGGCGAGCGGCAGGTTACCGCTGCCGGGTACATTACCGCCGGTGCAATTGGAGGCACCGCCCGCCAGGTTCAGGTTTTCGTCTGCTGTGCGGTTCTGCCCGGGCGAGAAAAACAAGTCATAGCTGAAGCCGTGGTATTTCGGCGATTCGTACCAGATCGAGTGGTCCATTGCAGAGGCGAACTCGACACGGTTGTCGCCGCCGCTATTGCTCACGATGACGTTCATGGAGCCCGCCATGCCGGCGAAGGGATCCAGCCGCCTGGTTGAATTGGCGTACGGTGCCGAGCCATGACCGATCTTGAGCGAGCCCCAGTCCTTGCCGCTGAGTCCGATATAGGTCGTGCCCGAACCGATCCCGCCCCTGACGCCGGACGACTGCGCAGTGTAGCCTGTCGTCACGCCTGGAGAGTCGGTCAAGGCCACCTGCGCTTCAATCTGCATGATGAACTTCGTATCGTCGAAACCGGGGATGGCGTGGCTGCCGCGCCAGCCCAGTGTGGACGCATTGGAGGCAATCGACGGCTGGTAACCCACATTTCCAAACGGCACACCCTTCACGCCGGTGGTCGGATAAACCCCATTGACCGGCGAGCCAGCATAGTGGTACGCGATCATTCCATCCATTCCTTTGGTCGAATCGTCGACGGAGACGTCCAGAGTCCCGTAGAAGCCCTTGATGAATTTTTCGAACAACGGCTCAGTGGATGCTTCCTTGGACTTGGCGACGGTCGGTCCGGCGCCGGTGGGCGTTGGTCCCGTGGGCGCCGCAGCGGGCGGAGTCGCTTGCTGTTTGGAAAGCGCATCGAGCTTCTTCTGCATTTCCTGCATTTGCTGCTGCATGATGAGCATTTGATCTTTCAGCGCCTGAGTTTGCGAATCGTCCGCAAAGACGATGCCATTAAAGGCGACACTGGCAGCGCAGGCCGCGAGCGCCACCAGCATCGGCTTGGCCAATCTAGATTTAAGCATTGTTTGGTTCCTCATGAAACGCGTTTGTTTGAATCATTCTCGTTGTCGCCATCCAATCTCACGTCTTCTCGCCCCCCCGCTGCGGGTGCAATCTCCCCTAAATCCTCGCAATGAGCCCGGCGCCGCGCGCCCACTTGTATTTCGCACCGAGGACCGCCACCGGGATCTCGGTCGAGTACGCATAAGCGGGAATGCCGTGCTGATACAAATATTCCGCCGCTTCCTCGACTTCGACGTCGCCGGCGAGCGAAGCCACCACTGGCTTCTCGATGCCCCGCGCGCGCATTTCGGTCACCACCTCCACCATCAGCTTCGCAAACACCATGGGCGGCGTAATGATGGTGTGCCAATAGCCGAGGATGAGCGCATGAATGCGCGGATCCTCGAGGCCCAGCCGCACGGTGTTCTGATAAGTGCTCGGCGGCTCGCCGCCCGTGATATCCACCGGATTGCCGGCGGCGCCGAACGGCGGAATAAATTTCCGGAATGCGGCATCCAGGTCGGCCGGCATCGCCATCAGCGACAAGCCATTGTCCACGCAGGCGTCCGAAAGCAGCACGCCGGAGCCGCCCGCGCCGGTGATGATGACCACATTGTTGCCTTTCGGCGTCGGCAGCACCGGAATGCCGCGCGCGAAGTCGAGCAGGTCGCGCAGGCTTCGCGCACGAATGACGCCCGACTGCTGGAATACATCTTCGTAGATTTTGTCGTTGCCGGCGAGCGCTCCGGTGTGCGAGCTGGCGGCGCGCGCGCCCATGCTGGTACGCCCGGCCTTCAGCACCACGATGGGTTTTTTCTTGGATACCCGCTTCGCGACCTCGGCGAACGCGCGGCCGTCCTTCAGATCCTCCAAGTGCTGGGCAATGATCGTCGTGTTTTCGTCCTGCTCGAAGAATGTGAGCAAGTCGTCTTCATCGATGTCCGCTTTGTTGCCGAGCCCGACGATGGCCGACACGCCCATCTTGGCTGAGCGCGAGAAGCCGATGATGGCCATGCCGATGCCGCCCGACTGCGAGGACAGCGCGGCGTGACCTTTGACGTCGTAAGCCGTGCAGAAAGTTGCACACAGATTGCTCGGCGTGTAATAGAAACCGTAAATATTCGGGCCCATGAGACGCACGCCGTACTTGCGGCCAATCTCCACCAATTCGTTCTGGCCGGCCACATTGCCGGTCTCGGCAAATCCGGATGGAATCAAAATCGCCCCGGCAATTTTCTTCTCACCCACCTCGATCAGCGCTTTCGCCACAAATTTAGCCGGAATCGCGAACACCGCGACATCGATGTCGCCAGGCACATCCTTGACGCTCTTGTAGACCTTCTTGCCCATGATGCTTTCGGCATTCGGGTGGATCGGATAGATCGCACCCTGGTAGCCGCCGTTGATCAAATTCTTCATCACGGAATTGCCGATCTTGCCGTTCTCCGCCGACGCGCCGATCACCGCCACCGCTGTCGGTTTCATGATGCGGGTCATTTTCTCGACGATTGCCGCCTGACTTGGGCGGTCACGCGCCGGCGCGGGGTTGAAATCGAGCACGATGCGCACGTCGGCCGCGGTAGCTCCTTGGTCGGTGGCGAATACGGGATTTAAATCCATTTCCGCTATTTCGGGAAAATCCGCCACCAGCGCGGAGACCTTCTCGATCATCCCGGCGAGCGCCGCCCGGTGCACAGGCTTGGCGCCGCGAACACCGCGCAAAATCTCGGCTGCCGCGATGCCGTCGAGCATCGACAGCGCGTCCTCATTGGTCGCGGGAGCCAATCGGAACGTGATGTCCTTCAGAACCTCGACCAGGATGCCACCCAGGCCGAAAGCGACCAACTTGCCGAAAGCAGGATCGGTCACCGCGCCGATGATGACCTCCTGGCCGCCGGTCAGCATCTGCTGAACTTGCACGCCGAGAATCTCGGCCTTAGCATCGTACTTACCGGCATTTCCGACAATCGTGGTGTAAGCGACTTTCGCGTCTGAGGCCGACTTCACGCCGACGACTACGCCGCCCGCTTCGGTCTTGTGCAAAATCTGCGGCGACACGATTTTCATGACGACAGGAAACCCAATATCGGAGGCAAGCTTGACCGCTTCCTCGGCGCTCTTCGCCACACCCTCTCTGGGAATGGTGATTCCGTACGCCTCGCAGACGCCGCGCGCCTCGGGCGCGGTCAATGCCTCGCGCTTGGCGGCGCGGGCCTCGGCCAGGATCTTAACGACGGCGTTCTTGTCGTGGGACACCTTCAAATTACCTTCTTCGATCGGAAAGCCGCGATTTCGGCCGCCGCGTAGCCGAGCTCGGCAAGAACTTCATCCGTGTGCTCGCCCAGCAGCGGCGAGCGCGTGACCACGGTCGGGCTGTCGCTCATCTTGATGGGATTGCCCACTGTCAAATACTTGCCGCGCTGCGGATGATCCACCTCGACGACGGTGCCGGTCTTGCGCAGCGAAGGTTCATTCGCCAACTCCTCCATGGACAGAATTGGGCCGCAGGGAATATCGTGCTCGTTGAGCAGCGCCATGGCTTCGAACTTTGTCTTGGTGACGGTCCATGCTTCCACCGTCGCGAACACTTCTTTGAGCCGCGGCAGGCGCGCCTCGGGCGTCGCGAAGTTCGGATCGGTGAGCCAGTCCTCCTTGCCGATGACTTTGCAGATATCCTTCCACACCGGCGCCTGCGCGATGAAGTACAGATACGCGTTCGGATCCGTTTCCCAACCTTTGCACTTGACGATGGTTCCCGGCTGGCCGCCCCCTGACGCATTGGCGGCGCGCGGCACCGCGGAACCGAACTTGCCGTTCGGAAACTGCGGATATTCCTTCATTACGTTCGTGCGGTCGAGGCGCTGCTGATCGCGCAGCTTGACGCGGCACAAATTGAGCACACCGTCCTGCATGGCCGCCAGCACCTTTTGGCCCCGTCCGGTGACGTTTCGCTGGTAAAGCGCGGCAACGATGCCGAGCGCGAGATGCAATCCCGTGCCGCTATCGCCGATTTGCGCACCCGTGACCAGGGGCGGCCCGTCATCGAATCCGGTGGTCGAGGCCGAGCCCCCGGCACACTGCGCGACGTTCTCATAAACCTTGCAGTCCTCGTAGGGACCCGGACCGAAGCCCTTCACGGATGCGACGATCATGCGCGGATTGAGTTGTTGAACGCGCTCCCAGGTAAAACCCATCCGATCGAGAGCGCCCGGCGCAAAGTTCTCCACCAGTACATCGCAGTGCTTCACGAGCTTCTCGAGCACCTGCTTGCCGCCCTCGCTTTTCGTATCCAGCGTCACCGAACGCTTGTTGTGGTTCAGCATCGTGAAATACAGACTGTCCACGTTCGGAATGTCGCGCAGCTGTTCGCGCGTGATATCTCCCGCGCCGGCCCGCTCCACTTTGATCACATCGGCGCCGAACCACGCCAGCAGCTGCGTGCAGGTGGGACCGGACTGCACGTGCGTGAAATCAAGTATGCGGACACCGTCTAATGCCTTACCCATGGAAAACTCCGGACCGCGCAATGCTCTCTGCGCGGATCACTTGTACATCGTCTGATTCTTGGTGCCAGGCGCATACTCGCGCGGATCGACCCAGATATTGACGACCGCCGAGCGACGCAACTTCTGAATCGATTCCCGGGCACGCTGCAGTGCCGGCGCTATTTGCGCAGGGTCGCGCACCTCCTCGCCGTAGCCGCCGAGCATCTCGGCAAACTTGCCGAACGGCACGTCGCCCAACAGGTTGCCCACGTTGCCGCGCTGCTCGCCGTATTTCGCAAGCTGGCCGTAGCGGATTTGGTTCATGGCCGAATTGTTGCCGATAACCGCAAGGTACGGCACGCCGAAGCGGTTGGCGGTTTCCATATCGAAGGCCGTCATGCCGAAGGAGCCGTCGCCGTAGTAGCACAGCACCTCCTTGGAAGGGTTCGCAAGCCCCGCGGCGATCGCGAAGCCGGTGCCGACACCGAGTGAGCCGAGCGCACCCGGATCCATCCATTGCCCCGGGCCGCGCGGGCGCACCGCCTGCGCCGAAATGGTCACCACGTCGCCGCCATCGCCGATATAAATCGTGTCGTCCCGCAGGAATTCGTTGAGTTCCCAGGCGACGCGATAAGGATGAATCGGCACGCTGATGGACTTGAACAGCGGCATCAGCTTGTCGGCGGCGACGGTTTCCGCATCGCTGAGCTGCTTCAGCCATTGCCGGCGCGCCTGATGCTTGTCGTTCTTGATGCGTCCCGATGCCGCCTGCAGCACCGCACCCAAAATGGCGCCCGGATCACCCACCAGCCCCAGGCTGATGTCGCGATTTTTGCCGACGGTGCGGTAATCCATGTCGATCTGCACCAGCGTCAGGTCCTTGCTGATGCGTTTGCCGTAGCCCATGCGAAAATCGAATGGCGTGCCGACGATCAACAAGACATCGGCGCTGGCGAAAGCCTGGGTCCGCGTGCGGTCGAAGTGATGCGGGTCGCCGGGCGGCAGCAACCCGCGGCTCGCGCCATTGAAATACCCTGGGATATCGAGGCCGCGCAGCAGCGCGATGGCCTCCTTGTGCCCGCGCGCCGTCCACACCTGCTGGCCGTACAGTATGGCCGGCCGCTCCGCATTGACTAGGATGTCAGCCAATCTCTCGATATCGCGGGGGTCGCCGATCGACTTGGTCGAGGCGCGGTACTTGCCGGGCTGGGGGATCACGGCCTTGTTGATGTCGACCTCGCGATCGAGCACGTCACGGGGAATCTCCAGGTACACAGGGCCGGTGGCGCCGTTGAACGCCTCGCGCGCCGCCATTGAGATCATGTCCGCGACGCGCTCCGTGCTCGACACCGTGGCGGCGAACTTGGTGATCGGCGTCATCAGTTCGACGTGGGGCAGATCCTGCAGCGACCCCATCTTGTGCTGGGTCATTGCGCCCTGTCCGCCGATGTGCAGAATCGGACTCTCCGAGCGGAATGCGGTGGCGATGCCGGTGACCGCATTCGTGCATCCGGGTCCGGCGGTGGTAACCACGCAGCCCAACTTGCCGGTCTGGCGCGCGTAGCCATCGGCCGCGTGTGCTGCGACCTGCTCGTGCCGAACGTCGATGATGCGAATGCCCTCATCGACACAGCCATCGTAGATGTCGATGATGTGGCCGCCGCACAGCGTGAATATCGTATCGACGCCCTCGTTCTTCAGCGCCTTGGCGACCAGATGGCCGCCGGAGATCACACCGGCATCGCGGCTCTTGCGCTGCAGAGTGTCGTCTGCCGTCGTGGTCTTGGGCTGAATCGGTGTGGGATTTACGGTCGCCATAGTGCCTCCAACTTCATGAATCTGATCGCAGGCGGGCGCTCGATCGTCCGCCTGCGACATCGGGAAATTACCTATGCAATTTGCACCATCAAGTGGTTCGGGCGTTCGACGCACCATCCGCCACCGGCGGTTGCCCGAGGTACCCTTTGGCGAAGTGCTGAGCGCGCATGGGCTTCAACACGAACAAGGCGAGAGCGGCGGCGATGAGGTTGAACGACATCGCGATGCCGAACACCACGCCCCAGCCATGTTCCTTGGAGATACCGGCCGCGATCGGCACGAGGAGCGCGCCCGCGCCCTTGGCGGTGTACAGCATGCCGGCGTTTGCGGCGGCATATTTGGACCCGAAGGTATCGCCCTGAGTCGCCGGAAACAGACTGAAAATTTCGCCGTACACGCCGAAGTAGAGCGCCGTGACCAACACGAACTGGACCGGATTCGTTCCCGACTGGCTGAGCGTATAGAGCGCGATGGCCCCAATGGTGAATGCCAGGGCCATCGTGTATTCGCGGCCGATTTGATCGGATAACCAGCCGAAGAAGGGCCGTCCGATCCCATCGAAGATTCGGTTGAGCGATAACGCAAATGCCAGAGCGGCCATCGTGATTCCAAACAGGTCAACCGGCACCTTGTCGATCTTGAAGTCCTTGGCAATCGGCGCCATCGAGGCGGCCATGGTGAGGCCGCCGGCGGCAATCAGCACGAACATCGCGTACATCACGTAAAAAACCGGGCTGCGCAGCACCTCGGCCGGCGTATAGCCATGCGCCGTCTGGTTGGGCTTGACCTTCGCGGCAATCAATTGCGCCGGAGGCGCCAACAGCATCCAGGACACCACGAACACGATACCGCCTTGGAGCAAGCCAAAGAACTGGAATGCCTGTTCGTAACCGGACGTCTGAATCATGTGCAAGATGGGCACGATGGTGAGCGCGGCACCGGCGCCGAAACCCGAAGCGGTAATTCCCGCGGCGAGTCCGCGTCGGCCCGGAAACCACTTGAGTGCGTTGCCGACACAGGTGCCGTAAACGCAGCCGGTTCCGATGCCGCCGACGGCGGCAGCAAAATACAGAACCGGAAGGGAGCTGGCGACCGAATTCAAGACCCAAGCGATGGCCACAAGAATGCCGCCGCCCAGCACCACCCATTTCGGCCCGAAACGGTCGACGAGATAGCCTTCAACGGGAACCAGCCAGGTCTCAATCAGCACGAAGATCGTAAACGCCACTTGGATGGCGGCGCGGCCCCAGTGGTACTTGGCATCTATGGGATTGACAAACAGAGTCCATCCATATTGCAAGTTCGCGACGCAGGCCATGCAGATGACCCCGAGGATGAGTTGCACCCAAGGGTTTGCCAGCGGCGACTTCGATGAAGAGGAATTCAGGTTCGCACTCATCACAGTTCTCCTTGATCGCCCGAACTGACGCGGAGGCGCAATTTAGGGCTTACGTGTGAAAGTTTGGCTGACAACGCGTCGTGGATAGACCGCAGCTGGGGCGTTCTTGCATATTATTTGTACCCAAGGCCAAGAACCCCCACTTCGCGGCTGATCCCGAGATCGACCCCGCCAACCATCTGTATTATTATCGTGGTATACCATATATGAACAAGTTTCTAGGTGTCAAGCAGCATCACCCGGGCTACCTGAACAGCAGTTCAAGTCATGACGCGCTTGAATATTCGACGTGTCGTGACAGGTGAGAGAAATCGCACGCATGGTTAAGTTGTTTCATCAGTGAAAAGTCAATTTCAATATAATATATCTCCAACGCGACGCTTCCTCTTGAGGTGCCGCGCCGTTGTAATCTCACCGTCGATATGGCGGTGCGGGCTAAGCCTCCCCGCTTGGAGCTGTCATGCAAACCATCGGATTTGTGATATCTATTGTCGTCGGCATGACGCTATTTGGTAGCCTGTCGGCGGCGCTCTATATGACTTTGCCGCCTTCAATATTGGAAGAAGCGGCTCGTCATGGGCGGTTTTCCGGACTCGGCACGCGCGCGCGGACACACGGCAGCACGGCGGGCAATGCGCCCGAGATCACGCTCCCGGCGCTTCATAAATTCAGTTTGAGGTAATCGAGAGACCAATGAACACGATCGCAACGCTGGTACAGCGCACATCCGCCGCGGCTCCGCTCGCGCTGGCGCCGCTGAACGCGACGAGCTTACGTGATCAGGCGTATGCGCTCCTGAAGAACGCGATCGCAGACACCGACATTTACGATCCGAATCAGGAATTACGCCTGGATGAGCGGCAACTGACCACGGCACTTGGCGTCAGCAGGACGCCGATTCGTGAAGCTCTGTCGCTGCTCGAGCAAGAGGGGTTCATCCGTACCATCCCCCGGCGCGGCATTTACATCATTCGCAAATCGAAGCGCGAAATGATTGAAATGATTCAGATGTGGGCCGCGCTCGAATCCATGGCTGCGCGGCTCGCCACGCAGCACGCCAGCGACGCAGATATCTCCAAGCTGCGGCATCTGTTCGATGAATTTCACAACTCGCCGCCTTCCGCTCATCTGGATGAATATTCTGACGCCAACATCGCCTTTCATACGGCCGTCATTGCGCTCGGCGGTTCGAAGACCATCATGGATGCCACGCACAACCTTCTCATTCATGTACGTGCGATTCGGCGCGCCACGATCACCCAGAGCGACCGCGCCGCGCGCTCCATCATCGATCACCTGAAGATCATCGAAGCATTGGAACGGCGCGACACCGAATTGGCCGAACGGCTCACGCGGCAGCATACGCTGGACCTAGCCGCGCACGTCGATCGCTACTGCGAATTCTTGGACTAGAGTCGCACTGCGCTTCCCCACTGTCCGAGTGTGACCTCGGACCCTGCGCCGCTGTGCAGGTACTGCGGGGCGCTCATCGCCGCTGCCTCGCCGCGCAAGGCTGCCGGCGCCACGGCTTTGATGCCGCCGAGCGTATCGGCGTCGCATATCGCCGCTTGCAACTGCGCTTGGTCGATCGACACCGGCAGTCCTGACTCGATTCGCAAATAAATTCGCCCGCTGGCCTGATCCGCGAAATTGACATGGCGAAATCCGTCGATGCAGCGCCGCAGGAAGCGTGTGTTGTGCGCGGCGGCCAGCAACTCCCGGTCCGCATACAGTGCCTGCTCGGATGAAGCGTCCACATTGACCCGCCCGTAGCGATCGATATTCAGAGCTCCCGTGACATTGAGGACATTGAACGTGTCGTTGTCGCCGAAGGCGACAGTGCGCGGGCGCTCTCCCAGGCGCACCGTGTTGTCCAGAAACTCGAATTGAATGCGCTTGTCGCTGCGGCTCACCCACGTAAAGAACACATCGGGAATTCCCGTATAGGCCTCGACCGCGTGCGCCAGCGTGTCATCCACCGCCTTGTAGCGGCCGAACTCGAGTCCGCGCTTCCAGGCCCGCTCGACCAGCGACTCGGGCGGGGTGATCATGAAGAACAAGTACACCGTCTGGCCAAAACGCGTCAGCAGATTGCTGCCGGCCTCATCCGAATCCGGGGCGAAGCTGTCGAAGCGGAACCGGTCGATCAAGAGGTGGGTCATATCGCCCCGCAGGTGCTTTCGCGCCATATAGCGATCCAGTTTCTGATCGACGATCTGCAACTCTTCCGCGGTAAAGGCCCCGGCATATTTGTAGGCGCCGCCCAGCGAGCCATAGTCGAGAAGTTGTTTGCGCCAGATGTCGGGGCTGATCAACGCGAAATCGCTCCATTGAACGCCGATGTCGCCTGCCAGTTTCTTCTGCAGCGGGCGCAAGGTGCTTTTACCCGAAGCGGACGGCCCCTTGGTATTGATGACCACGGGCCGTTCCTGGCGCGGCAGCAGCCGATAGCCCTCACTGCGTGCCGCCTGCTGCAACAAAGGTTCGATGCAGCGGCCGACGCAGTCGCTGCCGTAGTCATTGCTGGCCATATCGGTCGCCATCGACACGATCAATTCGCGCGTGCCCCAGGCGTGTCCCTGAGTGGCGAACAGCGCCGACATCACCCGCGTCAAGGCGCGGTACGCATTGCGCTGCTGCGCGGCCTCGCCTGGACCGGCTCGGCGTTCGCATTCGGCGATTTGCGCAAGGCCCCAGCCGCCGGACATCCGCTCCGGCGCCACTTCCGACAGCGCGTTCTGGATGGCCAGGTGCAGTTCGCGGCGCGCATGGGCGTATGCCGCGGTAATCTGCTCCATATGTGGAGCGATATGGCGTTCCAGCAAACGGCTGGCGATCTCGCGAAAGTTGATACCCAAGTCGCCGATTCGTGAACCGTCCGGCACAGCGAAATCGGCCGTCACCCGAATCAGCAGTTCGTGCAGGGCGAGCCGCTGCGGTCGAAATGCAACCAGGTCGCTCGGCGGGAACCCGGTGAGCCCCTGCAGTTCCGAGGCCGAGGCAATGCTGGTAAAGACATTGTCGGGATGAAAGATCGTCGATAGGTGCAGCAAATCCTTGGGCACGTGCGAACGGATACCAGGGTTCCACGGGCCCGGTTCAAGGCAATTCGTCATCGGCATAGCACGTTTTGCCATGGATCGATCATACCCATTCCCCCAATTGATGGCGGATCCCCATAGTGCGACGCAATTCGCCGTCTCAGTTGCGTTATGTGACGCATTCGCCACGCGCGCTGATATTCAAATAATACAAAATGTGCCGATAACCTATGACATCCGGCGCGGAAGCGCCCAACGACGGAAGCGCTGCGGGGATTGCCAGGCCAATGATTTCGAAACCCCTCGCTCGAATGCCCACAGGGAGCGCCTCGACCGCAGCCCCGGCGCAGTCTAGCCCGGCCCCGGATCCCGTATTCAGCGGCCTTGCGCGGCTTGCCGCAGGGACCTGCGCAGCCTCGTTCGCCTCGGTGTCGGTAATCGGCTATCGCGACGCCTGGTTCACCGCGACGCAGGAACTGCCCGCCGAGTCCGTGCCGCGCCAGGATCCTTTCGCCCAATGCGCTGCCCATTCCGAGGGCCTTTTGGTAGTGCCGGATGCCTCAGCCGACGATCGCTTTCGAGACTCCGAACTGGTCACCGGCGCGCTTGGCGTACGTTTCTACGCCGGATGCACGCTGCGCACCCCGGCAGGCGAGGCGCTCGGCACCATAGCCGTGTATTGCAACACGGCGCGCTCCCTGTCGCCGGAACAGCGCGGGTCGCTGCTGCTGCTCGCCGAACAGGCAGTGGCGGGCATCGAGCTGCGCTCGCGATTGTCGGAATTCGTGCTGCTCGCCGCGACACCCGTTACGCCCGTTACACCCGCCCTGCCATCCGATGCGGCTTCCGCAATGGCTCTGCTCGACAGCGCTCCGGTGGCCATCTATCACACGGATGCGGCCGGCACCATGAGCTACTGCAATCCCGAGTACCGCCGCATCTTCGGGCTTAAGCCCGATCAGAGCACGGATACCTGGGCGCAGCGTATTCATCCGGACGATCGGGAACGCATGGAGCAGGCGTGGACGGAATTCTGCCGGCAGCGTATCCCGAGCCGATTCGCCTACCGCACCCTCACCGGCGAGGGTGCGATCCGTCATTTCTCCGAGCAAGTGGTCGCCGTGAACGGAGTGTCCGGCTGGATCGGCACCATCACCGATTTTACCGACCTGGTCGCCGCCCGCGACAATTTGCGCCGCGCCGAAACCCTGTACAGCAATACCTTCGACCAAGCACCGCTCGGCATCGTGTACGCCGATCGCGCCGGCAAATTCCTGCGCTTCAACCAGGCGTTCTGCGCCATGCTGGGCTTCGAAGCGGGTGATTTCTCTGACAAGACGGCCCGCGATCTGACCAACGCAGAGGATGCCATCCGAGTAGCACGGGAGCTCGAACGACTGTGGAGCGGTGAGATTCAATTCGTGGATCTCGAGAAGCGCTACCGGCGCAAAGACGGCAGTGTCATGTGGGTACGTACGACCACCTCGCTGGTGCGCGAGAACGACGCCACCCCTGAATATTCGGTCGAGTTCTTGCGCGATGTGACCGCCCGCAAGGAAACGGAAGAAGAGTTGGAACGAGTGCACAAACAGCTCATGACCGCCTCGCGGCAGGCAGGCATGGCTGAGGTCGCAACCAACGTGCTGCACAATGTCGGCAATATCCTCAACAGCATCAACATCTCGGCAAGTCTGGTCATCGAACGGATCAAGCAATCCAAGGCGCCGGGGATCACCCGTCTGGCTGCGCTGCTGCAGGAGAAGGGCGCCGCGGTGGGAGATTTCATCGTCAATGACGAGCGCGGCAAGCGCATTCCCGAATACTTGGTGTCGCTCGGCGAGCAGCTCACGGGCGATCAAAGGATGGCGTTGGAAGAACTCGCATCGCTGCGCGACAACCTCGAGCACATCAAGGACACGGTGGCGATGCAGCAGAGCTATGCCAAGCTATGCGGCGTCACCGAGACCATTGCAGTGGTGGATCTGGTGGAAGATAGCCTGCGCTTGAATGCCGGCGCGTTCGTGCGTCACGGCGTGACTTTGCAGCGCGAATTCACCGAAGTTCCGCCCATCACCGTCGACAAGCACAAGGTGCTGCAGATACTCGTGAATCTCGTGCGCAATGCCAAGTACGCGTGCGATGAATCAGGCAAGCCGGACAAACTTATCACTCTGCGCATCGAAGCGGCGCCGGCCGGAGTGCGTATCAGCGTCATTGACAATGGCATCGGCATCGCCGCGGAAAACATGCCGCGTCTGTTCACTCACGGCTTCACTACCCGCGCCTCCGGGCATGGCTTCGGCCTGCACAGCGGAGCGCTCGCCGCTCAGGAACTCGGCGGCTCCTTGCAGGTTCACAGCGACGGCCCTGGCCGCGGCGCGAAGTTCACGCTCGAGCTGCCCTGCAGCCCCCAGGCAGACTGACCGTGTCCAATACCACTCCGCTCGCCAACCGGCGCATTCTGATCATCGACGACAATGCGGCCATTCATCTGGATTTTCGCAAGGTCTTAGGTGCGCAGGCCGAGCATTCCGCGCAGGCTGCCCTCGATGTGCTGGAGGCGAATCTCTTCGGTGACGCTGCCAGACCTGCGACGCGCCCGAACTTCGAGATCGACTCCGCCCATCAAGGCGAGGAAGGCGTGGCCATGGTGAGCCAGGCCCTGCGCGAAGGGCGCTCCTACGCAATGGCATTCGTCGACATGCGCATGCCGCCCGGCTGGGACGGCCTCAAAACCATCGAGCGGCTTTGGGCCACGGATCCCGACGTGCAGGTCGTCATCTGTTCGGCGCACACCGACTATGATTGGACCGAGGTCGTAGAGCGGCTCGGCCACTCCGACAAGCTGCTCGTCCTGCGCAAGCCCGCCGAGCCCATCGAGGTACTGCAATGCGCGACCGCGCTGAGCCGCAAATGGGAAAACGATCGCCTGGTCAGGGACCAGGTTCTGCGCCTCGAGGAAGTGATCACTCTGCGTACGCGAGGATTGGAAGCCGCCAATCAGCAGCTACGGCATCTCGCCACCCATGATGTGCTGACGGGACTGCCGAATCGGGTCCTGCTGGACGATCGTTTGCAGCAGGCCATAGCGCACGCGGACCGTGACATGCGCTCCTTCGCGGTGCTGATTTGCGACCTCGACCGCTTCAAGCTAATCAATGATTCCCTGGGGCATCGCGCCGGAGACGAGCTTCTTCAAGAAGTCGCGCGCCGGCTTTCGACCGTGGGGCGCACCACCGACACGGTGGCGCGCTTCGGCGGCGATGAGTTTGTGCTGATCGGCACTTCCGTGTCGGACGCAGAAGACGCCGCCGGTCTTGCGTCCAGGGTGATGGATGTTTTACAGGCCCCGGTGCGCATCGCCGCCATCGACATCCACACTTCGCCCAGCATCGGTATCGCCATGTATCCGGACGACGGCACGACCAGCCAGGCACTGCTGGCGCACGCGGACGCCGCCATGTATTCGGCCAAGCAGCGCGGCCGCGGCAACTTTCGGCATTACGAACCCGGCATGCATGCAGGCACCGAAGACCGAGTGCAGCTGGAAAGCGATCTGCACAACGCGGTGGCGCTGAATCAGTTCGAACTCTATTATCAGCCGAAGGTGGATACGCGAACCGGCGAGGTGCGCAGTGCCGAGGCCTTGATCCGCTGGATGCATCCCGTGCGCGGCATGGTTTCGCCCGCCGATTTCATTCCGCTCGCGGAAGAATGCGGGCTGATCGGCGCCATCGGCGGTTGGGTGATTCGCGAGGCCTGCCGGCAAACGCGCGTCTGGCAGAATGACGGCGTGCCGCCGCTGCGGGTGTCGGTCAATCTGTCGGCTTCGCAGTTCCGTGACAGCGGATTGCTCGACAGCATCCGCCGCGCGCTGGATGACGTCGGGCTCGATGCCCGCTACCTGGAGGTCGAACTCACCGAGAGTGCCGTGATGAGCGATCCTGAGCAGTCGATCGCCATTCTCGAGCAATTGAGCGCCATGGGAGTGCTGGTGTCGGTTGATGATTTCGGTACCGGCTATTCGAGTATGAGTTATTTGCGGCGCTTTCCCATCGACAAGCTGAAAATAGACCGTGTTTTCATAGACGAAATCGTCAGCCGGCCGGAAGATGCCTCGATCGTGCGAGCCATCGTCTCGCTCGCGCACAGCCTGCAACTCAAGGTCGTCGCCGAGGGAGTGGAAACCCCGGCGCAGCTCGATTTCTTAAAGACGGCGGGCTGCGACGAATATCAGGGCTATCATTTCAGCCGGCCGGTGTCTGCGTCGGATTTCGAGCGGCTGATCCGTAAGTCGCACTCGGACGATGTGTTCACCGATGAAGATGCCATTCGCACCCACAGCAAGCTCGCGGCTTACATTCGCAAATAATTAAAGCTGCGTGGCCCGCGGGTACATTTGCAGTGGCGGGACTTCGCCGCGTTGCAATTTTAACTGCACATCGCGCCAGTATTCGACCCCCAATAAATCCGGGTTCACTTCGCGGAAACAGCGGCGTGCATAAGAACTCTTGAGCTGCAAGCCATGCTCAAGTTCTTCGGGCAGAAAAATAACCCCATCCTCGTAGAACCACTCCGGCGCCGCTTCCTCGCCGGGCTCGCGGTCAGCGTTGGTGCGGATCTTCACGTCTGTAAGCTTCTCGAGCGCGTCGTAATCGAACAGAAATACCCGGCCATACCGGCCCACGCCGTAGTTCCGTGAATCCAGATCCTTGTTGAATATATTGGTCGCCGCATTGTTGCGAATACAAAGACCGAGGCTGACCATCACGGCGCGCGTCGCCTCCTCGTCCGCGGTTTCGAGGTACATCGGCAACGGCACGATCTTCAGCTGCACGATCAGCACTCGCAAATAGACTCCGTCATGGTCTACCTGCACGCTGCCGGCGGCCTGCCGCGAAATTTCATCCAGCAGTGCCGGGTCGAACATGTTGCGCTCCAGCCGCAGGTTGAAGTACATGACGTTGTCCAACATGCTGCCGGCCCGATTGATCTCATGCACCACACGATATTTGTCGGTGACGGCGGCAACCCCGGGGAAGGCGCCCCATTTGTAAGAATTGGTCGGTCGATCGCGAATCACTTTCAGGTGATAAGCGCATTCGTCAAAGGTAAATCCGAGCGCAACCGTGCCGGGAACGCCCGGTGAGCGCTGGAACCTGAGTCCGCGGGCAACTTGCTCGCCGATCTCGTTCAGTATGGCGACCTTACCGACGTGATTGTACCCGATGGTCGAATATTGGTGGCCGAAGGGGCGGCGCGGCATCAAGCTGTAGAGGAACACGCAGGTCTGGTAGTAAAGCCGGGTCGTCACGTGAAAGTTCGCGAGAGCGGAGCTGAACAAATCGTGGATGTCGGAGACGCGATGTAGAACGGCATCCACGTACATCCCCTCCGGAGTGTTCAACAAGGCTACGACGAACGGCACGATGCTGTCGTCGGCTCGCACCCAACGACCGACCAGGAATGCGCTTCTATCGCGAAAGAAGCCGGCCTCGACCACGTCGAGCGCCGATACGGGAGACGCAGCGGGGGTGGCACCAAGTACTGGACCAATTCTTTCCAGGATTTTTTCCGCGTCGCGCTGCAGATTCCTGAAGGGCATCGCAAAAGTCGGCACCAGCAGCGCGGTCCGCAGTAGCTCGGCGTCGATGCCGTTCTGCACCCTCAGTCGGCGATGGACGGACGCCATAGAGAACGCGCGTAGCTTGCTGGGCGGCGGGAAGGAATAGGCCACCGGCCGCCACAGTCCGCCCTCGATGTTGCGACGTATGGAATGCGCAAAACTGAACGCGATATCGGCGTCGTAGCGATCCACGATCATCGCCGTGAACATGCGGTCCAACGCCTCCCACGCGGCCGAATCGCCGGCGAGTGCGGGGAAAGCCGCGAGAATCTTGGGCCCGTGCTCCGCAATGTAGCGGCTGTACAGTCCCAGGCGCTCCTGGCTGATCTGAATGGATGCGTGCGGATCCATGGTCTCGAAAGCGCGCTGCGCGCGGTGCGGATAGGCGCACAGTTGGCGGTAAAAATCATCGTAAACAGCCAGTATTAGTTGCGCCGTCGCGCCGACCCGAGCGTTGTGCAGGGTGGTGTCCGCGAGGCGTGAATACCCCACTTCGACGGCTAGTTCGGTTTCTGACGACATGTCAGCGTTATCCTACAGGTGCGGCGGACAGTCGCCCATTAAGGGGGCAAGGGGCGCGCTGTATAATTCGACAAGAAAGTACCGGCTCTGAGCCTACCTGGAGTAGAGATATGTCGCTAAAGCCCTGGAGCCGCTCAGTCCTCATCAGCATCGTGTTGCTGGCACTGCCCGCTCTGTCGCACTCACAGGTGTCGTTGAGTATTTCGGTCAATGTTCCGCCTCCCGAACTGCCTATCTATGACCAACCGCCCATCCCCGGCGAAGGCTATATCTGGACTCCGGGCTATTGGGCATGGGGCGACGATATTGAGGATTACTTCTGGGTGCCCGGCACCTGGGTACTAGCGCCGCAACCGGACTACCTATGGACCCCAGGTTACTGGGGCGCGGGAGAGGGCGCTGTGTTCATCTGGCACGGGGGCTATTGGGGTCCGCACGTCGGCTTCTACGGCGGCGTGGACTACGGTTACGGTTATGGCGGCGAAGGCTACCGTGGCGGTTACTGGCAGGGCGGACGCATGTATTACAACCGCTCCGTCAACAATTTCGGCAACGTTCACATCACCAACGTCTACAACCGAACCGTGATCAACAATGTCACGGTGAATCGCGTCAGCTACAACGGCGGCAACGGTGGCGTCCGCGCGCGGCCGAGCGCCGCCGATAACAGGGCCGGCCGTGATCGGCACATTGAGGGGACGCCCGTGCAGCGCGAGCATGTGCAGGCCGCGCGGGGAAACCCCGTGCTGCGTGCCAAGGAGAACAATGGTCGCCCGCCGATCGCCGCGACGCCGAGGCCAGGCGCTTTCTCGGGACAGGGTGTGGTGGAGGCCAAGGCGGGTGCGGGCGCAAATCGCGGCAATTCGCAGGATCGCAGCAATTCGCAGGATCGCGGCAACCGCGCGGGTCAGCCCAAGCAGAACGCGCCTCAGGCGGGCAGAGAACCCCATTCGGCAGTGGAACCTCGTGCAGCCGCTGCGCCGCGACCCGCGGTCGCACCCCGTACCCCCGCCGAATCGCACCCCGCGATTACTTCGCGGCCCGCGGTTGAGCAGCGCCGCCAACCGGAGCAACCTCGGCCGACGGAACGGCAACAGGCCCCGAGACCCACGCAACCGCAACAGCAGCAGCTGAGGCAGCAGCAAGAGCAACAGAAACCGCAGCAGCAGCAACAGCAACAGCAACAGCCGAGGCAGCAGCAAGAGCAACAGAGACCGCAACAGCAGCAACCGAGACCGCCGCAGCAGCAACAGCAGCCTCAGAGACAACCTCAGCCACAGCGAAGCGCGCCGCCGCAACGCGAGGCGCCGCGCCCTGCGGACCAGCGTCAACAGGACCATGAACACCATTAATCACGACACGACCACGAATCGCTTCACAACCACGGTTGAAGGCCATTTGGCGGTGCTCGACTACACGCGCAGCGGCGATGTCATGTCGATAACGCACACAAACGTGCCGCCGGCGATTGAAGGGCGTGGAATTGCCGCGGAATTGATGAGTGCCGCGCTAAGTTTCGCGCAGTCGGAAGGCTGGCAGGTCAATCCAACCTGTTCCTACGCCGTTGCCTATCTGCGCAAACACCCCCTCGATCCCCAGCAGCGGCATGTCGACGAGCTATTGGATGAAGCGCTCGACGAGTCCTTTCCAGCCAGCGATTCTCCCGCGGTCGGCGGAACGAGCTAGGCGGGAAGCATGGGGCGCCCTTCGTGCGCCACAAGCAGGTCGTGCATGTCGTTTGCATGCTCTTCTTCGACCGTTAATATACCCTCCAGCATGCTGCGCGTACCGGGATCGTCGTTACCGAAATAGCGTATGAGTTCCCGGTAGTGATCCACCGCGATGCGCTCAGCGATCAAATTTTCCTTGATCATTTCGATCAAATTTTCCGCCCTGCCATATTCCGACGCAGCCCGTGTCGTCAGGCCGGCGGGATTGAAGTCGGGCTTTCCACCGAGTTGGTTGATACGCTCTGCCACCTGATTCATGTGTCCCGCCTCTTCCTTTGCATGCTGGGCAAATTCCGCCTTGACGCCTTCGCTGGAAATGCCCGTCGCCGCCACTGCGTGCATGGTATAGCGCAACACGCAAACAATTTCGGTGGCCAGCACAGCTTGCAGGATTTCGATGGTTTTCTTTACATCGCCTTCATAGGTAAAAGTCACGCCGCCGGACTTGATATTTTTTCGTGCCCGCTCGCGCAAGGTCTTGACGTCGGTAAGAAACGGTTGGGCAGTCTTTTTTTCTTTGGTCACAGTGTTCTCCTTGGCGCGATGCGTAGGCCTATATTTATACACTGTCGGCCCGCTTCCGCGCCAACCCCAGTGCTTGTCGGGTTTACGCCGACAAGGCCTGGTCGAGTGCGGCCACCAGGGGTCCCAGTTTCGGCGGGCTGGCTTCGAATGTCGGCTTCACTCCGTGTTCGCGCAGCGCCCGCGAGCAGACGGGACCGATCGAAGCAATCACCAAACGATTTAGCTGGCCGGCAAGTTCCGGCGCCCGGCCGTTACGCTGCGCAACCTCGTATAAATTGTGAATCTGCACGGCACTGGTGAATACCACCGCATCGACGCCGGACCGCGCCACCGCCTGCAGCAGCTCATCGAGCGGCCGAGCGGCCGAGTGTCCGCCGGCAATGCCCACCGGTAGGTGGCGATTTCCTGCACATCGGCGCCGCGCTGCTCCAATGCTGCGCGCAACTGCGGATTCGCCGCCCCGTAGCGTTGTACCAGGACCCGGGCGCCGTGCACGGGTATCTGCGACACTGCGACCAATACGGTGTCCGTAGTGAACGGCGTGCCCGCCCGAATGTCTATTCGTACTTCACGCGCGTTCAATTCGCCGACCGGCTTCGGCCCGCGCACCACGACCACTGAGGACGCCAGCCTTTGCAACAATTCACCGGTCAGTCCTGCCGAATCGGTGGCCTTGAATAGGCCGCGCGTACCAACGCCGGTTTGAAATATGACCATCTTGAAGGGAGTCCCGCGCCATTGTTCAAGCAACGCAGCCACGGCCCCCGGATCGACGTCCGGTACCTCCTCGAGCGCCGGCGCCAGCATGGGTATGCCGCCGCGGCGCGCGATCAGTTCACCCAAATGCGCGCCGCTGCGGGTTTCGAGTATCGCCACGACTTTGGATTGCATAGGCTGCATATTCAACCATGCCGTCGCGTCGGTTGCAGCGCGAATCGCAGCTAACGCCTAAACTTCCAAGATGCCGGCTTACTCAAGATCACTGTCCGCCCTGTTACTGTCCCTACTGTCCGGGCACATCGCTGCCTTTGAGGCTGCCGCTGCGCCGACCGCGTCCATCACACCGGCGGGTGCCGTAGCCTCCGAGGACACTCGCAATGCGTTCGTCGCGGCCATGCAGCGCGTGCGGCAAAACCAGCCGGATACGCCGGATGCCGCGCCGCTCGAGACCTACGTCATTCACGACTACCTGGTTGCTGCCAGGCTGCGCCGCGATCTGGCGCAGACGCCCGACGCATCAGTGGACACGGCAATCGATGCATTTCTACAAGCGCATTCGGCGCAGCCGGTGGCTCGCGGGTTGCGACGCGACTGGCTGGCGAGTTTGGCCGAGCGGCGCCGCTGGGACCAGTTCCTGCCGCGTTCTGCGGAAGTCACGGATCCCCTGCTGGTCTGCTATCGGCTGCAGGGACGATTGGCCACCGGCGATACGAAGGACTTGGGCGCTGCGGCTCTCGCGCGCTGGCTGCTGCCGCTGAAAGCCATGCCCGAGTGCACTGAGGCATTCGCTTGGCTGCGCCAGCAAAATCTCGTGACCCCGGCGCTGGCGGAAACCAAGGTTCGGGCCGCGCTCGCGGCCGACAACCCGCGGCTGGCGCGCTCATTCATGGCCGATGTACCGGTGACGCGAACCGCCGCATTGTTGCAGTGGTCCGATCTGCTGGAAGCGCCGAAGTCCGCGTTGACGGTGCTGGCGACTCATCCATCGCTGTCGGTGGAACCGGAAGCGCTCGCCGCCGGTTTCGATAAATTCGCCCGCGTCGATTCCGTGGCCGCCGCGAATTTGTTGACTCTGCTCCTCGCCGGCCGGGAGTTGCCGCTTGAGATCAAATCTCGGCTGCAGCGTACGGCCGCGCTCGATGCGGCCTACGACCATGATCTGGATGCAGCCGCGAAATTCGACGGCCTGGCTGCGGAAGCCGTCGATACCCAAGTCGAGGAATGGCGGGTGCGCGCTGCGTTGTGGAGCGGTGACTATGCGAAGGCGCTTGGATGGATCGAGCACATGCCGGCAACGCTGGCAGCGCAACCCCGCTGGCGCTATTGGCGGGCCCGTGCCGTGGCGGCCACGGCGGGAGCGGTGGCGGCAGCGCCGTTGTTCAGCGAAATCGCCGGGCTGCGGGATTTCTACGGGTATCTCGCCGCCGACCGTCTGAATCGCGCCTATAGTTTGAATGCTCGCCCGTCGCCGGACGATGTCAACGTGCAGGCCGCAATGGCCGCCGACATTGGTTTCATACGTGCGCACGAATTGTTCGCCTGTGCCATGACCGACGAAGCGGGCGTCGAATGGTCTGCGGTTGTGGGCGGCGCCGATCCGGCCGTCAAGGTTCAAGCGGCGCATCTTGCTTCGCGCTGGGGATGGTATGCCCAGTCCATCGCCACGCTGGCGCAGGCTGCCGAATGGGACGATGTGCGACTGCGCTACCCGCGGCCATTTCCCGACGTGGTCGCCGAGGCTGCCCGGCTCGCCGCCGTGCCTGCGGACTGGATATGGGGTGTGATGCGCCAGGAGAGCCTGTTTCGCAAGGACGCCGTGTCGCGCGCGGATGCGCGCGGGCTGATGCAGATGCTGCCGTCCACAGCCGCGGCCGTCGCGCGCCGTTGGCGTCTTGCACCACCGGGCAAAGAAGGCTTGTTCGAGCCTTCCCTGGCCGTGCCGTTAGGCGCCGCCTATCTGCGGGAACTGCTCGATCGCAATTCCGGCGAGCTGGTTCTTGGTCTCGCGGCCTACAACGCCGGCTCTACGCCCGTGGCGCGCTGGCGACCGAGCAGATCCATGGACGCCGACGTATGGATGGAGAACATCCCGTATACCGAGACGCGCGCCTATGTGCAGCACATTCTCGAACACATCGTCGCCTTCGCCTGGGTGCGCGATGCCGAACCGCCGCACCTCGATGCGCTCATGCCTGCGGTCGCGCCGGTATTGTGATTGTTCATTCAACCCCACTAAACTTCGCACCACACCAACAACAATGAGTATTGATAATGACAACGAAAGCCGCATTGAACATTGTTCTGCGATTCACGGCTGTCCTGCTATTGAGCTGCGGCTGCGCGGCGCAGCTGCTGGCTGATACCGTGGTGGTGAGCGCCGATCGGATGGTCGATGTGCTGGCGGGACGCATCGTCGATCATCCGCAAATCACCATCGTCGACGGCCGCATCGCGGCGGTCGGTGCACAAGGCGCCGCCATTCCATCAGGTGCGCGCCGCATCGATCTGACCGGCATGACTTTGTTGCCCGGGCTGATCGACATGCACACGCATATCACCTCTGACCCGCGTTATGGGGGCTATCGCGCGCTGGAGTTCACGGACAATTTCTGGACTGTCGTCGGCGTCGCCAACGCCCGCAAGACTGTCGAGGCGGGCTTCACTACCATTCGCAACGTGGGCTCCAGCAACTACGACGACGTCGCCATCAAACAGGGCATTGAGCAGGGTTTCGTGCCTGGACCGCGGATCGTGCCCGCGACCTATGCCATCGGCGCCACCGGCGGCCATTGCGACGACACAGAGTTCCCGCCGTCGATTTCGGTCCCGACACCCGCGGTCGCCAACGGCGCCGTGGACATCCGAGCCACGGTACGCAAGCTGCGCAAGTACGGCGCCGAAGTGATCAAATTCTGCGGCACGGGGGGCGTACTCTCCAAAACCGACACGGTAGGCGGACAACAATACGACCTCGCGGAAATGAAGGCCCTTATCGATGAGGCCCACATGCTGGGGTTGAGGGTAGCCGTACACGCGCATGGAACGGCCGGGATCAATGATGCCATCCGCGCCGGGGTGGACACCGTCGAACATGCCAGCCTCGCCGACGCCGAGTCATTCGCACTGGCCAAGCAGCATGGCACTTGGTTCTCGATGGACATTTATAACGACGATTACATTCTTGCCGAGGGTGAAAAAAACGGCTTGTTCAAGGAATCATTGGAAAAGGAGCGAATGATCGGATTGAAGCAGCGCCAGACGTTCCAGGCCGCAGTCAAAGCCGGCGTCAAGATGGTGTTCGGCACGGACGCGGGTGTGTATCCCAACGGCAATAACGCGCGGCAGTTCGCAACCATGGTCAAATGGGGAATGACGCCGATGCAGGCAATCCAGGCTGCGACCGCCAACGCCGCCGAGGCGCTGGGCCGCAGCGCCGACGTCGGCGCCATCGCCGTCGGGCGTTATGGCGATCTCATCGCAGTCAGCGGGGACCCACTGACCGACGTCACGACGCTGCAGTCCGTGGCATTCGTCATGAAGGGCGGTGACCTGGTCAAGGGGCCTTAAACGAACATCAACTTGAACCGATCAATCCTGCGGTCACATTGATGGCAAAGCCGAGAATCGACGCGTTGAAGAGAAACGAGATCAGCGTCTGTGCCAACACCCATTTGCGCACACCCGCCTCCAGCGTCGTCACGTCCGCGGTCTGACAGGCCGCGGCAATGGTGTAGGCGAAGTAGGCGAAATCCCAGAATATGGGCATGGGGGTCTCGGGGAAGCGCAGCGGACGATCTTCTTCCTTCGCGCTGTAGAAACAATCGGCGTAGTGCGTCGTGAACATGGCCGGCACGAGTGCCCAGGAATTGACCAGCGTCATGGCCGCCAGCGCGAAGCGCGCGGCGCGTGCCGCACCCACCGCGTTTTTCATGGTCGCCAGCGGCTCAACGATTGCAACCAAACTAAGCAGCGCCGCCAAGGTGACGACGACCAGAATAATGGGTCCCGACTCGTCCTCTTCGAGGTATTTCGTGCAAATTTGTTCGGCTGTCAGGCCCATCATCCACACGAACAAGAGGCAGAGAAACAGGGTGACCCCGCAATTCCAGCCAACGAGCACGCGGTTCAAGGTCGACCAATCCCCCGGCAGCAGGAAATATATCAAGCTGCCGACAGCCACGGATATCCACAATCGCGGATGATTGGCGACGAGGTCTCTCATTGCAGCCGCCTCGGAAGCCATTCGGACTACTTGGTTTCCTTGATCACCAGGAATTTCACGAGTTCGACCAACGCATCGGCGCCGCCGGCGGATTCGACGTTCACGCGATACTTGCCGTTCACGATGATGGTCGGCGTGCGATCTACCTTGTATGCCTGAATCAATCCCTCGGCTTTGCGAACCTCAACGTCCACACCGAACGACTTCGCGGCCGCCAGGAATTTGTCGGTGGGCACGCCCGCCTGAGTCTTGTAGAACTTCGCAGCGTCGTCGATCGTCGGCAGCGGGCTCTTGATGCTGCGGGTAGCAGGGTCGATCACCGCCAGCTCGCTGGTCTGCCACACGGCCTTGAACATGGCGTCATGTGTCTGCTCTGCGACACCGAGAGACTGTGCGGTGAGATAGGCCAGCTGGAACATGGGCCAATCCTCGCTGGGATTGAATGCGGCGGGCAGGTAATCGAGCACGGCATTCGGCGGCAGGCTGGCCTTCAATTTGTGCATGGTTGGCACAAATAGATTGCAGGCCGGACAGGCGTAGGAAAACACCTCGGTCACCTCCACCTTGCCGGCGGGCAGTGAGGTCGCGTGCGGCGGAACTACCAGGAAATAATTGACGCCCTCGGTCCATGGGGTGGCGCTGCGAACGGGCGCGCAAATGCTCAAGGCGAGCACGGCCGCCAACGCGGCGCAATTCAGTAATTTCATCAAGACTCCTTGGAGGGATAGGTATCCCCTCAATTTGACCCCAGTTGTTCGAGCGTGTCGAGAACAATGCGCGCGGCCCCCTCGGCACCGTCCTCCGCGGCCACCGAATCGCCGACCTGGCGCGCGCGCGCAAGGTAGCTTGCCGCGCCCAGCAGATGGTCAATATCGCGGCTTGCCGTCGCCGCTCGATATCTGTCCGGCGCCAACCACTGCGCCACTCCGAGTCGCGTCGCCCGTACGGCGTTGTCGAGCTGATCGGCGAAGTACGGCACGATCAACTGCGGCCGGCCGGCGCGCAACGCCTGCGCCAATGTGCCGATGCCGCCGTGATGCACAATCGCCACGGCACGCGGGAACAGCTGCGAGTGCGGCGCATACGGGCAGACGAAGGCCTGCGGCGAATTCAAGTGCGCAAGTTCAGCGGCCGTCTGGTCCCCCGCCAGCAATACCGCGCGTCTGCCGAGCGATCGCGCCGCAATGACGCTCTCCCGATAAAAACTTCCCGGCCTGTTGATCATGAGACTGCCGAGCGTAAACACCAACGGCGCCGAGCCCGCATCAAGGAACGCGGCTAAGTTGGGGTCGATTCCGGCGGCGAGACCATGCTCGCTGTCGAAAGTCGCGAAGCCAACGATCGTAGTCGGTTGCGGATAGTCCGGTCGCACGTCGCCGAGCAGCCTCGAATACAGTCCGATCGCTCCCGCCGCCCCGAATTGCCCGTCGAACAATGGATCCTCGGAGACCGGCGGCAGCTGCAACTCGGCGCGCAACGCATGCAGCGGCGCGAACACGGTATTGACGGCCTTTTTGAGCAGCCACAAAGCGCGGCGAGTTGCAGCGGGACCGAGTCCGCGCAATGCTGCACTCAGCCAATTAAAGCCCGGCAGCACGGGTGGATCGTAGGACGAGAGGAACATCATCGGCTGCAGCACCACCGCAATCCATGGAATCCCGCGCTTTTCGGCGGCGAGCCTGGCGCCGAAGGCCAAGCTGCTCGCCAGCACCAGGTCGGCGTCCGCGGTCGCCATCATCATGTCCTCGTAGGCCACTCTGACGTACGGAATGACCAGTTTTCGAAACAGGAAATCGCTGCTCCGTACGACGCGGCGCACGAGTTCGGCGCGGCTCATACGGAGGTCATGCTGCAACTCATCGAAGCCGGGTCTGAGCGGGTGAAACCTAAGCCCGGCTGCCTCCACCTTGCCGCGGTACTCGGGGGCGCTGGCGACAACGATGTTCACGCCATGCAGCTTCAGGGCTTGCCCCAGTGCGATGAACGGATGCAGGTCGCCCAGCGAACCCACGGTGGCAAGAACGACTTTGCGGCTCAACGTTTCGCATCTCCGAACTATGTCGCATGCGATACTCGCTGCCTTGTTCGCGAAATACCAGCGCTCTCGCCGCATGAGTGGTGCGACGTCGGCGATTCTGGTTATAGTTCGGCGATCGCGCCCGGGCGCGGCTTCAAATGGTGAAGTGTGAAGAAGTGTTAAACGATCCGATTGTGCCCCAACTTACCACGCCGCCGCGCGGTCCGGTCGCCTTCGTTCGCAGTCATTGGATCGCATTCCTGGTCACACTCCTCGTCGTAGTGTTGATGGTTGTATTATTTACCTATCTACGCCATAAGCAGCCGGACCCGGCGGCGGTCGGGGGACGGGGAGGCCAGAACGGTCCCGTGGCCGTGTCCGTGGCAACCGCCAAGTCCGGCGACATTCAATTAAGGATTCCCGCCCTGGGCACGGTCACCCCCCTCGCCACCGTGACCGTGAGAACGCAGATCAGCGGCGTCATGCAGAAAATTCTTTTTACGGAAGGTCAAACCGTGAAACAAGGCGATCCCTTGGCGCAGATTGATCCGCGGCCTTACGAGGCGGCGCTGCAGCAGATGCAGGGTAATTTACGGCGCGACCAGGCTCTGTTGGCGAACGCGAAATTGGACCTGACGCGCTATGAGGGATTGGTCAAGGAAGATTCGGTCGCGCAGCAACAGCTCGACACGCAGCGTGCGCTGGTAGACCAGTACAAAGGCACCATC
Organism: Gammaproteobacteria bacterium; assembly: GCA_040004115.1. Lineage (GTDB taxonomy): Bacteria > Pseudomonadota > Gammaproteobacteria > Steroidobacterales > Steroidobacteraceae > Bog-1198. Next base: position 33,622 of record JBDUBO010000004.1, on the reverse strand, counting down.
GAATCGGACGAGGGGCAGGTAAAAACCGCGAATGTGAATTTGCAGTACACGCACGTCGCGGCGCCGGTCACCGGCCGCATTGGGCTGCGCCAAGTCGATCAAGGCAATTACGTCACCCCGGGCGATGCGAACGGCATAGTCGTTATCAATCAGCTGCAGCCCATCACCGTAATCTTTTCGATTCCCGAAGACAATGTGACCGCTCTGATGCGGCGCCTGCACGACGGCGGGCCTCTGGCGGTCGAGGCTTATGACCGCGGCAACAGCACCAAACTCGCGGATGGCACGCTGCTCACAGTCGACAACGAAATCGACATCACGACCGGAACGGTGAAGCTGCGCGCGCAATTCGCCAATGCGGACGGGCTGCTTTTTCCGAATCAGTTCGTCAATATCCAGCTGCTGCAAGAGTTGCTGCACAATCAGATCGTCATCCCCAATGCGGCCGTGCGCCGCGGCGCCCCCAACGGGGTCGTTAGCACCTTTGTCTATGTCGTGAATCCCGACAATACGGTCAAGGTGCGGCCCATAACCTTGGGCGTCGTGGATGGCGAGCGGGTCGCCGTGACCGCCGGCCTCGCCGCCGGCGAGATCGTCGTCACCGAGGGAGGCGACCGCTTGCGCGACGACGCAAAAGTCGTTCTTCCGAACTCGGCGCCCAAGCCCGGCGCAGCCGGCCGCCCCGCGGGCGGCGAGAAACCCGGTACGCCCGGCGCGCCCGGTGCACCCGGCGCACATCGCCAGCGAACGCACGCCAAACCCTCGCAATGAAGGCGACCGCAGTCGCGCGCCCTTCCGCGTCCTCATGAATCCATCACGCATATTCATTCTGCGTCCGGTGGCGACCACGCTGCTGATGCTTGCGATATTGATCACCGGTGCAATCGCCTACCTGCGGCTGCCTTTGTCGGCGCTGCCCGAGGTGGCCTACCCCACCATTCAGGTGCAGACCTTCTATCCCGGAGCCAGTCCCGAAGTCATCACGTCCGCCATTACTGCGCCGCTGGAGAAGCAATTCGGTCAAATGCCGGGTCTCTCGCAGATGTCCTCGACGAGCTCCGCCGGCGCGTCGGTGATTACCCTGCAGTTTTCGCTGGCGCTGGCCATCGACGTGGCCGAACAACAGGTGCAAGCCGCCATCAGCGGGGCGCAAAACCTCCTGCCGCAGGATTTGCCGGCGCCGCCGATCTACGCCAAGGTGAATCCGGCCGACGCGCCGGTATTGATCTTGGGCTTGACCTCGAAAGTAATGCCGCTCACTGAAGTCGAGGACGTGGCCGACACGCGCATAGCGCAGAAAATTTCACAGATCAAGGGCGTTGGGGTCGTCAGCATCAGCGGCGGTCAGCGGCCGGCGGTGCGCGTTGCGGCAAACCCGCGCGCCATGGCGGCCTACGGCCTGAATCTCGACGATTTGCGCACTACCATCAGCAACGCCAACCAGAATGGCCCCAAGGGCACCTTGGATGGCCCCAGCACCGCGTACACGGTCAATACCAACGATCAGATCAGAAATGCGGACGATTATGGCAACGTCGTGGTGGCCTACAAGAATGGCGCGCCGGTGCGCCTGAAAGACGTGGCGACGCTGCTGTCGGGCGCCGAAAACGACAAGCTCGGCGGATGGATGAACTCCGTCCCCGCGTTGATCCTCAACGTGCAGCGTCAACCCGGTGCCAACGTGGTCGACGTCGTAAACAGGATCCGCGGCCTGCTCCCCTCGTTGCAGGCATCCCTGCCGTCGGGAGTGGACCTCGCCATCCTCACCGATCGCACGACGACGATCAGAGCGTCGGTGGCCGACGTCCAATTCGAACTCGTGCTTTCCGTGGTTCTCGTGGTGCTGGTGATTTACGTTTTTCTGCGCAATATTCCGGCCACCATCATCCCCAGCCTGTCCGTGCCGCTGTCGCTGATCGGCACCTTCGCGATCATGTACCTTGCGAGCTTCAGTCTCAATAATTTGTCTTTGATGGCCTTGACGATCGCCACGGGTTTCGTCGTCGACGATGCCATTGTGATGATAGAAAACATCTCGCGCTACATCGAACTCGGCCATACGCCGCTGGAGGCCGCCCTCAAAGGCTCAGGCCAGATCGGCTTTACCATCATTTCGCTGACCGTCTCGCTCATCGCTGTGCTCATTCCGCTGCTCTTCATGCAGGATGTGGTGGGGCGCTTGTTCCGCGAATTCGCGGTGACCCTGGCCGTCACCATCCTCATCTCGGCCGTGGTTTCGCTCACCCTGGTGCCCATGCTGTGCGCCAAGCTTCTCAAGCATCGGCCCGGCGACGATGGGAAACGTGGGTCGGGAACGGGGCGCTGGTTCTCCGCGGTCGTCGAATGGTATGGGCGCAGGCTCACCTGGGTGCTGGATCACCAGACATTGACCATGTGGGTCGCGACGACGACCGTGGCCGTGACCGTGATTCTTTATATTCTCATCCCGAAGGGATTTTTCCCCGAACAAGACACGGGCCTGATTCAAGGCGTCTCCGAAGCAGCCCAATCGGTTTCCTACGCTGCCATGGCCGAGCGGCAGCAGGCGTTGGCGGCGGTCATACTCAAAGATTCGGACGTCATCAGCCTGTCGTCCTTCATCGGCGTCGACGGCAACAATGTCACGCTGAACAGCGGACGTTTTTTGATCAACCTGAAGCCGCGAGGACAGCGCAGCTCGAACGTGACCGATGTCATGCGCCGTCTGCGTGCGGACACCGCCGACGTTGCGGGCATCAGCCTGTACATGCAGCCGGTGCAGGATCTGACTCTCGACACAACCATAAGCCGCACCCAATATCAATTCATTTTGGAGAGTGCCGACGCGGCGGCATTGTCCGTCTGGACCCCAAAGCTCCTGGATGCGCTGCGCGCGCGGCCCGAGCTCGCCGACGTCGTCAGCAATGAGGAGAACAACGGCCTCGCGGCCTACATTACCATCGACCGCGACAGTGCAGCGCGCCTCGGCATCAGCGTGGGGACCGTCGACAACGCGCTGTACGACGCCTTCGGTCAGCGGATCGTTTCCACGATCTTCACCCAGTCGAATCAGTATCGAGTCATTCTCGAAGCCGATCCCGCTTCGTATCAATCGGTGGATTCTCTTGCTTCCATTTACATACCCTCGTCGGGCGGCGGCCAGGTGCCGCTGTCCGCCATCGCCAAGGTAGCTGTCGAAACCCGGCCCTTGCTCATCAATCATTTGGCGCAATTTCCGGCGACCACGGTGTCGTTCAATTTGTCCGCCAATACCTCGCTCGGCGCGGCCGTCAAGGCGATCGAGGGCGCCGAACGCAGCATCGGCATTCCCGGCAGCATCCAAACCACATTTCAAGGGGCGGCGCTGGCCTTCCGCAGCAATTTGACCAATGAGCTTTGGTTGCTGGTGGCCGCCATATTGGTCATGTACATCGTGCTCGGGGTGCTATACGAGAGCTTCATCCATCCGATCACCATTCTCTCAACACTGCCATCGGCAGGTATCGGCGCGCTGCTCGCTCTCATGCTGGCCGGCGACGACCTGACCATAATCGCCCTCATCGGCATCATTCTCTTGATCGGCCTCGTGAAGAAGAACGCCATTTTGATGATCGACTTCGCCGTCGTGGCGGAGCGCGATGAAGGGCTCTGCGCGCGCGAAGCCATTTACAAGGCGTGCATGCTGCGTTTCCGCCCGATCCTCATGACGACGGTGGCGGCGATATTCGGCGCCCTGCCCTTGATGTTCGGCACGGGTACGGGGTCGGAGCTGCGTCACCCGCTCGGCATCAGCATCGTGGGCGGACTGCTGGTGAGCCAGGTGCTGACCTTGTTCACCACGCCTGTGATCTACCTGGCCTTCGATCGGATCGCCGTGCGTGTGCGCGGGCCCAAACTGGCCGCGGCCGCCGCCGACGGCAGCTTGGCGGACAGTCCCACATGAACATCTCGGCGCCGTTCATCCATCGACCGGTGGCCACCATATTGCTGACGATCGGCGTCGCCCTGTGCGGGGGCGCGGCATTCGTCATGCTGCCTGTGGCACCGCTGCCGCGAATCGACGTGCCCGCGATCTTCGTGTCGGCAACGCTGCCCGGAGCCAGTCCCGAAGTGATGGCAAGCACGGTTGCGACGCCGTTGGAACGGCACTTGGGCGCCATCTCCGACGTCGACGATATGACTTCCTCGAGCGGGGTCGGCACCACGAATATTCAACTGACATTCGGAGCCGACCGCGACATCGACGGCGCGGCGCGCGACGTGCAGGCCGCCATCGTCGCGGCGCATGCCGACCTGCCGTCCTCTCTGACGCGCAACCCCTCCTACCGCAAGCTCAATACCGCCCTGTTTCCCGTCATGGCCATCGCCATGACCTCCGACGTGCTGACGCAGGGCCAGATCTACGATGCGGCGGACGCCGTCATTTCTCAGCGTTTGTCACAGCTCCCGGGCGTAGGCGGGGTGAATGTCAACGGTAGCGCTCTGCCCGCAGTGCGGGTTGAGATCAATCCGCTCGCGCTCACCAAGTACGGTATCGGACTGCAGGACGTGCGCGCCGCCATCTCCAACTCGAATGCCAATGCGCCCAAGGGCGCAATCGAGTCCGACGATCTACACTACCAGATTTACACCAACGACAACGCCCGCGACGCCGGTCCGTATCGCGATCTCATCATCGCCAACCGCAATGGATCGACGGTGCGGCTCGGCGACGTCGCCCGGGTGTTGGATATGCACGATGGCGCGACCGAAAATATCCGCACGTACGGGCTGTACAACGGCAAACCCGCCGTGTTCGTGCTGGTCTATCAGCAGCCCGGTGCCAACGTCATCGCAATGATCGATGCCGTCAGAGCGGAGCTGCCGCTGCTCAAAAGTTCCATCGATCCGAAAATAGATCTGGTGGTCACCTTTGATCGATCGATAACGATACGCGCCTCGCTGCGTCAGGTCGAGCAGACGCTGATCCTGGCCGTGGCGATGGTCATACTCGTGGTCTACATCTTTTTGAACAGCTATCGCGCGGCGCTGATTCCCGCCATGGTCGTACCCGTATCGCTGATCGGCACCTTCGGGGCCATGTACCTGCTCGGCTACACCCTGGATAACTTCTCTTTGATGGCGCTCACGGTAGCGACCGGCTTCGTGGTGGATGACGCCATCGTCGTCATGGAGAACACGACGCGGCACATTGAAGCGGGCATGTCGCGCATGAGCGCCGCACTCTTGGGCGCCCGTGAAGTGGGATTCACCGTCCTTTCCATGAGCCTGTCGCTGGTGGCGGTGTTTGTTCCATTCGTCTTCATAGGCGGCATTGTCGGATTGATATTCCGGGAATTCATCGTCACCCTGTCGGTATCCATATTGATCTCGCTGGTAATTTCGCTGACCACCACGCCGATGATGTGTTCGCTGCTGCTGGAACGTAAGAGCGAGAGCAAGCCCTCGCGCTTCGGGACGGCCTTTGACCGGGCCTTCGAGGATTTGCGTGGCAAGTACGAGAGGACACTGGATTGGGCGCTGCGCCACCCGCGCTTGATTGTCTGGGTATTGGTCGCCACCATCGGGCTCAACGTCTTCCTGTACATCATCATCCCGAAGGGTTTTTTTCCGCAGCAGGACACGGGGCAACTGCAGGGCGGCATTCGCGGCGATGCTTCCAGCTCGTTTCACTTGATGAAGCGCAAGCTACAAGAGGTGGCCGCCATCATCCAGGCGGATCCCGCAGTCAAGACCATCACCGGCTCCGTGGGCGGAGGCGGCTTCGGGCCGGGCGGGGGCGGCGGGGCGAACGCCAATGTTACCGTTGCGCTCAAGCCGATCAAGGAACGAAAGGTGTCCGCGGACCAGGTGCTGGCGCGCTTGAGGCCGAAACTCAACAGGGTCGCCGGCGTTGCCACCTTCCTGCAGTCCGTGCAGGATGTGCGCGGCGGGGGACGATCGGCCAACGCACAATATCAATGGACCCTGCTCGGCGATGACCTGACCGAATTGCAGAGCTGGTCACAAAAACTCCGGCTGGCCCTGCAGGACATGCCCGAGATCACCGATGTCGATACCGATCTGCAGCCCGGCGGTCTCGAGGCAGATCTAATCGTCGATCGCGACGCCGCATCGCGATTGGGGTTGACCGAGATTCAAATCGACAACGCCCTGGGCGATGCATTTGCGCAGGCGCAGGTGTCGAGTATTTACAATCCCTATAGTCCGCAGCAATACCATGTGGTCATGGAGGTGGCGCCGGAGTTCTGGCAGAACCCGGAAGTGCTCAAGCTGCTGTATGTGAGCACATCCGGAGGCGCAGTCAGCGGCACACAGGCGAGTCAGGCGGTGGCCGGCACCACGGCGCTAAAGTCCGGCTCGAGCGCCGCATCCAGCACCGCATCGTCCGCCGGCGTCGCTGCGGATGCGGCGCGCAATCTGGCCGCGAACTCCTTGGCGAATGCAGGCCGCGGCAATACCTCCACCGGCTCGGCGGTGAGCATTGCGCGGGAAACCATGGTGCCATTTTCGGCGTTCAGTCACTTCAGCACCGGCACGACGCCGGTGAACGTCAATCACACGGGCACCTCCGTATCCACGTCTATCGCATTTAATCTGGCGGATGGTGTCTCGCTAGGCACCGCGCTGGCGGCGATTCAGCAGAAAATGAACGAAATTCATGTGCCGATCAGCATCATCGGCGGAACCTATGGAACCGCGAAGATTTTCCAGCAGACCACCGGCGCGGGCGGACTGGTGGTGTTCGTGGCCGCGCTGGCAGCGATCTACGTGGTTCTGGGCGTGCTGTATGAGAGCTACAGTCAGCCGCTCACCATTCTATCCACCCTGCCCTCCGCCGGAGTCGGCGCGTTGTTGGCGCTCTTGGGCACGGGCACCGAATTCAGCCTCATCGCCTTCTTGGGTATCCTGCTCTTGATCGGTATCGTCAAGAAAAACGCCATCATGATGGTGGATTTCGCCCTCGAAGCCGAGCGCAATCAGGGGATGGATCCGCGCGCCGCCATCGCTCATGCCTGCAGCCTGCGCTTCCGGCCCATTATGATGACCACCTGCGCCGCCATCGCCGGCGCGCTGCCGCTGGCCATAGCCTCCGGCGACGGCACGGAGATGCGCCGCCCCTTGGGTATTGCCATCGTCGGCGGCCTGATTGTCAGTCAGCTGCTCACGGTCTATACAACACCGGTGGTTTATCTCTATGTACATCGCTACTGGAAACATTTGAGACAAGGCAAGTACCGCCCGCCATCGGCAGCCGCACCCGGCGCGAACCTGGCCGGTCCGACCCTCACCGGCAGCCCGCACCTGGGTCCCGCAAGAGCCGGCGCATGAGCCGCGCAACGCGAGTCATGCGCCGGCTCAGCGTCGCAACGGCACTTACCCTAATGGCGGCTTGCGCCGTCGGTCCGGACTACCACCGCCCGAAACTCGACGCCGCGCCGAGCTACAAGGAGGCAGGCGATTGGAAGCCGAGCGAGCCCGGCGATGTATTCAGCCGCGGACCCTGGTGGGAAATCTACCGCGACGAGGTATTGAATCAGCTCGAAGTAAAAGTCGACATTTCCAATGAAAACGTCAAGGCGGCGGCGGCCGCCTTCGATCAGTCGCGGGCACTGGTGGCGCAGGCGCGCGCCGGGTTCTGGCCCACCGTCGGCGCCAACGCCGGCGTGCAGCGCGGCGGCTCGCCGGCAACCACCGTCAATGCCGCGGGCCAGCCGGTCACCACCACGCGCACGCAGACCACTTACAGTGCGGGAGTGTCGGGCATTTGGAATTTGGATATTTGGGGTCAAATTCGCCGTTCGAACGAGAGCAATCGGGCATCTGCGCAAGCGAGCGCGGCGGCGCTCGCCGCGGCGCGCTTGTCCGCGCAGGCTGAGCTCGCCACCGATTACTTCGTATTGCGCGCCCAAGATCAGCTGCAAAAGCTGCTGGACGATACCGTGGTGGCGGAGCAGCAGTCCCTGGCCATCACGGACAGCCGCTATCGGTACGGCGTAGCAGCTCGAGCCGATGTGGTCAGTGCTCAGGCCCAATTGTTGTCGAGCCAGGCGCAGCAGGTCAACGCAACGATTCAGCGCTCCCTGCTCGAACACGCCATTGCCGTGCTGATCGGCCAGCAGCCGGCGTCGTTCAGCTTGGGCGCCTCCGCCATGCGAACCGATGTGCCCACGGTGCCCGCGGGAATTCCTTCCGAATTGCTGGAGCGGCGTCCTGATGTGGCCGAGGCGGAACGCAGGGTCGCGGCGGCGAACGCACAGATCGGCGTGGCCAAGGCCGCATACTTTCCCAGCTTGACTCTGTCGGGATCGGATGATTATTCCAACCATACCTGGTCGCACCTGTTCACCTTGCCGAACCGCATTTGGTCGATCGGACCGGCACTCGCGGAGACCTTGATCGACGGTGGATTGCGCCGCGCGCAAGTGGCTGGCTCGCGGGCGGCCTACGAGGTCACCGTGGACAATTACCGGCAAGCGGTGCTTACCGGATTCCAGCAGGTCGAAGACGACCTTGTTACTTTACGAGTCCTCGAACGCCAGGCGGTCATTGAGGACGCCGCGGTGGCGGCCGCTCGGGAATCCGAAAAGCTCACGCTCAATCAGTACAAGGCCGGCACCGTGCCGTACAGCAGCGTGATTATCGCGCAGACCACCCGCCTGAGCGCGGAACAAACCGCGCTTGCGGTACTGTCGAGCCGCCTGCAGACCAGCGTGGCGTTGATCGGAGCGTTGGGCGGCGGCTGGAGCGCCACGCAGCTGCCCCTGCCCTGAACCCGTATGGGGCGTTTACCATAACGCAGATTTCTGCAGGAATTGCGGCCCAAGTTACATAACCAAGGATCAAGTTAGGCAAAAATCCGCCGAAGCTACTAATTGTTAAGCATTTGGCTTCGGGGATTAATGTGCCTAATTCTGCATACTTGGCCACCGCGCGGGCGGCGTTGATCGCATTGACTCTGCTGTCCGCGGCCGGCGTTGAGGCCGACATTGCCGGCGGCGCAGCAACGCTCGACCTCCTGCCGCCAAGTTGGCGAGATGATGGCGGAGATACTCTGCGGCTGCAAGCGCTTCACGGCCAGCGCGTCTTCGTGACGATGGCCTACACCACCTGTCATCGCATTTGCCCTATGACCATGTCGCGCCTCAACGAAGTCCAGCGCGGCCTGGACGTGCGCGGAACGCGCGCCGAATTTCTCATCGTCAGCTACGACCCAACCAATGATGACGCCGGCGCCTGGCGCCGCTATCGGACCGAACATAGTCTGACGCGGCGCAACTGGCACTTCCTGAGCGGTACCCCTGCCGACACCGAACGGCTGGCGCGCGTCCTCGGCTTTGAATTCTGGCGTGACGGCGACCATGTCATGCATGACTACCGCATCGTGGAGTTGGGCGGCGATGGCGGCGTACGCGGCATTATCGACTCCGCGCACAGCAATTGGCAGGCCCTGCTGTGAAGCGGCGTCTGCGCCTGGCCGCTGCGTCGCTCTACGCCTTCGGCGCCTTAGGGTTTGCCTGCAACGCAACGGCGTCCGACAAACGGGACGACCGCATCACCAGCCTGGAAGAGAAACTCGACCGCAGCCTCAAGCTGATCGAACAGCTAGGCGCCAGAGTGCGCGATCTCGAGGCCGAGAGAGCCGGCGCCGAAACCGCCGCTCAAGCCTCGCAGCCCACGCCGGCTCAACAAACGCAGTCACCACCGACCCCGGTCCAAGCTGCGCAGTCCGCGGCGGCGCAATCCGCGGCGGCGCTCGCCGAGCAGCAGCGGCTGGACAGCGTCGAGCAGCAAGTCGCTCAGCTCGCTGCCGCCAACGCGGATCGAGGCGGCCGCGGCGCGGGAGTTCCACTCCACGGCTTTGCCGATGTCGGCATCGGCAATCACTCTGCCAACGAACCCGATTTAAAGGGCGCCAATCTGGGGGCTCTGGACATCTTCCTGAATCCGCAGCTCGGCGAGCACACCCGTTCGCTGTTCGAACTGACTTTCGAAGTCGATGAGCACGGCGACGTCCAGTCGGACCTCGAGCGCGCGCAGCTCGGCTATCAATTCAGCGACGCGGCGACGGTGTGGATCGGCCGTTTCCACACTCCATTCGGCTACTACAACACCGCCTTCCATCACGGCCAGGAAATCGCCACCTCGTTGCGCCGACCCCGCTTCCTGCAGTTCGAAGATCAAGGCGGAGTGATGCCGAACCACACGGTCGGCGCGTGGCTCACAGGCACCGATCGGCTATCCGACGGTCGGCTGACCTACGACGCATTCATCGGCAATGGCCAGGCCATCTCGTCCGGCGTACTTGAACCGCGCAGCGGCGGAGTCGAACACGGCGCCGCGATCTATGGCGGCAATCTCGGCTATGTGTTCGGCAATATATTGAACGGGCTCAAAGTCGGCGTCAGCGCGTTCCGCAGCAACATCAGCGACGATCAGCCAATAGGCGGCATCACGCTTGACCGCATCACGCGCGTCGACAATGCCGGCGTGTACTTCGTATATGACACGGATTCAGTCGAGTACCTCGGCGAATACTACCGATTCAACGACCGCGACCTGACCGACGGCGGCGCCTCGCATCGCAGCAGCGCCGGATTCCTGCAGCTCGCCTGGCGCCTTGTGCACGTGACCCCGTACGCGCGTTTCGAGCGCGCCGTACTCGATCAGAGCGACGAGTATTTCAGCCTGCAGAACGCGGGCACATCCTATTATCGCGCGGCGCTGGGGTTGCGTTTCGATCTTGACGAGAAATCGGCTCTGAAGCTGGAACTCGCGCGCACCAAGAACACCGACAAGGCGGTCGCTCAGTGGACCGACGCCCTGCTGAACTACGCCATCCGGTTCTAGCGCAACGAGTAAAGCGCAATGCAGCGGAACCTTATAATAGCGATGCTTCTCCTGCTGCTGACCGCGGTTGCCCGCGCCGCCGCGGCCGACGGCCTATATCTGGCCTGCCATGCCGGTGTCTCGCTCGCGTCCGCCGACGTTCGTGACGTTTTTCTGGGCGAAAAGCAATTCCAGAATACGGTAAGACTGGTGCCCGTCGATAACGTCGCCATCCAGACCGCCTTCCTCGAGCGCGTGCTCAAGATGAACGACATCAAGTACGCAGTCACTTGGGCCAAGAAGTCGTTTCGGGACGGCATCAGTCCGCCTCCCGCGATGGCCAATGACGCGGCGGTGCTCGACTTCATCAAACGCACTCCGGGCGGTTGCGGCTATCTCGGCGCAGACCCCCCGCCAGACGTCAACGTGGTCGGCAGGTACTGACCTGTGAACTCATGAAGCGTACCACCGACAAGCTCATTGCCCTGCAGTTCCTCGCCGTCGTGCTACCAATCGCCGCGGTATTGCTGGTGCAAATGGCCGTGGACGCGCGCCGCGCGGCATCACTGGACCATTCGCGCCCACTGCGCATATTGGCCAACGAGGCTCGAGCGAACTACAAGACGTTCACCAACGGCGCCGCCGATGCCGTCGATACCGGCACTTTGGGCGCGCAGTCGGTCGAAGCTTTGCACACAACGGCGACGCGCCTGTCGGAACTTGCGCATCAGGGCGAGGCCGCCGTCGTCGGCGGCGCTGAAAAAGCGGTGCGCGACCTCGCATCCGAGATCTCCAAGGGCGCAACTCTTAATACCCTCCTGCCGCTCAGGTCGCGCATCATCGAAGGCGACGTGCTGACCAAGGCCGTGGACGATGAATTCGAGAGACGCGACGAATTCGTCGTCAAGGATGCCATTGCCTCCGCGGTTCGCCAAAAGCGCGCAGTCGCCGGCGCGCTGGTCATCACCGCGATCCTGACCGTGTTGTTCGTCCTGGCGACCCGACGGCGGCTGAAAGCGCGTATGGAAGCCGACATTTCCGCGGAGCGCGAACGACGAGCGGAGGTCGAGACCCTCTCGGTCCGTTTCGGCGTTGCAACACGCGCCGCACGCGCCGGCGTCTACGAACTGAAACGCGACGGACTCGACGTCTGGTGGAGCGACACCATGCACGAACTGTATGCGCAATCTCCACAGGCGTTTCGACCGACCATGGAATCGTGGCTGGGCTTGATCCACCCCGATGACCGGAACTCCGCCAAGGCCGCGATCACCACCGCCATGTGCGAGCAAAGCCAGCTGCGGTCCCAGTATCGCATCGTGCGCCCGGATGGTTCCGTCTGCCACATTGCTTCCTTGGCCGCAGTGTCGACGGACTTAATCGACGGCGGTCCGCGCCTGGTCGGCATCGACCTCGACATCACCGATCGAGTAGAAGCCGACGAACGCGAGCGCCAGCTGCAGCAGCAGTTGCGTGACGCATCGCGGCAGGCGGGAATGGCTGAGATTGCCACCAACGTGCTGCACAACGTCGGCAACGTCCTCAACAGCGTGAACATATCGGCCAGCCTGGTCACGGATCGGATCAAGAAGCCCCGATCCGCGGGTTTAGGCAAGGTCGCGGCGATGCTCCAATCGCATGACGGTGACTTGGCCGCCTTCGTCGCGAAGGACGAGCGCGCCAAGCATTTGCCGGTGTATCTCGCCCAACTCGCCGAACAGCTCGCGCTCGATCAGGAAGTCACGCTCAAGGAGCTCGATTCATTGCGCAGAAACATCGATCACATCAAAGAGATCGTGGCCATGCAGCAGAGCTATTCGAAGCTAGTGGGGGTGCCGGAAAGGCTCGTCGTCGCAACCCTCGTCGACGACGCGCTGCGAATGAATGCAGGTGCGTTCACGCGTCACGGCGTGAACTTTGAGTGTCAGGTCGAGGACGTGCCGGAGATCGTCGTCGAAAAGCACAAAGTACTGCAGATCCTGATCAATCTCCTGCGCAATGCAAAGTACGCTTGCGAAGCGTCGGGACGGGCGGATAAACGGGTGGTCATGCGAGTCGCAAACAGACCCGAGGGAATACAGATCGCGGTCAGCGACAACGGGATCGGCATCCAGCCGGAACATATGACGCGAATTTTCAGCCACGGCTTTACCACCAAGAAAGACGGCCACGGCTTCGGCTTGCACAGCGGCGCCCTGGCGGCTCGGGATCTGGGCGGCGCGCTGCGCGTCGACAGCGCCGGGACGGGTTTAGGCGCGACGTTTACGCTTGATTTACCGCTCAAGTCTCCTGAGGCAGTTTATGATTAAGAACACCACGCCTGTCAACCGGCGCATCCTCGTCATCGATGACAACCGGGATATCCACGGCGATTTCCGCAAAGTCATCGGCAGCCGACTCGACGAGGCGGCAACGCTGGCGGCCGCCGAACTTGCGCTCCTCGGTGAAAGCCTGCCGGCAGCGGTCGGCGCGGGTTTCGAACTCGATTCGGCGTATCAGGGCCAGGAAGGGGTGGCTCTGGTCCAGCAGGCAATGGACGAAGGACGACCCTATGCCATGGCGTTCGTCGACATGCGCATGCCGCCCGGTTGGGACGGCGTGGAGACGATCGAGCGGCTGTGGGCCGTCGACGCCGACGTTCAAATCGTCATTTGCTCAGCGCATTCGGACTACGACTGGATCGACGTCGTGGCGCGCCTGAACAATTCTGACAAGCTGCTGGTGGTCAAGAAGCCCTTCGAGGCCATCGAGATCTTGCAATGCGCAAATTCCCTGACGCGCAAGTGGCAGAACGAACGGATCGTGCGCCGGCAGGTCGAGACGCTCGAGCAGGTAGTGACAGCGCGCACAGAGGGGCTCGAGACCGCCAACAAGCAATTGCGCCACCTGGCGACGCACGATGCCCTCACGGGCCTGCCGAACCGGGTATTGATGGACGACCGCATCAGCCAATCGATCATGCTCGCCGAGCGCCACAGCCAAACGTTCGCCGTCATCCTGCTCGACCTCGACCGCTTCAAATTGGTGAACGATTCGCTCGGGCATCGTGCCGGCGACGAACTCTTGAAAGAGGTGGCGCAGCGACTCAAGGGGGTGGTGCGCGACGTCGATACCGTCGCCCGGTTGGGTGGAGACGAGTTCGTGCTGATCGTCACTCCGAGCCCGGAGCCGGAAGCGGCGCAGCAGGTCGCACAGCGGATTCTCGCATCGTTGCAGGCGCCGGTGCGCGTCGCCGACGTTGAAATTCATACCTCATGCAGCATGGGGATCGCGTTTTATCCGACCGACGCGTCGAGCGTCGAGACCCTTCTGGCCCACGCCGATGCGGCCATGTACTGCGCCAAGCAACGCGGCCGCAACAATTTCCAATGCTTCATGCCGGGCATGGATACGGACTCGCAGGACAAGGTCAGATTGGAAAACGACATGCGCGTGGCGCTGGAGCAAAAACAATTCGAGCTACATTATCAGCCGAAGATTAATACCGCGACCGGCGCGATGCACGGCGCCGAGGCGCTGCTGCGCTGGAAGCATCCCGTGCGTGGAGCAATTCCGCCGTCGGAATTCATTCCCATCGCCGAGGAATGCGGATTGATCGGTCCCATCGGTGCCTGGGTGGTGCGTGAAGCATGCCGTCAGGCGCGCGCCTGGCAGCTCGACGGCCTGCCGTCATTGCGGATAGCAGTAAATCTATCGGCATCGCAGTTCCGGCAAGGCAATATCGTCGAGATGATTCGCGGTGCGCTGGATGACGCCGGCCTCGAGGCGCGCTTCCTTGAAGTCGAACTGACCGAAAGCGCCGTGATGAGCGACCCCGAGGAGTCGATCGCCATTCTGGAGAAGTTGAGTAAGATGGGAGTGCTGGTATCGGTCGACGACTTCGGCACGGGCTATTCCAGCATGAGCTACCTGCGGCGATTTCCCATCGACAAACTCAAGATCGATCGAGGGTTCATCAACGAAGTCATGTCTCGATCTGAAGATGCCTCCATCGTGCGCGCGATCATATCGCTGGCGCACAGCTTGAAATTGAAGGTCGTGGCGGAGGGGGTCGAGTCAAGCGAACAGCTCGAATTCCTGAAGACGCTGGGCTGCGATCAATATCAGGGCTTTCACTTCAGCCCCGCCGTGCCCGCCTTGCAATTCGCGGCCCTGGCCCGATCGCAATGCAAGCCCGAAGCCGAGCTCTCCGAGTTCGATCCGGGGCGCACCTACAGCAAGCTGTCCGTGTACCGGCCCAGGTAGCCTTTTTTCAGGGTTCGTCGCGGCCAATCGCAGCACGGCGCCGTGCAACACCGGCGTCGAGCGCCCCGAGCCTTTCCCTAGTGATGATCTCGATTATCGCCATGGTCATCGCCGTGCTTATCGCCATGGTCATCGCCGTGCCTATCGCCATGGTCATCGCCGCGGTTGTCGCCACGGTTGTCGCCGCGGTTTTCGCCGCGATGTTCGTAGCTGTCGCGATGCTGGCGATAGTGCGGAACGTAGCGCCTGCGGTACCAATCGTCCCTCACGAACAGCACGGGCTGGTCGCAGGCGTTGTACTCGCCGCAATGTCTGCGCCAATTTCTCTCATAGCCCGGACGTACGTGCAGGTACAGCGGTTGGCGGCCGTTTAATTGACCTTCGATGACGACGGGCCTGCGATAGATCAGGCGCGGCGTCGGCGCATCGCCCAACTCTATGCGGCCGTAAAAGTTTGGTTCTCCAACATTCAGCGACACTCCGATTTGCGCAGATACCGGTGCGGGCACGGTGAATGCCGCTGCGGCCAGTGCGGCGGCAAATATTAAATGTTTCATGATTAGCTTCTTATGGTGACGTTTCGAGCTACCAGTTTGCGCGAAGGAGTTGACGCCATCTGTACGCAGGCGCACGTACCCACGGGCGATTTTTGCGAACAGCGTCACAAGGGCGACGCTCTGCGACCGGCCTAGAAATGAGCGCGCGTCAGGACGGATCGACGGGCTCGTCCAACAAGAGCGGTGTGTGCCGCCGTAAAAGCGCCGTTCGCACCTCCCATTGCTCCTTGGCGGCCAGCTCTTCAAGGTAGCGCACTTGATCCGCGGCATAAGTCGCTACCGGCAATCCATCGCGATATATCAGCCGATTGCCGGCGAGCGAGGCAAGCCGCGCGCCGGGAGTGATGATGCCGATCAAATTCAAGGGATCGGCGGCCGACAGGCATACCAGCTGCTGCCCGTGAGGCTTGCGGCGCATGTCGCGAAGCAGGCTCACGGCCTCGGGGGTTGCGAACTGCTCGCCCGAGAAGCCGGCGACGAAACGGCCACCGCGAATCTCGCCTCTGGCCTCCAAACGGCGGCAACACATGAGTATGTCGCGCCAGGGCGGCAGCCAGTTCGCCTCGCGAGCGAGCAGCTTCCAGAAAATCACGCCCCAACGCCGCAGCAATGTGCGCACCGCTTGCTCGACCGCCTCGTCGGTTCGATTCGCTGCGCCCGACGCGGGTCGTCGCACCAGCGCCCAGCGGCCCGCATCCGACATGCCGAACAAGGCCAATCGACGCTTGCGGCGCGCACCATAGGAAGTCGACAATTTGGAATGGGTGCCGCGCCGACCGCTCGGCAGCAGCAGCACGCGCAGGCCGGCGAAACTGTCGGAGTTCACCATGCCGAGCGCAACGAGTTCGGCCAGCGCATCCTCCACTTCCACAGGCAGCATGCCGGCGTGCTCTGTTATTTCATCGAAGAACGACGCGCCGTTTTCCCGCAGAAAATCTGCCACCACCTGGCCTCGCGACGTCAGATGAGCCGGATCCGATTGATCGGTCAGCGCTGCCCAAAGTGGCACATTGCGCCTCGCCAGCAAGGTGATGGGAGTGGAACGCACCGGCGAAGCACCCTGGGCGGCGGCTTGCGGAACGATGCGTGCGGCCAGCCGCGCCCAGATAACCCGCCCTGCACGACAGTGCTCGTCCAACCATTGCGGCTCGTACTCGGCCATGCGCGATGGAATGATCTCAGTCTCCCAGGCCGCGGCCGGGGCTTCGAAGCCCTCGATTTGGGTCAGCACCGCCGCCAGCGCATCGGATCCTCTCATCCGCGCCTCCGGCAGCACATGCTGCCATTCGCACAGGAAGCGGATGAAGTCGCGAGCCTGCACGGGTTCGATTTCCGCACGCAGGCGCTTGACGGTGTAGCGATGAATGCGCGCCAGCAAGCGGCGTTCGCACCACTCCTCAGTCGTTGTTTCGGTGAAGCGACCGCGCATGGCAAATCCATCGCCCTCGAGCTTGGCGCAGGCAATGCTGATTGTCGACGCGGGCATGCCCAGCGAATCGGCGAGGACCGGCACCGTCACCGGACCCAAGCCCTCGAGTCGGCCGCGCACGATCTCAACCATGGATTCGTCTGACAACGAAATGCCTGCATCCGACAGCGACGGATCGAACAGCGCGCGTCTTTCGGCCGCCACCCACAAGGCGTTCTGCCCCATCGGCATCCGCGTCACGCGCCCCTGCCCGGTGAGCATAGCAATCAACGCCGGCCATGCCGAATTGCGCCGCACCTCCTCCTCGGTGAGGAAGGTCAGCCACAACAAGGCGTCGTGCAACTCGTCGGGGGTCGTCGCGTCCGGCCACGCCTCGGCGCGCACGCGTGCGATGGCGTCCGGGTCGAGCTTGCCCAAGTCGGCGGCGGACTCGGGATCGAGCCAGCGACGGCTCAGCACCGCCTGGGTGCGCCGCTCCTCGAGCGGCGCGTCGTCGAGAAAGGCATAGGGGCGGGCATTCAATGCCTCGAGCGCCAGCGGCGACGGCTCGGTAAGATCGCACGCCACTACACGGATTGCGCCGTTCTCGAGGCCGCGCAAAACGCTCTCGAAGCGGTCGATGTCCATGGCATCTTCGAGGCAGTCGCGAATCGTCTGCCTTACCAGCGGATGATCGGGTATCTCGATTTCGCCGGTCAAATTCTCAGCGCAGGCCACCTGATCCGGGAATACCGACGCCAGCAGATCCTCGGCATTCATACGCGCAATTTGCGGCGGAATTTTCTTGCCGCCGCGAAAACGCGGCAGCGCCAGCGAAATGCCGGCGTCCCACCGCCAGCGCACCTCGAACATGGGCGCGGCACACAAAGCCTGCACCAGCACCGGCCGCACGGTGTTGGAGTTCAGGTAGCGCGCGGCCTCTGCCAATTCGAAACTATGGGCGTGCGTCAAGGACAGAACGATGTGATCTTCGGTCGCAGCGGCCTGCAATTCAAAATTGAAAGTACGGCAAAACCGCTTGCGCAAGGACAACCCCCAGGCACGGTTCACCCTGCTGCCGAAGGGCGAATGAATGATCAGCTGCATGCCGCCGGATTCGTCGAAGAAGCGCTCGAATACCACCGTGTCGAATGTGGGTAGGCAACCCAAGGCCGCACGACCCGCACTCAGGTACTGAACGACTTGCAAGGCCGCCGTTTGGTCGAGTCCCACGGTCTCGATCAGCCACGACATCGCAGCGCCCGGTCCGCCGTTCAGATGCAGCTCGATTTCCTGCTTGAACCTCGAGACGGCCGCCGACAGCTGCTCGGTGCGGCCCGGCGCCTCGCCCAGCCAGAACGGGATTGAAGGCGGCTGGCCGTGCGCATCCTCGACTCGCACCGTGCCACGCTCGACCCGCAAGATCCGAAACGACGTATTGCCCAATTGGAATACGTCGCCCTGCAAACTCTCGACCGCAAAATCCTCATTCACCGTGCCGACCAGATGCCCCTCGGGCTCCAGCATGACTTTGTAGTCGGCGTTGTCGGGAATGGCGCCGCCGGAGGTGATTGCCGTCAGCCGCGCGCCTTTGCGCGGTCGCAACATCTTGTTGACCGAGTCGTGATGCAGCAGCGCCGCTCGCCGACCGCGCCGGGTGCTGAAGCCTTCTGCCAGCATGCGCACGCATTGGTCGAATTCTTCGCGCTTCAAATCGCGGTAGGGATAAGCGCCGCGCATGAGAGCGAACAACTCATCCTCGCCCCACTCGCGCGCAGCCACTTCGGCGGTGATCTGCTGAGCCAGGACATCGAGAGCATTGGTCGGAATGCTCAGGCGATCCAACTCGCCGCGCCGCACCGCGTCGAGCAGCGCCGCGCATTCCACCAGCTCGTCGCGCGACGAGGGAAACAGCCGGCCCTTGGAAATGCCGCCCACCGAGTGGCCGGCACGGCCGACGCGCTGCAGAAAGGCATTGATGGAGCGCGTCGAGCCTAACTGGCAGACAAGGTCCACGTCGCCGATATCGATGCCGAGTTCCAATGAGGCGGTCGCCACCAGGACTTTCAATTCGCCGCGTTTTAAGCGCTGTTCCGCGTTGAGGCGCCGCTCCTTGGACAGGCTGCCATGGTGCGCGGCAATGTTCTCCTCGCCCAACCGTTCGGACAGATGCCGCGCCACGCGTTCGGTCATGCGGCGCGTATTGACGAACACCAGTGTGGTGCGATGCTCGCGCACCAGTTCCGCCAGCCGATCGTAGACCTGAGTCCACACCTCGCCCGACATCACCGCCTCGAGCGGCGCCGGCGGCAACTCCAAAGCCAAATCTCGGTTGCGCGCATGGCCGCTGTCGATGATGGTGCAGGCACCGGAGCTGCCGCCGACTAGGAACCGCGCCATTTCTTCAATGGGTTTTTGCGTCGCCGACAAACCCACGCGCATCAGCCTCGAACCGGCGAGCGCCCGTAGGCGTTCCAGAGACAGCGCCAGATGCCCGCCGCGCTTGTTGCCGGCAATGGCATGAATCTCATCGACGATGACGGTCCGGCAAGTGGCGAGCATGTCGCGGCCCGACTGGGACCCGAGCAAGATATACAGCGATTCGGGCGTGGTCACGACAATGTGCGGCGCCCTGCGCCGCATGCCGGCGCGATCGGACTGCGAGGTGTCGCCGGTGCGCACCATGGCGCGGATAGCCACATCTGGCAGTCCCAGTACCGCGAGCTCTTCTCGAATGCCCTCGAGCGGCGCGTCGAGATTGCGCTGTATGTCGTTGGACAGCGCCTTCAGCGGCGACACATACAGTATGCGGGTCTCATCGGGCAGCGGCCCTTGCAGCCCCTCCTTCACCAGCTGGTCGATGGCCGCCAGAAAGGCCGCAAAAGTCTTGCCGGATCCCGTCGGAGCGGCCACCAACACATGTTGCCCCGCCATCAATGCCGGCCACGCCTGCTCCTGCGCGGGAGTCGGCGCATCGAAAGTCCGCGAAAACCACGCGGCAACGGCAGGATGGAACGAATCTAGGGCGTTCATGGCAGGGACCGAAACAGGATAGCTAGAGCATAGTCCTCCTTTGCAAGGCCCGCTACTGCGATCGAGCGGCACCCACTTAGCAGCGTCGAATCAATGGCCCTAGCGTCAGCACCGGCCCGGCGAACCTCGCCGGGCCAACGCTCGATCCTTAACCCGATAACTCTGCCGTGGCGCCTACTTCGCCTCCGCCATCTTCTTCAAGTTATCCAAGCCGCCCTGGTACACGCCGTTGATCGCGCCCACGGCGGCCTTGTCGTTCTCATTGTCGCCGGGATTGGCGCCGACATTCTTGCGCTTGAAGTGGCCGCTCCAGATGACCTTGGACTTGCCCTTGCCGGCGGACTTGACTGACAAGGTGGATGTGTAGTGGCTTACGGGGATCACGCCTTCCAGAATGGTGTATTTGTACATGCGGCCCTTGGCGTCGTAGGCCAGCAGCTTCTCCTTGATGGTGCCGCCGCCCTTCAGCGTCAGCAAGCGCACGGCCCCGACGACATTGTTCTTGCCTTCGACAATCTCGTCGCTGGCGAGCGCCGGATGCCAGGTGTTCAGGCCGTCGAAATTCTTGGCCAAGTCCCACACCTTGGCCGCCGGCGCTTCTATGGTGATGGTCTTGGTCGTCGTGAGCGGCGGAGCCGCCGCCCAGGTGTAGCCGCCGGCCAGCATGGCCGCGCCAAATACAAACGCCGATTTGATTTTCATTGCTTGGTCCTCGTGAAAAAAATAATGTCCATCTCAACTCCCATTGATCGAAGGCCGCAGCCATCGCGCCGCCAAAGGCGGAATGAGCAACAGGCTGACTAGTGTAGAAGACACCAAGCCGCCGAGAATTACCACCGCCATCGGACCCTCGATTTCGTGGCCGGGTTGATGCAGTTGCAACGCCACCGGCAGCAGCGCCAGCCCCGTGAGCAGCGCGGTTAACAGCACCGGTGTCAGCCGCTCTTCGGCGCCGCGCGAGGCGGTCTGCAAATTCCAGGGCTGTGCCTCCACCTGCACCAGATGGTCATAGTGAGACACCAGCAAAATGGTATTGCGCGCCGCCATGCCGAACAGGGCGACGAAGCCGACCATGGCCCCCAGGGTCAGCGTGCCGCCGCTCAGTGCCACCGCGGCGACGCCGCCGATCAAGGTGCTCGGCAGGGACAGCAGCACCAGCAGCACGTGCCGTGCGTGACCGAATGCCAGCGCCAGCAGAAGCACGATGAGCACGAACGCAGCGGCCGAATGCAGCAGCAATTCATTTCGCGCGGCGGTCTGCGCCTCGGCGGCGCCGCCATAACGTAGAAACACTCCCCGCGGCAACGACACCTTGGCGGCGATCGCCTTGCGCGCCGCGTCGGCGTAGCCGGCCTGATCGGTGCTCTTCGGCGCTGCCACCACGATTTGGCGGCGCAGGCCGTCTTGGTGATCGATGAGGCTGCGCGCCAAGATCATGGTGATCTTGGCAACCGCGGACAGAGGTGTAACGGCGCCGTCGCGGCCGCGCAGCAGCAGCGCGCCAACCGCGCTCGGATCGGCGCCGGCGTCCGCGATGCGCACCACCACCGGGACGCTGCGGTCTGCCTGATTGAGTTCGGCCGCGACGCTGCCGTGATACGCGGCGTTGACCGTCTGCAACACGTCCGCGGCCTGCAATCCGTAGATGGCCAGTTGTTTGGGCAGCAATTCCAAGTGCAATTCCACCTCGCGCGGCGGCACTATGAGACGAACGCTGCCACCGTCGGGCAGATGCCGCAGCACATCGACGATCTGCGCACCGACGCGATCATCGGCGTCGAGATCCGAGCCGATCACGCTGATCGAAAACGGCGCTGACTCCCCGGATAAAGTTTCACCGATGCGCTCGGCGAGCACTGAGTAGATCTCCACGAGTTGATTCGGAAAATCGTCGAACACATCGCGGATCGCGGCCTCGATCTCGGCGGCGCTTCGACCCTGCCGCGGATCGATCTGCACTTCGAACTCGCTCTTGTTCGGCGCATCCGGATCCTGGCCGTTTTCGGCCCGGCCGATTTGCTCCGCCACACTCTTGACGCCGGGGATGGCGATGAGCCCCTTGGAGATCAGTTCGCCGACGCGCGTGGTCTCCGGCAGTGAGATTCCGGGGCGCAGCGAGGCGTGCGCAATCAAGTAGTTCTCGCGAAAATCGGGCAGCAGGCGCGCGCCCAGCAGCGGCAGCAATATAATTCCGGCCACGCCGCTCACGAGGACGATGGCAATGAGCGCGCGCGGCCGCCTGCTCAGCCAGGCAATGGCACCCAACTGGCGGCGTTTCAAGCGTTGCAGAAAGGCTGCCTCGGACTTGGGTATGTGCCGCGCCATGACCAGCGCGCACAGCGCCGGCGTCGCGCTCATGGCAACCAGCAACGACAGCCCCACGGCGAGCAGGAAGGAGATCGACAAGGGGCGAAAAAATGCGCCTTGCAACCCAGACATCATCAATATGGGCAGGAAAGCCACCGCCACAGCTGCGGTTGCATAGAACACCGGCCGCCGCACCTCCAGCGAGGCGTCCATGAACAGCTCGCCGATGGCCACATCGCGCGCGGCACTGCGGCGCCGGCGCAGGATGTTCTCGACGTCGATGACGGCGTCGTCGACGACGACGCCCAACGCCACAACCAGCCCGCCCAGCGTCATCGTGTTGAGGGAAAGGCCCCAGGCTTCGAGAATCCACACGGTCGTCAGCAAGGCGAGCGGAATGGCGCTGAATGAGACCAGTGCGCCGCGCCAGTCGCGCAGCGTGATCAATAGCAGCGCAACCACAAGCACGGCGCCGATGGCTAGCGAATTGCGCAGCTTCGCGATCGCGCTCTCGATGAAGCTGGCGGGGCGCAGCAACGCCGGATGATATTGCACGCCCTGCTTGGCAAGTGCGGGCACCATGGCATCGAGACGCTGTTCCAGCGCACGCGTGACTTCGAGCGTGTTCGCGCCGAATTGAGTCGAGGTTTCGATGAGTATGCCCGGCTTGCCGCCGATCAAGGCATCGCCGAAGCGCGGTTCGGCACCCTCGCGCAGGCTTGCAACGTCGCCCAAGCGCACCGGCAACCCGCGGCGCGTGCCCACCACCGCTTGGGCCAGCGCCTCGAGCGTGACGCCCGGTGCTTGGGCTTGGATCACGATGCGCTGCGTGGGCGTTTCGAAGTACCCTCCCCCAATCAAACCGGTGGCTCGCTTGGCGGCGGCCAGCACGTCGTCGAGAGTCAGCTCCACCGCGGCGAGCTTTGCCGAATCGATTTCGATCTGGCGCTCGCGAACGTCGCCACCGAATAGCTGCGCCTGCGCCACGCCCGGAACGGCGAGAATCTGCGGCTTGATCGTCCATTGCACCACATCGCGCAATTCCACCGGCGTGAGGCGGTCACTGGTGTAACCGAAATGCACCAGATACTCCATCGAGGAGCTCAGCGGCGATAACAGCGGTGCACCGACCCCCTGCGGCAGCATGCCGCCGAATTCGGCCAGCCGCTCGGTAACGACCTGGCGCTGACGATAGGGGTCGCCGCCCCGGTCGAACACGACTTGGATAGCCGACAGCCCCTGGCTTGAGGTCGACCGCACCGTTTTGACGTTCTCGGTTCCGGCCAGCAGCCCCTCCAGAGGCCGTGTGACCAAGGCTTCCACCTGCGTGGCATCAAGGCCGGGGGCCTCGGTCTGCACCAGCACATGGGGCGGTGCGAAGTCCGGAAAAACATCGAAACGCGCCTTGAGCAGCGCGGCCAGGCCGAGCGCGGCGATCAGACAGGTGAGCGCGGTGATAATGCGCGGATTGCGCAGCGAAGCGCGAACGATGGCGGCAAGCACGACGGCGTCCTAGTCGTCGTCGTCATGCTGCTGCGTGCCCACGCCCTGCAGCGACCACAGAATGCCCGCGCCGTGCACGACGATGTCGTCGTTGTCATCGACGCCGTCGACCAGCCAGCCATCCCCGAGGGCGAGCAGCAAATGTACTTTCACGGGCGCATAACGCGAGTTCTCTGTCGGGGCCTTTTTGGTCAATTGCTTATAGACAAAGGCTCCGTTCTCGTCGTAGAGCAAGGCATCGCGCGGCAGCAGCACCCCGGAGCGCTGTGCCGTCAGGAGCGCAACCGGTACGCGTGCGCCCGGACCCAGGCCCGACGGTGCATTCGGCACTTCGATCAGCACTGCGGCACTTTGCAGTTCACTGGTTTGCCGCAGTGTTCCCAGCACCTGTCCCGGAACCAGAATGCCGTCCACATCCAGCAGGGCCTTGCTCGGGTTCACGCCCAGGCTGTGTCGGCCCGGCAAGTCCGCTCGCAGCAGCAGGCCGTGGCCGGCCGTTGCAGCCTCGATGATTTTCTGGCGTATGCCGACCGGTTGCGCGGCGAGCGGTCCCCAATGCAGGGCAAGGCGCGCTGCCGCGTTCTGCGACTCGGCCTGAGCTTTCGCCTGCTCCGCCTGAGCCGCTTCGATCATCTTGAGCGAGGCGCCGGCTCCGCCCTCGTGCAGCGCGCGCAGCCGCGCGAGCTCGGCCGACGCAGAATGTTCGGCCGCCGCGGCAGCGCCGGCGTCGCCGAGATCGGATGTCAGCGTCGTCGCATCCAGCACCAGGCCCAACGCCTCGATTCGCTGCGGCGCTTTGGCGGCCGGTGGATGTGCGACGATGATGCCGACCGCGCGTTGCTGCTCGGCGTTCAGACTGGGTTGTGCGGATTGCGGCCCGACCGTTGCCGCCTTGTCGTCGTCGTCGTCCGCCCGCACGGACATGCCGAGCAGTAGGCAGCAGGCGAGCGGCACCAGGCGCGACGCAGCGAAGTTCAAGATCCGGCTCCCGACACCAGCATTGACATGGATTGCGCGAGTGCAAGTTCGGGGCCTGACAAAGGTGCGTGCAGCACGTCCTCCAGGTCGTTGCGCGAGTTCTGCAGTTGAGCGCGCATCTCGAGTGCCGCAAGTTCGGCGCGCACGGTGAGTATTTCCGCGCCAACCTGATCCTGAATGTCGGCGGCTCCCAGACGCACGGACAGATCGGCCGTTTGCTTCTGGCGCCGTGCGGCATCCAGCTGCCGCTCGGCTGCGTCAGCGCCGGTGCGGGCAATTCGCTCGGCACGCTCAGCCGCCACGATCTCGCCATAGATGCCCGCTTGCAGCGCAAGCATGCGCTGCGCAGCGAGTTCACGGCCGGTGCGGGCCTCCGCGATCTCGCCGCGATTGCGGTTCAACGGCAACGTGAAGCCCACATCGAAGGGAAATTTGGCAATGCCGTGATCCCAGTAGTAACCGGGAGAGAGCACGAGCTGCGGGTACTGGCGTGTTATCGACTGCTGCAGTTTCGCTTCCGCGGCCGCGTACTCGCCGATCGCCCGCCCAAGATCGGCACGCGACAGCAGCGCCTGCTCGCGCGACCGGTGCTCTGCATCCTCGTTCAGCGGCGCGGGCTCGCCCCAATCCGGCCATGCGAAAGTTACACCGTCCAGTGCCTGCGGCGGCAGGCCCAAGGCCTTGGCAGCAGCAGCTTGCGCGGCATCCACCGCCTTGCGCAATTCAGCCGATTGCTGTTCGATTTGGATTCGCGCCTGCTCGCTGATCAAAAGCTCGCTCGGCGCATCCTCGCCCCCCTTGATCCGTTGGCGCACCAGCACCAGCAGCCGGTCTTGAGCGGCGGCAAGCCGATCGAGCAGAACCGAACGGCGCCGAGCGCCCTCCCAATCGGATAGCGCCCCAGCCAGGGCGCTTCGCACCGCCCAGGCCTGGTCCATCAGCTGCAATCTTGCGTTGTCGGTGTCGAGGCCGGCGATTTCCCTGTCCAGGCGGCGGCGTTCAGGTGAGCGCAACAGCCAATTCAAACTCACGCCATACAGCCAAGGATGGGGATCGTGCCGTGCATATTCCGATTGCAGCGTCAGATCAGGATTGGGCGCTTGCGCCGCGGTGATCTCGCGCGACAGCGCCGCATCCACCTCCACCCGTGCCACCGCCAGTTGCGGATTCTGGGTCAACGCCACCGCCAGCAATTCGGCGCGGTCCCACTCGCGCGGCGGCCATACTGTCACCGACTGGGGCGTGAGGCGCGCGAGCGCGTCATGCACAGGCACATCGCTGAGCCGGCGCGCTGCAAACGCGTCGGCGCTCTGCGCAGGGGCCAGCGGCGCCGCCTGATAGTGCGCGCAGCCGGCAAACAGCCCAAGCATGGAAAAAAGCACGACGCGACGGATGCCCGCGGGCGGCGCAGCGGGTTTTTCTCTCGATAACACCAAGGAATACTTCCCCCTTTTGAGGACGATACTCACCCGATTAACCGTAAAAAACCAGTGTTTCAGAACTGAAACAGTTGTATTCACGGCGAGTCATTGGTGGAATGGGGAGCATGCCCGCTGCACCACCCGTCATCTCCTGTGTGTTGCTGCTGATCCTAGGGTCGGCGGCCCGGGAATGTGTTGCGCAAACTACGGCCGTGCCCCCCGGCCACAACGCCGGCCACAACGCCGGCCACGACGCGGGCCACGGTGCCGGCATTTGGAAAGCCGCTGTGCCGCCGACCCGCATGCGGGGTGAGTTCGATAGTCTCGACCCAATCGGCGTGGCGGCGGGAGCTAGAATCAAGGCAGACTGCTCCCTCAATTGGATCGATCCGGACGACGGCAAGCGTTACTGCTTTTCGAGCGGCACCTCGCTGGAATTCTTCCTCGACAAGCCTCAGGCCAGTATCGAACGCGCCCGCCGGGGCTGGCAGAAGCTCGTCGCCCCGTCCGTTAGCACACTCAGCAGGTAGCACACCCAGCGGCGGCGCTGCCACACCCAACGGCGGCGGCGCTGCCGGCGCGGGGGTCCCTCAAGTGCTGAACGATTCCTTCACGATATGTTGGTACCATTCTTCCGCGTTGCGTGCCTCCTGCTGGGCGCTGGCGGCGACCTCCCCCAGTCGCGGCAATTGGCGTATTGCGCCGCCGGCCACGTCGAATCGGCCGTGGATGGACAACGCACTGCCCCGCTCCAGCAGGCTGTAACACACGCTCTCGAAGCGGGGTGTCGCAGGTTCGCGTTCCTCGAGCGAGGCTACGACGGCGAGCGCGCATTGCCTCGCTTGGGCATTCGCCGCGGACGCAGACTTCGGCATGGGATCCGCAATGCAGGCATCGCCGATCACGTGCACACCCTCGATCAACTGCGACTCGAAGGTCAGCGGCTTGATAGGACACCACCCATGATCGGAAGCGAGGCCGGCCTGCACGGCCAGCAAGCCCGGCGCCTGCGGCGGTATGACGTTGGCCACGTCAACGCGATGCTTGCCAAGCGAGGTAAACAGCGTCATTCCCGTGGGAGCCACCCGCACTACGGCGCCATCCTCGGTCATTGGAATCCATTCGATCATCCCCGGATACAGGGAACGCCAGGCATCGGTAAATGCCTCCTGTCTGGGAAAGTGATTATTGGCGTCGAATATCAGCACTTTGGCACGAGGTTTGTTCGCCTTCAAAAAGCCCGCGATGAGACTGGCACGCTCGAACGGCCCGGGAGGACAACGCATGGGCCCGGTCGGTACGCTGATCGCCACCACTCCACCATCGCGGATCTCGCGCAGCTGCGCCGCCAGGATCTGAGTCTGTGCCCCTGCAACCCAAGCGTGCGGCATGGCGAGTGACGCGGACTCGTCATAGCCCTGGGGTGTTCCCCACAGAAAGCGAATTCCGGGCGCCACGACCAGACGGTCGTATCCGAGAACCGCGCCTCTGCCGAGTCGCGCATGGCGCCGCTGCGTGTCGATGCCAATGACTCGATCGCGCGCATAGGTGACCCCGGCGCGCTCGAGGCCGCGGCGCGACACGGTGATGGATTCAAGAGTGCGCAAGCCCACCAACGCGGCATTGCTCATCGGACAGGTGATGTAGCGATCGTCCGGGTCGACCAATGTAACCTCGAAGGCGGGATTCAAATGGCGCAATGCCAACGCGCAGGCTGCACCGGCGAATCCGCCGCCGGCAATCACGATCTTGGCCTTAAGCCCAGCACGGGATTGTCGTGCGTGAGCGAGCCTTAGAATTCCAGCGCCAAGCGTCGCCGCGCCGCCTGCCCCGCCCGCCGCCAGCTGCAGAAACGCCCGGCGGCTTATTCCCATTCCAACTCCTGGATTGCGCGCATCACATTGCGAGGATGCACCGAATCCCACAGCAGCCAATTCGGTTTCTCCGCCGCTGCCACGTGTTCGATCGCATCTTGCGGCGATTTGCCGCGGGCGAGTTCGTCGCGAATCCCTGCGGCCAAGGCCTGTAGGTAGCTGCGTTCAGGAACGAGCGCCGCCGCCAGATCGTGCGTGACCGGCCCGTGGCCCGGCACCACCAGCACGACCTTCATGCTGCCGAGTTCGTCGAGTACCTTGAGCCAACCCTTGAGGCTGCCATCCAATGCCGGCAGGCGTTCGCGAAACAAGAGATCGCCGGTCCACAGGGTGCCGGTTTGTACATCGAATATCGTCAGGTCGCAGTCGGTGTGCGCCGTCGGCCAGGCGCGCAATGTCAATTGCCGGCCACCGAGATCCAGGCTGAGTTCATGATCCACCGCCCTATCCGGCGCGACGATCTGATCGGCGCTCGGTGGTGAATCCAGATCGCCGCCGTATTGCGCGAGGAAGAATTCCCGGCTGCGCGCCATCGCCTGGGACAGCGCCGCATGGCCGACGAAGCTGGGGCGGTCGCTCTTGAATGCGGTATTGCCGAGCACATGATCGACGTGCACATGGGTGTTAATCACAAAGCAGACCGGCAGCGCCGTACGCAGCGCGATCGCGGCGCGCAACTCGCGGCCGATGCGCACCGATCCTCCGGTATCGATGACGGCGACGCAATTTTTGCCGACGATGAAACCGATGTTGGCGATGTCGTCATGGCCGGGCACGTCCAGCGCAAGCTGCCTTCCGACGTGCACGAATATCCCGGGGCTGGGCTCGCTCAGATTGAAGCCGTACGCCGCAGTGGCGGCGCACACCATGAGACACGCAAGCAGCCGCGGGCCGATGCGCGCCTCAACGGCTCCCATTGGACGCGGTGTAATGTGCTTGAGTGTTGGAATCCACCGCATCGACGCTGATGGGCATCGCCACGGGCCGGTCGGAGGCGATTCGCAGCGAGGGATTTTCGCTCAGGGAAATGCCCGTTTCAGCATCGAGCAAGGCGCCCGCGCCGGCGTTCACGCGGATGTGTGAAATGTAGTGGGCCGGAATGGCATCACCGGAGACAGGATCGATTTGAAAGCCCGACGCGTTGGGATGCCTGATGGACACCTGCAACGACTTTGAGTCCGGAGCCGCCCGCACCCGAATCTCGCCGAGCATGCCGCCGGCCGCCGCACTCGGCGGCGCGGAGCAGCCGCCGCTGGCCTTCACCCAGCCGCTGCGCATCTCCAGACCGCCGTCGGCCGTTTCGGCGATGGCGCGCACCGAGGTGAAGCGATCGATGCGCACGCGCATGTTGATCTCCGTGATGGGTGTGCTCGGAAAGTCGAAGGTGGCAACCAGCGGTGAGGGATTGTTGTCGATGAACACTCGTACCCGTTTGATGCGGCGATGATCATCGTCGGCGAAGCGCAAGGTCAACGGGGTTGCCGCGGGATCCGGGGTATTGGCAGGCACTTCCAGGCTCATATAGGCCTCGTCGACCTCGCCCATGAACCTCTCGCCGTAATACTTGGCGCGGAGCAGCGGCCACGCACTGCCTGACGGTTGCGTTGCTTCCTCGAGCGCCCGTGCCGGCCGCGCCCCAAGCAAGACCACGGCCATGCAAGATGCGGCGGCAATACAAACGTGGACGGCACGAATAGGCACGGCTCAAGTGTGGCACAGTTAGCAGGGAAATCGGCGACGCATCACTCCGCGCCGCCGATTTGAGCCAGGCGACTCCTGTCGCCACCCCAGATCAGAAGAACAGGATGCCGCCGAGCGCGATATCCTTCTGCGTCGCCGAGTTGCCGTTCCATGCCTCTGCCTTGGTGTCGACGAACTCGCCCACCAGCGTGACGCTCTTCGTCAGGCTGTAATACACACCGATAACGCCGGACTTGTTGCGCTTGACCAGATCGTTGAACGCTTCACCGGCCCGTTCGTCGTCGGCGAGTTTGAGGTCCGATACTCCGTAGCTCACACCCAACTTCAACTTATCGAATTTGTAGGTCGCCTGCAGGTAGCCGCCGTCGGACTTGCGCTTGTCGCCGAGTGCGGACGTGGCCAGTAGATACAAGCCCGTGGTTCCAACGCCCTTGCCGGTGTATCCGTACAGCACCGCCTCAAATCCTGAGACATCCAGCTTGACGCCACCATCGACAGCCGTACCCGTGTAACTCGTCGCTTGGCCCGGGAGGAGAGTGGCGCCCGAATTGAGCTTTAATTTCTGGCTGACGACGTCGACCCAGACCTTGCCGGTCAATGCGTCGCTCTTCGGGTCGCCCCAGGCATAAGAGGCTCCGACTTGGATCTGCGGCGCATTGTGCGATACGTACCCCGTTCCATCGAGGGGATCCAGCGGCTGGAACACTCCGACCGATCCGGAGAATCCGCTGAAGATGGGGGTGGTATAAGTGATCTGCGGTTCCCAGTCGGTGTAGATGTAGCCGATGCCGATGCGCCCAAGACTGGTATTGCTCGGCGCCGCATTGCCCGATGCGGTACCTACTCCGAGCAGGGTCATATCGTCGAGAATGGCATCCTTACCGAAGAGGCCAATGTCGCGGCCCAATTTGACTGTGCCCCAGCTCGCGTCGCCGAAGGTAAAGTAAATCTGGCGAGCATCGATGCCTGGCGACTGTAATGCAGACGGGTTGGCTGCGCCATTGACGGCTCCTCCCAGGGAGCTATTGATGCCCGGATAAAATCCAATGGTCACATCGATGTCGAAGTCCGATTGGCGCGTTGTGGCACTGAACACCAATGCCGCGGGCAGCAAGCCGTTGCGCACCGACGACGAGCGATCGCCGACGCAAGCGAGACCGCCGGCCACAGCTGTGGTCGAAGTCGGATCGTCGCATTTGGCACTCACATAAAAGGCATTCACATTGCCGGAAAAATCTATCTTCCAATCGCCGGCCTGAACGTCGATTCCCGCCATGGCACGGGTCATCGGAACCAACCAAATCGCGGCGCCGGCTGCGATAACAAGCTTGGTACGCTTATTCATGAAAACTCCCTCCGTTTCGAGTTCTTTGTCGTGACGTTGAAGGCCGCAGCGATGTCGCCACAACCGACCGCAGCTTTTCCCACAGTCGCCAAACGCCACCTGACGTTTGGGAAGCTAAATTGAATCGACTGCAAGAGGCGTACCAATGGAGCAACCGGGGCCGCATCCAAGCTCCAACAGGATGAACTTCGGGCTCGCTTGGCCGCTCCGGTGACCCGGGAAACCAGCAGCAATCGCGCATTTGACGAGCGGGCCACGGCTGAGCTGTTGCTTTTGTTGCGTTCGTACCATTTGTGGTTTTAGAGCCAACAGAGTGACGGTGCGAGCCACGGCGGCCGGTACATCACTGTCACGCCCGAGGATCAGATTTGTCGCACTCTGTGTTGGATTAGATACAGGCACGGCTGCTTCATTTTTGAAGCACAAACTGTGGCGGATCAGAAACACCCGGCATGACAGGCCCTGTGCTGCGTTATGTCTTACGCCGCAAGTAATTGATCAATCAGAGTTATGCCTATGTGAACGCCCGCTGGCACGGTTGCTGCTTGTCGGTGAACAACGCTGCGTCGCCGGGCGCGCACGAATCAGGAGCCTAATTGATGAAGACCAGAGCGGCTGTTGCCTTCGAAGCCGATAAACCGTTGAGCATCGAAGAAGTCGATCTGGACGGACCGAAAGCCGGCGAGGTCTTGGTACGCATCGTTGCGACCGGTGTCTGCCATACGGATGCCTTTACGCTCTCGGGCGCCGATCCGGAAGGGTTATTCCCGGTGATTTTGGGTCACGAAGGCGGCGGCATCGTCGAGGAAGTCGGCAGCGGCGTGACCAGCGTCAAGCCCGGCGATCACGTCATTCCGCTGTACACCCCGGAGTGCGGAACCTGCGAATACTGCTTGTCCGGCAAGACCAACCTGTGTCAGCGCATTCGAATTACCCAGGGTAAGGGCGTCATGCCGGATGGCACGTCTCGTTTCTCATTCAAGGGCAAGCCGGTATTGCACTACATGGGCACCAGCACATTTTCGGAATACACCGTTCTGCCGGAGATTTCGGTGGCGAAGATCAACCCGAAGGCGCCGCTCGACAAGGTGTGCCTGTTAGGCTGCGGCATTACCACGGGCATCGGAGCGGTGTTGAATACGGCGAAGGTGACGCCGGGGTCGACAGTTGCCGTGTTCGGCCTCGGCGGCATCGGTCTGTCGGTGGTGCAAGGTGCGGTGATGGCCAAGGCCTCGCGCATCATCGCGGTCGACTTAAACCCCAGCAAATGGACCATGGCCAAATCGCTCGGCGCGACGGACTATGTGAACCCGAAGGACTACGACAAGCCCATTCAGCAAGTCATCGTCGACATGACCAATGGCGGTGTCGACTACTCGTTCGAATGCATAGGCAACGTTCACGTCATGCGTTCCGCCCTGGAGTGTTGTCACAAGGGATGGGGCGAATCAGTTATCATCGGCGTCGCTGGAGCGGGCCAGGAAATCTCGACTCGTCCATTCCAGCTGGTCACCGGCCGAGTGTGGCGCGGCTCGGCATTCGGCGGGGTCAAAGGCCGTTCTCAATTACCAGGCTATGTGGATCGGTACCTAGGCGGCGAGATCAAGATCGATGAAATGATCAGCGAAGTGCTGCCATTGAACAAGATCAATGATGCCTTCGAGATGATGCATGCGGGTAAGGTAATCCGTTCGGTGATCAAGTACTGAGCGGACTGTGATAACTAGTGGGAGGAAGAATCATGGCAGTTTCAATTCATCCGTCGGTCGACAACGGTGTCAAGCAGGGATCGAAGGATTTCGCGGGGGGCACCCTGTCCTGCAAGTGCACGGATAAGCCGGTCAAGGTGTCGATCGGCGCGCAGATCGCGCACAACCACGCCTGCGGCTGCACCAAGTGCTGGAAGCCGAAGGGCGCGAAGTTCTCGGTGGTCGCGGTGGTGTCGAAGGACAAGGTGAAGGTTACGCAGAACGGCGATAAATTGGGCATCGTCGATCCGTCGGCGACCATTCAGCGTCATGCCTGCAAGGTGTGCGGCACCCACATGTTCGGCCGTATCGAGAACGGTAAGCACGCGTTTTACGGACTCGATTTCGTGCATCCCGAATTGTCGACGGAATCCGGCTGGGCGGCGCCGGGTTTTGCGGCATTCGTTTCCTCGATCATCGAGGCGGGTGAGGATCCGGCGGCCATGGGCGCGGTGCGCGCGCGGCTCAAGGAGCTGGGCTTGGAGCCCTATGACTGCTTGAATCCGCCGCTGATGGATGCGCTCGCCACGCATGCTGCGAAGCTTTCGGGAGTGTTGAAGTCTTAAGTTAGGGATCGTTGCAAACGGCAGCGCGGCGCCGCCCGGAAGGACGGCGCCGCATGCTTTCTGGAAAGAAATCCGCGCGGACTACTGTTCAAGCACGATATTGTGCTTGTGAATCTTGCGGTACAGA